>CAKPIK010000007.1 GCA_934162365.1 uncultured Clostridia bacterium | reverse complement strand
TATTGTTATTATAAAGCATTTTGTTTTATAATTCAACTATTGTTTTGATTTTAATTGAATATATAATTTAATAAAAATCTTTATATCAAATTTATAGCATAACTGTAAGAAAAAATCAATAGTAAAAAAATTAAAAATGAGTATACTAAAAACAAAGAAAAGGAAGAATTTGTTAGAGAATACTCGATTACAGGATTTTAACTTTTTTATTAAATTATATATTTAATTAAATTATAGCTATCGAATGAAATGATAATAGTAGAGCTCATTCCAAGCAAAAAAAATTCACACCACTTCGTGGTGTTCTTTTTTTGGTGGAGATGAGGGGAGTTGAACCCCTGTCCAATATTCTTTCCATATGCGCTTCTTCGAGTGTAGTTTGTTATTTAATTTTTCTATAAGAACACATTAACAAACAACCGTGTTTTTATAGTAGCCATTTGATTTACCTACTATTTTAATGGCAAAAATAGCTTTGTTATCCTACTAGTTGACACCTTATCCAAGACCGTAGGCCTTCTTAGTAAGATGAGCCGCCTAAGCTTAGGCAGCGTATGCTAATTCTCTATTATTATCAGCGTTTATTTTTAGTTCTGCTTTTTTATAGTGGCCGAAGCAGCCATCCACTACTCGCTACACATACTTCTGGGATACTGTCGAAAGCCAAATACATCCCCATATGTATATATTATACAACATTTTTTTGCTAAAGTCCATTATTTTTTTGATTTTCTCTTGCACATTGTTTGGTTTTGTGTTATTATTATAAAGTCAGATAGGGGTATGGTGTCAATGGTAGCATGACGGTCTCCAAAACCGCGGGTTCGAGTTCGAATCTTGATACCCCTGCCAATCTTTGGAGCTAAGTAATTAGCTCATTTTTTATTTTTTATTGGAGGTTTATCTATGGAAAAGATAAAAGTTTTAGTAAAAAAATTTATGACTAAGGAAGTTTTGCTATATGCAGTATTTGGGGTATTTACAACATTAGTAAATTTAGGCTCTTTCTTTGTTATGAATACATGTTTTAAGTGGAACGAGAATCTATCTAATTTTATAGCAATAAGTTTAGCTGTTATATTTGCATACATTACAAATAAAGATTTAGTATTCCATTCTGAAGCAAAAAACTTAAAAGAAAAAACTATTGAATTCTTTAAGTTTATTGCTGGAAGAGCTTTCACAATGATAGTTGAATTTGTTGGCGGATTTTTACTATTTCCTTTATGTCACACCTCTATTCAGAAAACAATTATGAAATTATTTGTAACTGTTATTGTAATTATTCTAAATTTCTTTATTAGCAAATTCTTTGCATTTAGGAAATTAAAAAAATAAATTAATTAAAATTTAAAACCTCTATTAGTTTAAATATTATTTTTAGGAGATGATTTTTTGACTAATAGTTTTTTTAAATTTTTATTTTTGTTTTTTATTATAATTTTTATATTATCAATCTTTATTTCTTTATGCCTTACTTGTATTGATAATTCAGATTTTGTTTGGCCTTTACCTAATTATTCTTATATTAGCTCATATTTTGGATACAGAGATTCTCCGACTGCTGGAGCATCTTCTTACCATTCAGGAATAGATATTCCAGCTCCTGAGGGTACTCCGATTTTAGCTATTTGTAGTGGCGAAGTCTCTTTTGCTAGTTGGGGAGCTGGTGGTGGTTATACTATTGTTGTTGAAAATAGTAATATCAAAGTTTCTTATTGTCACGTTTCCCCCACATTTATTGTTTCCAGATATTATTTTGTAAATGCTGGAGATGTTATTTCTACTGTTGGTCCTAAAAATGTTTACGGGATTGAAAATAATCCTTATAAAGATAGTTTTGGAAATCCAACAAATGGTGCCACAACAGGATGTCATCTTCATCTTTCAATAAAAGTAAATGACAAAAATGTTAATCCTTTAGACTTTATTTCGGTTCCTTCTCTAGAAAATGAATAAAGTGTACTTTTATTTTTTGTACACTTTATTTCTCATTTATATTTTCAATTATCATTCTGTTATTTGGATCTTTGATTTCTTCTGGACGATATGTACATATTTTGTATTCATTCTTTCCATCAAACCTAAATATTACAGTTTTTGTAAAATCGTTTTCTTCCATCGGATGTCTTTCTTCTATTATCAGACTACCTCTTGTTTCCTTTAATGTTTCAAATGTAGTTATGAATCCTATTCCATTTCCACCTCTATCTTTATGTGTTGTTGCTGGTTCAAGACCTAATTTTGCAAAAGTTTCTGCTTCGAATTCTATTCCTGTATCAGAAATACTAAGTTCATATATTTTATCTTTCGGTTCTAACACTACAACTATGCTTCTGAATTTATTTTTGCTACAACATATTGCTATGATAGCATCTCTTATATGATCACCGATTAATGTTGCTAACTTTTCTTTTGGTATAATTTTATTTACCATATGTCTTATATTTCCATTTATCGTTAACTTGAAGTCAATTTTATTCTTCTTACATTCGTTTTGCATATACTTGAACATATCATCTACTTCTTCAATATTTGTTAGAGGTAGTTTGTCTGTATGCTTAATATCTTCAAGTTTTCCTGTATATTCTTTTGATAGCTCGTTTATTTGATTCATTACAGACAACTTATCTGAAATCTCTAAGCTCATATTTGATATGATGTTTTCTACTTTTAACTGTAAAGCTTTTTGTCTGTTATAGAATTCGTGATTTAATTTGCTTATCTCGAATTTTTCTTTCGACAATTCTTCTATTTTTGCGTCTTTTTCTTTTATTGTATTTTCGTATTCTGTTATATCTTTTTCTAATAGTTTCTGTTTGTAATATAATGTTAGTGTCTTTTGAATCATTATTATCATAATTATGCCTAGGACTATGAATGGAAACATTATTTGCTTAGCAAGTTCTCCATTCCCTGTACCTTTACCAAACAAACAATATACCAGCATTATTATTGAACTAACATTTATCATTATTATATCCAGATATTCTCCATTTGCTTTATTTTTCAGAAATGAAAATCCATTCTTAAATCTTTTAATTCTAAAAAACAAAATTAATATTATTGCCTCAATAATAAGCGTAACACATAAATTTAATACTATATTTGAATGCTTAAACAGTACTAAAAATATTACATTTAACATAACAGATATTCCTAATGCAATATACGCAATAGAATTTGCAATTAAATTTGTTATCATTATAGAATACGTGCTATCTTTTATAAATATTTTAAGAAAAATTATCTGTAAAAAATACATTAACAATATAGCAAATATATTATTAACATACATCTTACACAATAAATATATTACTGTTGTTATTGTACTTGCTAAAATAATTTTTACAATTTCAAGTCTTTTTTCACTTATTATTTTCGAAAAAATTAAATATGTATAAATATTGATAAAAAATGTTTTTATTAATACTATTGCAAAATCTTCATTCATTTATTTGACTTCCTTAATTTTTTTATATTATACACCAAAAAAGAAGCACAATCAATAAAAATTGTACTTCTTTCAATAATTATATTCTTTACTGTTATGCACCCATTATACGTTCAATTATTTTCCATATTTCTTCCCAACTCATACTTATCACCACCTATCTTTTTATTTTTTACAAATAAAAAGATACCACCTATACGCTATTGTATAGGTGATATTCGGTAGTGTAGTTTTTGTTACTTTTTGTAGAATTTTGTCAAATTTATGATTTTATAATGTCTTTTTTATTTTCTCTACGTAATAATATATAAATCCAGAAGGAGTTGGTATTCCAGTTTCATGATTTATTTTAGCAGTATAATGTTCTGCCAAATCTTCTATTGATGATATTCTCCAAGCATATATAATCGCATTTTGCATTGCTCTACTTATTGTACTGTCTGGCTTTTTATATTTTGATGTTAAGTATTGTGTAATAGAGATTTTACTATCTTTACTCTCAGTTGTTAAAAGATATAATATCGCATCGTGCAAATATTTTCTTCCTTGTAGATGTGCACCTACTCCTATTAAATCTAATTCTCTATCAATTCTGTCGGAAATCATTCTTGTATCTTCTTCATCTTTTACATTTTCTATCTTTGTTTCTTTATGCTTATATTGTTTTAGCAATAATAGTGTGTTTATTACTTTTTCTACTGAATAATTTTCTTGTTTTTTATAAAATATAAAATCTACTTTGTTTTCGTGTAAATAGTCATACACAGAATCTGAAAATACATTTGTTGTAACTACTATTTTAGGCAGATAATCCAGATTCAACTGCTTTAATTCTTTCAAAAATTCAAAGCCACTTCCTTGACCTTCATTTAGTTCTAAGTCTAAAATGATTCCGTCTGGCATAAATCTTTTAAAATATTTTAAGCCTTCGCTTGCAGAGTTTGTTATTGCTACGAATTCTACTTCTTTATTTCTGTTAGCAAGTTCTTCAAACTTCTCACATTCATTCTTGTCATCTTCTATTAATAATAATTTCATTTGATTTTCGCCCTGTCCATCCTTTCTCGTTTTTTCATATTTTATCATATTTATTCATATTTTTGTAGTCCCTTTTGTCACTTTCTGTCGTATTTTGTAGTTTATTATATAAATTAATAATTACTTTACAAAGAAGGGGTTGATTTTTATGTTAAAAACTGAAATTGGTTTAAGAATAAAAAATATTCGTGAAAGTATGGGATTATCTAAAGAGAAACTCGCAAAACAGTTAGGTGTTTCTGGACAATATCTAGGAATGGTAGAACACGGCAAAGGTTGTCTTTCTATAGAGAAAATCGAAAAACTTTGTGAAATAACCAATTTATCTGCGGATTATATTTTATTTGGTAAAGATTATTCAATACCAGCTTCAGCTCAAAAAGCTTTAAACGAATATAGTGAAGAACAAATTAAATCAGGTTGCGAACTTCTTGAAAAGTTTGCTATGTTTATGAAGAATTTATAAATATTTTTAGTGGCAAAAAATTTGCCACTATATTTTTACATATTAAATTGACTGTTCCATTGATTACTTTCCCATTGTGCCATCTTTCTTCCTGTTGATATTGTAATAAATTTTATTGAGTATATATCGCAATATACCAAACTGTCATTTTCAAATGATCTTAATAATATATAACTTGCTCCAACCTGTTCTAGAATTCCTATTCTGTCAACTAGATTGTTGGTTCCTATTAAAAATTCAACTCGCATTAATTTTCCAATTTGTTGTCTTAAAAATCCAGGTGTATATATTGGATTTTTTAATGTCTCTGGAACATTTTGGCTCGAGTCAGTTTGTCTTATCATACTATTTTCCAACTATAGTACCTCCTTTATGTGTTAGCATACAGTGCTGTTGGCATATAGAAGCAATGTTCTCCAAGTCTTGTGTGTAGACTTCCTGAACCGTTTCTTGGAAATGTGCTATCACAAGTTGGTTTAAATGGATTTAAGTACCATAAACAATTATCTATTTCATTAAGCCTATTTCCCGACAAGGCCCAATCTGCAATGTAATAATTAAGTTCTGTTGGATTCATATTATAAATATTTTGACTATTATAATTTCCTCCTAGTGTTTCTGCCGCACAGTCAAATTGTCCTGCTTGGAAGAGTATATTTCTAATATTCCCGCCTTGTGAGATTCTTGCATACTCACCTTCTGAAACATTTACTCTGTTCATTATTACTGTTGCAACAGCCCTCATTCCATTATCGCCTTCTCCTCCAGCTTCACACTCTATCATCCTTGCTAATAATTCTCTATCTGAATATGCCATAAAAATTACACCTCATATTTATTCTTCTTGGAATTCTTTTCCTAATTTATTTATCGCTTTTGTTTCTATTCTTGACACGTATGAACGAGATATTCCCATCATATTAGCGATTTCTTTTTGTGTCTTTGGCTTACCTCCTTCTAGTCCAAAACGTAATTTAATAATTGTTCGTTCTCTATCTTTTAAAACATCCTTTACTTTTTGATAAAGTTTTTTCATTTTTATTTTCAGGTCAACTTCATCTTCTATACTTTTATCATTGCTTTCTATTACTTCTTTAAGTGTAACTGTATTATCATCCTTATCTTTTCCAATTACATCTTCTAAGTACACTTCTGCTCCGATGTTTTTTAGTTGCTCTTAAATACATTAATATTTCATTATCTATACATCTTGATACATATGTTGAGAGCTTTGTTCCTTTGTTTACTTTAAAGCTATTTATTCCTTTTATTAATCCAATGGTTCCAATTGAGATTAAATCTTCTTGATCAACATTAGTGCTAGAGTATTTTTTCGATATATGGGCAACTAGTCTTAGGTTTCGCTCAATTAATATATTTTTAGCTTCTTCATCGCCGTTTTCCATTTTTTCTAAATATATTTTTTCTTCTTCACTGCTCAATGGTTCTGGAAATAAGTTATTACTCGCTATATATCCAACTGCAAATACTGATGTTTGTAAAAAAGCTAAAAAACCCGTTAATGAGATGGTAAGCATTGCAAGCACCTCCATTTCTTGCTATACCATAATATATGTTATAGCTTTTATGAAAGTGCCTGACCTTTAAAACTTATTTTTTATTCATATTTTTATTGTTTTTACCATACTTATTTATAAAGTGTTAGAGGGTTTTATATGAATTTTTTATTTAATCTTGTTATTGGTATTTTAATAGGATTTGGTGCCATTCTGCCAGGTGTTAGTAGTGGTGTTTTTTGCGTTATTTTTGGCATCTATGAGAAATTAGTAGATTCTGTTTTAAATTTGTTTAAGGATTTTAAAAAGAACTTTGTTTTTTTACTTCCAATTGGACTTGGTTCTTTTTTAGGAATTGTTCTTTTTGGAAATGTAATAAAGTATTTTTTTAATACATTTAAGTTTCAAGCTTGTTATGCATTTATCGGCTTAATTCTCGGTACTATTCCAGCTTTATTTAAACAAGCAAATTTTGATAAATGTATTCAGTTGAAAAAGCTTTTGCCTCTTATCATATCCTTTAGTATAGGCGTTTTGTTGATTGTATTTGAAAAACATTTCGATTTTAATAATATTGTTTTATATTTTGTTTACAATCCTTTTTATTTAATATTTGCAGGATTTATAATGTCTATTGGTATTGTTGTCCCTGGAGTTAGTAATACTATAATTCTGATGTGTCTTGGAGTTTATTCCGAGTATCTTTCTGCTATTGCAAGTGTTAATTTAAGACTTCTTGTTCCTTTGTCAATAGGCGTTTTTCTAGGTAGTATTGTTTGGCTTAAAATTATTAATATTTTACTAAAGAAATATCATCAGTCTACTTTTTTGGCAATAATAGGATTTACTCTCGGTTCTATTTTTGTACTTTACCCTGGATTTTCCTTAGATTTAATAGGATTAGTTTCAATTATAATCATGCTTGTTTCTCTAGTTCTTTCATATAAGTTGGCTAAATATGAGTAAAGAGCGAGTTCTACTCGCTCTTATCTTATTTTTTTCTTCTTAATATCCATCCTTGTTTTACTTCGTATGGTATTGTTAGTTTTACTGTTTGTCCAAGTTTTCCAGGATTTACTGTTTCTATTTTCTCTCCTGTTTCACTGTCAAATAGTTCTTTTATTTCAAATTCTTCCGCTTCTATTTTGTTTGGTATTATTAATTCTAGTACATCACCAACTTTTAATTTATTTTTTATTTCTATTGTTGATATTTCTCCAGCTGGCTTATCTTCTATTATTTTTCCACCAAATTCAAAGTTAGGATTATATTGTTTTCCTTCATATTCTTGGAAATCTTTATTATTTCTATCATTAAAATAGAATGTTGTAAGTCCTCTTGTTTTTATTTTCTCTAGCTCTTTTAAGTATTTAGTATAATCATAATTTTCTGGATCTTTAATATAGTCATCTATTGCATTTCTATACACATTTACTACACTTGCTAGATAGTATTCTGTTTTTAGTCTACCTTCTATTTTTAAGCTATCTACTCCCATTTCTATGATTTGTGGAATTTCTTTTATTAAGCATAAGTCTTTTGATGATAATATGTATGTTCCATTTTCGTCAGTTTCTACTGGCATTAAGTTTCCTGGATTATTCTTTTCTTCTAGATACATATTATATGCCCATCTGCAACTTTGAGAACAATCTCCTAAGTTTGCGCTTCTACAAGATAGGTATTCACTTAAGAAGCATCTTCCAGAATAAGCCCAACATAGTGCACCGTGTATAAACATTTCTACTTCTAAGTCTTCTGGTTTATTCTTCATTATTTCTTCTATTTGATCTTTACTTGTTTCTCTTCCTAATATTACTCTTTTTGCTCCATTGTCATACCAAAATTTTGCACTATGATAACTTACTACATTGGCTTGTGTACTGATATGAACTTCTATATCTGGTGCTATTTGACGTATTTTTTGTATTACGCCTCCGTCAGATGCAATAATACCATCAACTTTGACCTCATCTAGTCTTTTTACTTGTTTTTCAATTTCTTCATAATTGTTATCCCAAGCATATATATTTAAAGCAGCATAAACTTTTTTGCCTATACTATGAGCATATTTTATTGTGTTAATTAAATCATCATCATCAACTTCTGCTCTGCTTCTTAGTGATAATGATGCTGTTCCACAATATACTGCGTCTGCTCCATACATAAATGCTACTTTTGCTTTTTCGAAAGAGCCTGCTGGTGCTAATAATTCTGGTTTCTTCATTCTATTCACTCACCTTTCTTGTTATTGCTAATCCGTCTCCCACTTCTAGAATATCTGTTTTTAAACGTGGATTTTCTGTAGTTTCTTTTATATATTCTCTTAGATGTGTTACTGCTGTTCTTTGTTTGTGTTTGTTGTAATCACTCATTACATAGCCTTTATATAGAATATTGTCTGCAAATATCACTCCGTCATCTTTTAACATACGAAGTGCTTGCTCTAGGAAAAATGGATATTTTCCTTTTGCAGCATCTATAAATACTATATCATATTTTTCATTCAAAGTTGGAAGTATTTCAACAGCATCACCTTCATATAAATTGATCTTGTCTTCTACTCCTACCTTTTTCAGATTTTCTTTACATTCAGCAATTCTTTGTTCATCTCTTTCTATTGTATCTATTTTTCCATTCTCTGATAAGTACTCAGAAAAACATATTGCTGAATATCCTACTGCTGCTCCTATTTCTAGTATTCTTTCTGGCTTTTTTTCTATTAAAATTTTAGATATTATCTCTAGTGTGTCATCCATTATTATTGGAATCTTTTCTTCTAATGCTTTTTGTTTTACTTTTAATAGTTCATTTTTATTCATTATTAAACCTCTTTGTAACCTATGTATGGTAAATTTCTTCTAAATCCTTCCTCGTCATCAAAACCATAGCCTATTATGAATTTATTTGGTATTTCAAAGCCTAAATAGTCTATTGGAACTTCTATTTCTCTTCTGCTTGGTTTACTAACTAATGAGCATAATTTTAAGCTTTTTGGATTTTTAGCTTTTATATGTTCTAGTAAATAAGACATACTTCTTCCTGTATCAACTATGTCTTCTACTATTAGTACATCTTTTCCTTCTATAAGTGAATTTGATACATCAGATTTTAGCGTTACTTTTCCTGTGCTTTCAGTTCCTTCATAACTTGATATTTTAATAAATGCAAATTGCATTTTAGTCTTCATTTTTAGTGTTAATTCTGTTGTAAAGAAAACTGCTCCATTTAATACTGAAAGTATTGTTGTTTCCTTTCCTTCATAATCTTTGTCTATTTGACTTGCTAATTCTTCTAATTTTTTCTCAATTTCTTCTTCGCTTATTAGTACCTTTAAATTCTCCATCTTATGTATCCTCCTTTTATATAAAGTCTATTATACCATCTTTTTGCTGAAAAGAGCAATATATCTTTATAATTTTGTGTATTTTTCCGTTATTTGGTTATACTATTGTTAATATTTTGGAGGTATTTCTATGGATAATAATATTAATTTAACAATTTTAAACGAAATTAGCAAAGCTGCTAAAATGGGAATGGAGTCTATTTCTTTTGTTATGCAAAAAGTAGGAGATGAAAATATGAAAGAAAATCTTAGTACACAATATTCTGAGTATGGTAAGATTGCAGATAGGGTTAATACAGAATTTGAAAAATACGGAGAAGTTCCTGATGAATCTCCTTTTGGTACAAAGATGATGAGCTATATTGGTACCGAATTTAATACCATAAAAGATAAAAGTAATTCTCATATTGCAGAGATTATGATACAAGGTGGGAATATGGGAATTATAGAGTGTCAAAAGCTTCTTAATCACAACCCACAAGTAGATGAACCTATTAAGAATATTTTAAATGATTTTGTTACTATGCAAAAAAATAATATAGAGAAAATGAAGGTCTTTCTATAATACTAGTAAAAACAGGATAATTAAGTTGTTACCCTGTTTATATTTTTTTAGCTACCACTACAAATCTTCCGTCTTCTTGACTATATTCACAAATATTAAATCATTTTATAAAAAATTGTCAATAGTTTTTATTCTTTTAATTTTTTCCTATAGGTAATATGATTGGCTTTGTATATTTATAATTTTATTTATAATTTCTATATCTTCAATTTTATTAATTCCAAAACATTTTTTACCTAAATCTTTTATCGATGCTCCCAAATGATACATTTCTTTATTATCAATTACTATAAATCGGTCGTGGAATTTATTTGTTTTAGCAACTTTTAATATTGGATATTCTTTATTGAATTTCTGAATATCAATTTTTTGTATATTGCTTTTTTCTGATGTTAATATCACAACTACAACTTTATCATTCTTCTTTGTAAGCATTTTCAAAACACTATCATCTATATAGTTATCTATTATTAAAATTTTCCTGTTTGCTTTTTTGATAATATCAATTATTAAACTGTATGCATCATATATTTGACCTTCAAAAAATATTTTTTGTTTGATATTTTCTTCATTTTGTAATTGATCAAATACTTTATCAAATTTTTTATCATGTTCTAATAATTTATATTCTACATTAGTTAATCTATCGAATAGTTGTCCGTTTGAAGATATAAATTTTCTCATTTCTATAAACGATTTTATTATATTAATACTAACTTTTACAGCTATATCATTTTTTAAGACACCTGCTAACATAGCAATACCTTGTTCTGTAAAAGCATATGGTAAATATTTTCTTGTAACATCTCCATTATTAACTTTTTTATTTAAGGTTCCAATTTGGAACCTTAAATTTTGAAATTCTCTTTCCGTTAATTGAAAGCAAAAATCTTCTGGGAATCTCTCTATATTTCTCTTTACTGCATAAAAAAAGAAGCTAGTTTTATTTCCAGCTATCTTTTGGTGCCTTGAACTGGAATCGTCGAGCCGCGTCGGGAAATTTGTCCTCCCGGACAAATTTCTTATCCTCCTTTTCGATTCCATATTTATTATATTTTTCTTAATAAAAAAAGAAGCTGGTTTTATTTCCAGCTATCTTTTGGTGCCTTGAACTGGAATCGAACCAGTGACACAAGGATTTTCAGTCCTTTGCTCTACCAACTGAGCTATCAAGGCGATTATTTGATTTTGAATAAAAAAAATGGCGACCTGGAACGGGCTCGAACCGTCGACCTCTAGCGTGACAGGCTAGCGTTCTAACCAACTGAACTACCAGGCCGTAAAACATGGTGGTCGCTATAGGGCTCGAACCTATGACCCTCTGCTTGTAAGGCAGATGCTCTCCCAGCTGAGCTAAGCGACCATGTCTTTCGACATTGACTAGTATACTATGTTTTATATAAATTGTCAATACATTTTTAAAATTTTTTTTAATTTTTTTTATTTTAATTTATAGTTGTACTTGTAGCACCTGTTCCTACTACATTTTCTTGTAAAGATCTCCATGTATTACAACCAATTATTCCATCAGCAACCAATCCTCTTGAAGCTTGATATCTTTTTACAGCAGTAAATGTTTGCCCTCCAAAAACACCATCTAATCCCCCTGTAGTATATCCTAATGTATTTAAATCATCTTGTGCTATACATACATAATTTCCTCTTGAATTTTGTCTTATCAAAGGATATCCTCCAGAACTACATGTCGGCATTCCATATCTTCTATCAAAATGTACCCATGTTGGAGACAATACCTCTGGTTCAATATATGTCCAAACTCCTGAGTTTCTAGCACTATTTCTCAATACCGTTCTTTGAGCATTTGTTAATGTCTGCCCAACATCAAATGCTGTCCCTGCATAATGTTGACTTTGATTTCCGATGTCCTCCTTCATATGGTCTTTTAAAAGCAAATCCTACATATATTGGGGCTCCATATATATATCTTTGACTATTCCATGCTTGCATTGTTCTTTTATCAGTCCACAAAATATTACTTTTACTTGAACCTCTGAATTCTTTTACTTTTAATGTTCTATTTGTATTATATGGCATAGCCTCATTTTCTCCTCTATAATATGTCTCCATCCTATTTGTATCTTGATTAAATACCAAAATTTTAGCCATAAAAATTCCTCCCAACAAAAATATCTCTTTTAATCATATAATATGATTAAAAGAGATTTTTGTTTATCTTTTTTCTTTACATTTTACAATAACTCTTTGTTGACTATCATCTGTACAAGTTATTAATGTAACTTCCTTTCTTCCATTAGTTTTTTGTGTAGTATCATCAGTATTATTGGGATCTACTGTGTGAATATCATATACTTCATAATCAATCGTTTTTTCATTCAAATCTGTTATCTGAACTATATCTCCAATTTCAAGAGTAGGCACTTTACTAAAGAATCTTTTGTTTCTCCAATTATGTCCAACTAAGCATAAATTTCCAACTTCATTCGGATTAGCACCATGAAATTTACATATAGAAACTTTTAAGAGTTCATCTGACCAATGATCTAATATTGCATAGTCAACTCCTATTTTTGGAATTACAACTCTTCCAATATAGTTATAATTTTTTCCATCTTTCGCAGTATATGACTTAGCCTGTGTCTGAGTATTTTGTATAGTATTAGACGTTTTTTCTTCTATTTGTTGATATTCTTGAATATTTGTTGCAACATCATTGGTAATCTTTACAATTAAAGCATTTTCTTCTTGATCAACAGTCGTTGAATCTTTAAACATATCTTGAACTATATTTTTTGAAACCTCAGATTCTTTATTACGATCTACTTCTGCATATATATATATAGTTGATAAACATATCATACAAAATAATGATATTATAAACATCAATTTATATATTTTCTTTTTTCTTTTTAATTCTGGTGTTACATATATTTTTTCTGTTACCAATATTTGATTCATCTTACACTTCCTCTCTGTCTAATATAAAATATATTTTATTTATCAGATGGAACAATTATTATTGCTTCTGTAATACCACTGTCTTTATTATATTCTATTGTTACATCATACTTATCTTGAGCATTAATTTTTTCCATAATTCCATTTGCTAAATCTGCATTTTCATTATCCTTTTTAATATTTAATTTTATTTTTTCTTTTACTTTATCTGTTGAAGTGCTTACAGTTTGCATTGGAATAATGTCTACACTTTTTAGATTATCTTTTACAACATCTAATAATACTTTTACACTATCTCCAGAAATATTAGTTCCAGAATAAAACTCAAATTTAGCATTAAATCTATTTATTTCTTCTTTTGTTATCTGATTCTCAGCTGGAGTTGATGGCTCACTTGTTTGATCATCTTCATCAAAATTTCCATCGCTTAATATACTCTTCAATGCTGACATTAAATCTTCTGATTTCAATTTCTTGATTAATAAATCATATCTTTTTAAAAGTGTGTCTGTATATGCTGAATTCATCTTATCAACAACTACTTTTAAAAGCTCATCACTTAAATTATTTAATACAATATTATTATTTGACTGTAAATCTATTCTTTGGCTTAATGTATCTGTCATAATATCTTTTGCCTTTATATTTATATTTACTATATCTTTATAAAAGTCAAAGTCTATCATTGTTGTCTTATAATCTGAGCTTACTGTTGCATCAATAGAATATTTATCCTCTCCATCTACTACTTCTATATTAAAAATGTATTCTTCATTTTCATCTGTTGATGTTCTTGAAATTATAATTTCTTGACTATTTTCTTTTTCACTATTTAATTGTTCGTGTTGAATTTTTAATATATATTTATTATTTTTTAGTGTTTTTTCAATTGTTATATTATCTGTTCCAATATTTAATGCTGTTCTAATAATATTTCCATTTTGAGCATATACTGTTACTTTAATATTTGAAAATTCTGTATCTTCTGCATTTCTTAGCAGTTCTGTAATATAATCTTCATATTTTTTTGTATCATTTAATATATTATTTACTTTATTTAAAATAATATCATCACTTTTTAATGTATTTAATAATTTAATAACCAAATTTTGAACTTGCATACCATTTAATTGACAAGAATATGCTGTTGATTTTACTGTTTGAGAATTAATTGTTATAATTGAATTTTTTTGCTTTGTGTATGTTCCATCATTTAAAGCATTTCCTATTATGTTCAAATATTTTTCTTTTAGACTTTCATAATCTTGATTTGTAAATAATATTTCTTCATAAAATTCTTGATTATCTTCAATTATATTTTTCATCATTATTAAATTTTCATCTGTTAAATTCAATCCATTTATATTTTTTCCATCTTGCAAAGTAACAAATTGATTAAATATATCTGTAAATCTTATTCCATCTAAATTTTCACTTCTGATTCCTTCTACCTGTACAATACTTTTATCACCAAACAATATTTGAGCCTTTTTATAATTATATTGTTCATCTTTTTGAGTTTGCATATTAATACTTAAATTATTGTATCCACTTGAAACCTCTCCACCTTCTGAATACTTAAAGTCTACCGACGTATTTGTTTCATATTTATCTAGATTTAATCTATCTTTATAGTTTTCTAATATTTTAGAATTTTTTACTTCTTCAACTTGCTCAACTGTTTGAGATAGATATTTTAAAAATATTTGTTTATTTCCTTTAAAAGTATCTGTTGCTAAAAATAAATATGCAAATATTCCTCCTAAAACTGCAACAACAAAAAATATTATAATAATTATTATTCCTATTTTTTTTCCTCTCATATTAATTTTCCTTTCTTATCCTTTGTTTTACTGCTTCATAAACTACTATTCCTGTTGAAACAGAAGCATTTAAAGATTGAACTTTTCCTTTCATTGGAATTTTTACAAGGAAATCACA
>CAKPIK010000006.1 GCA_934162365.1 uncultured Clostridia bacterium | reverse complement strand
CATATTTGCATTACAGGATTTATATCATTTTTTTCAAATTTTCTTATCATTTATTTCTCCTATAACTTGTAATTTGTTTAACTGATTCTATAATGTCCTATAATATAATCTTGTCCGTATAGTTCTAAAACATCTTCTTCATAGTTTACTTGTATTGGATTTGCGTGGTGTATTAAAAATGGAATACCTTTTTTATTTCTCTTATCTGATATTATTCCTATATGGTCTTTAAATACAATTATATCTCCACCTTGCCATTCTTCTATTTGTGATAAATCCTTTGTTAGAGAAATACTATTATTTTTTAAATATACATCTAGGTTTCTTACTCTCCTAAAATCTATGTTTTTATCTATAACTTCAATATTATATTTTTCTTTATTATTTATAATATCTTCGTTTACAAGTTCCTTTAAATCATATCCAGCATCTTTTAATCCATTTGTAACAACATCAGTACAAACTCCATATTCATCATCTGGATATCCAGTTTCATAATATTTGCTTTTATATTTTGGCTTTTTAGCAATATAAGTTCTTACATTATTCAATATATCTGTTTGGTCATCTATTCCATCATTGTCTTTATCAACACTACTAATATAAGTTTCAATATTAAAATCGCTATTAGAATATTGTTTGTGTGGAATAGTGTTAAAAAAATATAATAACGCTACTAAAATCACACTAATAATTATAAATATAACAATTATAAAAATTCTTTTTTTCATACTAACTCCAATATTTCTTAAATATCTTGTTTACCGTCATTTGTAATATCTCCATTTCCACTTACAGGAATTGTATCTCCTAAATAAGTAGGCTCTGGCTTAAATATGCATTTTATAAAATCTTTATCTCTCGCTAATATTTCTCTTAATTCTCTATATGTTGCTCCTACATATTGTCTTGGATCTGCTCCTACTCCATAGGCTTCCAACCCTAACTGATTTGCAATATATAATGTCCTATATAAATGGTATTCTTGAGTTACTATTACTACTTTCTTTGCTTCAAAAATATCTTTTGCTCTGTATATACTTTCATAAGTAGAAAATCCTGCGTGATCCATAAAAATATTTTCTGATGGTATTCCTTTTTCAATCGCATAATTTTTCATTATATTTACTTCATCATATTCTCTTCTTCCGTGATCACCACTCATTATTATCTTGTCTGACACACTATTTTGGTATAATTTTATACCTTCTAATAATCTATCTTCTAACATAGGACTAGGTTTATCTTTCCATATTCCAGCTCCTAGAATTATTATACAATCTACATCAGATAATGCTGTATAGTCATTTTCTTTAATAATTTGTTTATTTGTGGATATTCTTACATATAAATTTATTCCTAAGACAATAATAGCTATTATTATAATAATTATTATTCCATACTTTAATAATTTCTTCATTTAATCTTCTCCATAACTTACTATTTATAAATTTCAATAAATTTATTCAAGTTTTCTTGATGATAATTTGCACCTTTAACCTTTTTAGCAGAGTTCATTACATATTTTGTGCCATCATTTAGAATAATAGTAATTCTTTTATATATAAAATCTTCATTTTTAATTTTTATTTTCTTAATCTCTTCTGGCTTTATATCAATATATCCATTAATATCAATTTGCATAACTCTATGGTCATCAAGTATAACGGGGATTAGACAAATTTCATTTTCATTCTTATTAACAAAATATCCACTTATATTATTTTTTTGTTTAGCCACCTCAATTAGTCCTCCAACTGTTCCAAGAGCTATTGGTAATGCTGATTGAGGTTTAAATGTGCCAAAGCAATAATTATATTCATTTCCAAAACGATTGATTCTTTTAAATAAATTTTCTACATTTTCAAGCACCCTATACTTTTCATTATTGTATTCTTCCATATTTTTGACGCTCCTTTACGAATTACTATTTGCATTTAACTTTACTTTGTCAATTGATAACTTTGTTCTATCAATTCTTTTATTAAGTCCTCGTCCACTTTTTCATCTACAATAATTGTATTCCAATGTTCCTTATTCATGTGATATGCAGGTATTATATAATCATAAGTATTTCTCAATATATCAGAATAATTTGGATCTGTCTTAACATTAAGGTATAACTTATTATTTACATTCATTAATAATGCAAACCATTTTTTATTTTTACAATGTTTCATTGTTACAGATTCAAAGTCATCTGAAAATGGACAATCTTTATATGTATTTTCTAATGTTAAACAATATTTTATTATTTCTTCTTTATTCATAACTAAATCCTTATAATAATCTACTAAATTTCTTATTGTATTTATCAATATTTTTAATACTTTTACTCATTATAAAGTCTGTAACTTTTATCTTTTCAGTCAAAGGAAATTATATTTTCAATGATTAGATAATAGCTTTCTCCTCTATCGTGCCATTCATCTTTTTCTTTAAATCTTTTGAATAATATATTAAATCAGTACAAATTAAATCTCTATCTTTAATTTCTTCATTGTAATTATCTATAAAGAAATTCTTAATTGTTTTCTCATATTTATCGAACCCCTGCTTAACATAGAAAGGAATGTTATTCTCCGTTGTTCCTACTAACATTCTGTCATATTTCTGTTTATAATTACCACATAATGATTTTAGAAGTGTTTTTGCATAACCTTTATTTCTGTATTTTTCTGTTGTAACTATATTTTTTAATTCTAATGTTTTCCTATCAATGTGCAAAATAACTGCAATAGAAATTAGCTCATCTCCCTTTTTTAAAGCATATACATCAGAATCGTTCAAATACTTGTGTATCATATCTTTTGAAGGATCTGCCTCTAAAAGTAAATCAATATAATCTTCTTTATTTTCTATTTTTTTAACTTGCATTCTAGGTTCTCTTGGTATCTCGTAACCGTTGGGAATACTAGTTTTTGTAGTATTGTGGCTATTATATCTCATCTCCTCTGAAAAAATGCATCCACAATATTTTTGCATATATAATCCAAGTTCTCTTGCTTTTGCTTGTCCTTCTCTAAATCCTACTCTAAAATCTCTATATAAAAACTGTATATCATATTTTTGTGCTAGTTGCTCACAAAGTTTCTTTAATTCTTCATGTTTTTGGTATGGACTTACAAATAAAGTACTTGTAAAAGCATCATACCCATTTTCTTTTGCATATCGAACTGTTTTTTCTAATCTAACTTTATAACAATAATTTACACATCTGTTTTCCAAGTCGTTTATTACGTTTTTACAAAAATTATCTAGACCATATTCTTCATTAAATATAGCCTGTACATTTATCATTTTCGAATATTCTTTTAGAGTATCTCTTCTTGTTTTATATTCTATATATGGATGTATATTAGGGTTATACCAATATAATACTGGTTCTATTCTTTCATTTCTTAAACTTTCTATGCAGTACACACTACAAGGAGCACAACACGTATGCATTAATAATTTCATTTTTATTCTCCTATAATATTAAAAATTATATATTGGACATATTAAAACGTCATCTATGCAAACAAATTCTTCATTTCCATTTGTTCTAATATTATACTCCTCATTCATTTTTAATGTCAAATTCACTCTTCTTAACTTTCTTTGTAAATACAAATTTATTAATCCATCATAAGAACATTCTGAATATAACGCTAAGCAATTAACAGAATCTCTTTGTTTATAATATCCTTTGTTTGTATTTGGAAAATATTTCATAGCAACATACTTAACTTCTATATTATTGTCTCTTTCATATTCTTGTACATATTTAACTATTTCCATTGTCTTTTGTTTATCAATTTTATTTGCCAATTGATGTTCATATGTTAAAAACATAAAATTAAAAATATTAGTTAAAAACCATAAACATAATAAAATATTAAGCAAATATGAAAAAAAAGTTTTATTCTCTAATACATCACTCAATACATAAAGCATTATAAATATATAGCCTATTGTCATTCCTATTGATATATGTAACCTTCCTGATCCAAAACTAGATAAAGAAAATATATGTATAGCAAAAGATGCCATTGTTCCAAAAATAGATAATATTATTATTTTAGCTAATAGAATTTTATTTTGCTTTATAAAACAGTTGGCAATAATACCTAAAATAACAGTCAGAAATGAAACAAATAATCCCACAGGAAATAATTGTGTCTGTTTACTCATTAAAATTTTTCCGTGCATTTTTTAATATAAATAATGTATTATAAATTATATTCAAAGATAATCTAGTATTTTGTGAGAAATTAAATAAATTAATTACTAATTTTATTTGTATAAAATTCAATACTATTGTTGTTACTATTAAAGCAACTGATATAAATATATATTTAAAATTCTTTGAAAATATATTGTTTTGTAGTAATAATAGTAAAATAACGCTTACTATATAAACACCTACTATTCCATTGTAGCAAAAAACTGCAATCAATAAATAAAAAAATGATTTTATTATTTTATGCTTAGGTGATAAAACTAATTTATAAGCTGCAAATATCGCAAGAAACACGCCAGAGGCTAATATACAAGCTTCTGCAAAATATAAAATATCAATATACATAAAATTATATATTGTACAATAAGAAATAATAGCAATTTTAAATTCATCTAGATTATTTCTAGGTGGTTTAAATCTGCATATTATCATTCTAATCAACATAACCGAAGCAGAAGATATACAAATTCCTAATATTGTTGATATTTTTACTAATGTTTCAATTTTCAGGTTGAACTTTCCTGCAATAATAAGCAATAAACATGAAAATGGTCTTCCGTTTTTTAGAAATACTTTTATTCCATATTCATAATATCCAGTATTATAAATAGTATAAGTATCATTAGCCCAATGCATTTTAACATAATTCCAACACATTATTAATGCCACGCAAAGTACTATTATATATATAACTATAGTTTTTTTATTAATTTTCACTTTTTACTCCTTAGTATTCTTATTCTGTAACACTATATAATCTTTAAATTCTATATATTTAAAATCCTCATTTTGGATGTTTTTTTCAAATTCATTTTTAGTAATAATATAGTATTGTTCATCAAATTTCGTTTCTTCATTTATATTTTCTATAACATATTCTTTTTCTTTTGTAGAATAATTCATTTTTGCTCTTGGTCCTTTAGTATGAAATGTAAAAAAGTCTTCTTTCCTAATTCTTTCAATTTGTTCATTTCTTGTTGCATATCTTATAAAAATATCTCGTTTATCTGTATTATAAGTATTTTGAGATATTATTATTTTATTAGCATTAGGATCTTCATTAACATATTTCACAGCATCAACTAACCCTCTTGACCATGTGTAAGAATCTGATATTTTTGTACAACCCACTTTATAATAATACTTTATAAAACTTGCAAAACTAAAAGCATAAATAAAAATAATTACAAAGGTGGTAATTTTCTTAAATTTTATTATATTTACCAATTCATAAATTCCAATTGCATTAAATATCAACAATATGTACCACACTGCATTTAATCTGTTTATATTAATCTTATTTATCAATATTCCACAAAGTAAACAAACCAATAACGCAATGATTAAGACTATTGATAAAGAATTGCATTTTTCTTTGCATTTGAAATACTGTATTAAAGTTGCAATAATTCCACAGCTTACAAAAGGCATACTAATTAGATAAATAGTACCATACTTTGGAAATGAATTCCAAACCAACTTATCATTTTGTTTTATTAGTAAATTCCATAAATATTTGCTATTTTCCTGAAAAGTTTGTAATTTATCTTCTGAAAATACAAGCATATCACTGGTTCTAGTAAAATACTCAAAATTTTGTATTGTTAGTTTTCCAATTTGAATTGTTGGTAAATTCAACATATTAACTATACTCATAAGTATTATTGGTGTAGCAACTACTACAAAAATTAATATGCAAATTAATATTTGTAATAATGTTACCTCTTTTTTTACTAATAAATAAATACATGTAAAAAATAGAAATAATAAAACAATATATAATGCAATTCCATAAGTGTATAACGTTAATGCAAATGATACCATTGATCCATACAAACAAATATTATTCTTATCTTTAATTCCAATTATTAATAAACAAATCGAAATTATTAGCATATGTGGAAAGAAGTTACAATCTAAAACCCATTGAGATTGTACTATACTCCATGGGTTTATTGCTACAAGCGCTATGGTTATTAAAGCTATATATTTATTATCAAATACCTTTTCTATTAATAAAAGCATAAAAAACATTGATATAATTGTCATTACAAGTATAGGAAGTCTTATAGCTAAAGTTGAAAAGCCAAATATTTTTATAAAAAGTGCCATTGTATATGTTGCAAAAGCACTCTGTCCTCCTGTTAGCCATCCCTCAAAATATACTGGATATGAAGTTCCGTAAATATCTTGTCCTGTTTCTGCTATACTTTTGGCATTAATAGCTGTCATTGCTTCATCACAATTTATGTCAGAAATAGCATTTGGATAATTTATAATCCTTATAGTAATTGCAAATATAAATATTAAAATAACTAAAATAATATAAGTTTTTTTATTCATATTTTTCCTTTCATCATTTGTATGTTTTAATCAATTTTTTCTTTAACAATATATTTTGGTCTATCTTTAATCTCAAGATATATTTTTGATGTATATTCTGATAAAATCCCAATAGTTAATAATTGTATTCCGCCCATTAATAATACAGTAGTTATAATTGAAGCATATCCGTGGAACTTCTTTACCATAAATAACTGTTTGTAGTATTATTATTATCGCAGAAATCAAAGCTATAATAGATATACATACTCCAAGCAATATAGAAATTTTTAATGGTGCTGTTGTAAAAGAAACAAATCCTTCAATTGCATATGAAAATAACTTTTTAAAACTCCATTTTGTTTTTCCTTTTGTTCTGTTAACATTCTCAATTTCTATATACTTTACATCAAATCCTACCCAGTTAAAAATCCCTTTTGAAAACCTATTATATTCTTTTAATTGTAGTATAGAATTAACAACTTGCCTTGTCATCATTCTAAAGTCTTGACTTCCTCTTTGTATGTTGATACCATCAAATTTTTTCATTATATTATAGAACATATTTGAAAAAAGATTTCTGATCCAAGACTCTCCTTTTCTATCTTTTCTAATTGTAGTTACAACATCAAATCCGTTCTTCAATTCCTTGTACCATATCAATAATTTTAACTGGGGGATGTTGTAAATCTGCATCTATAACAACTACTAAATCTCCTTTTGAATTTTCTAATCCTGCATATATAGCAGATTCCTTTCCAAAGTTTCTAGAAAAGCTTATTATTTTAACATCTCTATCATTTTTTTTCAATTCTTTTAGTATTTCTAATGTTTTATCCTTACTTCCATCATTTATAAATACTAATTCATATTTATAATCTTTTAGTTCTTTAAAAACTCTTGCTACTTCTATATAAAAGTCTTTAATTACTTCCTCTTCATTATAGCAAGGTACTACTACAGAAATTACCTTTTTCATATTTTTCTCCTATTCATATATATCAAATATTTCAATTTCACCTATTTTATTTTTGTTTGTTTTAACATATTCAATTACATCTAAAGGTGTTTGCCAATTCTTTTTTAATTTATCTTTTAGCACGAGATATATGGTATTTTTGGAATTTTTAATTTCCTGTTTTAAATTTTCTTCTCCATTTTCTCCCAAATTTCCTTTTAATAACATATCATAGTTTTTGTTATATTTATTTATCGGAATCATATATATAGCCGCTGTTGCATCTAATATTTTGGTTTCTTTTTCATTTTTCAAAATATATTTATCAATTCTATTAATTTGCTCTTCTAGAGTCTTATCAATCGGAATATATTTATAATGTGATAATTTTGATAAAGAATCTCTTTGCTTATAATAATTTGTTAGATTATATAAACTAAATACAATCGAAACTAGGATTGTAAGCATCATCACAAAATATATAATAAAAAACAAAAGCTTTTTGCTTTTCTCGTTTTTAGAAGCATTTTTATATAATGCATATAATATATTATATATTTCAGATTGTATTAATATAATAAAAGGTACAGCTGCAATTAAAAAATGAATATTGTCCGATATTGGAAATGCAATTACAAATACGCTTAATCCATAAACTAATAATAAATATTGTTCTTTATTTTTCTCCATTATTATTGTTTTAATCCAATAATATATAATACTTAATGGAACTAAAATTGCCAATATTCCTATTAAGTTTAATCTTATTAGGTTTTTATATGATACCATATTACTAAAACCAGAAATTCCTTTTAACGTATAACTTATAAAATCTGATATTGAATTTGTAGCAAACAAATATAATAAAATTAATGTAACAGGAATTAATATTCCAATAAATTTAAATAAAAGATCCTTTAAGAAATTTTTAAAATCATTTTTATTTTTAACAAATAATAGTTTATTTCCTAAAGTGGCTACACATATTAGTAGTCCACTTGTTTGCTTAAACCCTATTGTTAGTCCTGCTAAAAAACCAATTAGTAATGACGTTTTAAGGTTTACGTCAAAAAAGTTTTTATTTTTTTGATAAGATAATAATTCAATGTTTATAATAATTAATGTAACAAGCAAAGTAGCAAAATTATAATCAATACAAAAATAATCTTTTAATAACCATCCTATCAAAAACACAAAGATAATTGAAATTTCTTTTTTTATATTAAATTTGTTTAATATTGTATATGAACAATATAAAATTCCAGCACACATAAAAGCTGCTATAATTCTCATTATAATTAACTCATTCGAAATTATTCTTAATATTATTCCGCAAATAATTGGTAGTAATGGCATTTGTAACATACTAAAATTTTTATATGGTACTAATCCGTTTGCCATATTTCGAGCAAAATTATAATTCCATAATTCATCTAAATTATCTATTGGTTTTAATATAATAATTCCAAAAATAGTTAATACCATCAATACATACAATAAACAGTTTGAAACTTTTGTTTTCTTCATCGTTTCCTCTTAATCAATATTTATTTTTTTATCTATAATATATTCTGGTCTTCCTTTACTTTCATCATATATTTTTCCTATATATTCTGATATAAGCCATATTGATAACAATTGCATTCCTCCTAAAAATGTAACAGTAACCATTATAGATGTCCAACCAGCAGTTAATTGATTTAAATTAAATATATATGATATTAATGCATATATCAATATAACTATTGAAGCAATTACAGATATCAACCCAAGTACTCCTAATATTTTTAATGGTTTGGTAGAAAAACTTGTTATTCCATCAGATGCTAGTTTTAGCATTTTCTTTAATGGATATTTTGTTTTTCCGGCAAATCGTTCTTTTCTTTCATATTCAAGTGGTATCTGTTTAAAACCTACCCAACTAAATAGGCCCCTTAAAAATTTATTATGTTCAGGTAAGGAATTAATTACATCTATTACTTTTCTATCTGCTAATCTAAAATCTCCTGTATCTTTTGGAATTTCAACATCAGATAATCCATTTAACACTTTATAAAACATTTTTGCTGTAAATAACTTAAATTTAGATTCGCCCTCTCTGCTTTTTCTTTTGGCATATATTACTTCGTTGCCTTGTTCCCACAATTTAACCATTTCTGTTATAACTTCTGGTGGATCTTGTAGATCAGCATCCATAATAGCTACAACATCCCCTGTTGTATACTTTAGTCCTGCTGTAACTGCAGCTTGATGTCCAAAATTTCTTGAAAATGATAATATTTTTACATTGTTATCATTTTTAGCAATATTTTCTAATATTGGTAATGTTTGATCTTTACTACCATCATTTACAAATATTATTTCATGCTCATAATTTTCTAATGTATCTAACATTTTTTTAGTTCTATTATAGCATTCTTCTGCAACTTCTTCTTCAAAATACATTGGTATAACTACCGATATTTTCTTCATTATTATCCCCTTATTTATTAAATTCAACGCCTATATGTTTATAAGCTGGTTCTAGTGCAATTCTTCCTCTTGGTGTTCTAGATATAAAACCTAATTGCATTAAAAATGGTTCGTATACATCTTCTATTGTTTCTACTTCTTCGCCTATTGTTGCTGCTAATGTTTCCAAGCCAACAGGTCCTCCAGCATACTTTAGTATTATTGTTTCTAATACTTTTCTGTCTATTTCATCTAATCCTAGTTCATCTATTTCAAGCTTATTAAGAGCAACTTTAGCAAGTTTTAAGTTTATGTTTCCATCACCTAATACTACTGCATAATCTCTTACTCTTTTTAGAATTCTATTTGCAATTCTTGGAGTTCCTCTTGAACGTCTTGCAATTTCATATGCTGCATCATCATCTATATTTATTTCTAATATTTTACTAGATCTTTTAACAATTGTTTTTAAGTCTTCTGGCTTATACAATTCAAGTCTTTGTATTATTCCAAATCTATCACGAAGTGGAGTTGTTAATGAACCAACTTTTGTTGTTGCCCCAATAAGTGTAAATTTAGGCAAATCTAATCTTATAGACCTAGCACTTGGACCCTTTCCTATAATAATATCTAATGTGTAATCTTCTAGTGCAGGATATAATATTTCTTCTACACTTTTATTTAATCTATGTATCTCATCTATAAATAAAACATCATATTCGTTAAGATTTGTAAGAAGTGCAGCCAAGTCTCCAGGCTTTTCTATTGCTGGACCTGATGTTATTTTTATATTTGAATTCATTTCATTTGATATTATGTTAGAGAGTGTTGTTTTTCCAAGTCCTGGAGGGCCATATAACAATACATGGTCTAGAGGTTCTTCTCTTTTTTTTGCAGCCTCAATATACACTTTCATATTTTCTTTTACTTTATCTTGTCCAATATATTCATCTAATGTTTTAGGTCTTAACGACTTTTCTAATCTTTCTTCTTCAAAGTCTTCTAACTCTGGACTTATAATTTTATTTTCCTCCACAAAAATCACCACTGTAATTATATATTTAATATAAAAATAATGCAAGAAAAAAAGCGATAAAATCGCTTTTTTCTTAACAATTATAACCATTCTCCATATTTTTTGATATATCTTTTCTTTACTACTTGTGCAACTACACAATATAGTGCTGGTATTGCTAACATAAATACCAATATATATTTAAATCCAATTGGAACAAGTCCTATTGCTTTTCCTAAAATTGTATATGGAATAAAAATTGCAAATATACTTATTGAAATTGAAGAAATATATACTGATTTTGATGCATGGCTTTGTATTATTGGTTTTTTATTTGTTCTAATTATATGCATTCCAACCAAATTAGAGATTATGCTGTAAGTAAACCATATTGTTTGAAATAGTGCTATACTGTTACTTCTTAGATTAAATTCAAACCACATTACTAAGAACACTATCATATCAAACATTGTACTTAATGGTCCCATAACAAGCATAAATCGTTTCAAACTATTAGTATTCCAATTTTTAGGTTTATCTAAGTGTTCTTCATCCACATTGTCAAATGGAAGTGTTAATTGTCCTAAATCATATATTAAACCTTCTACTAATAGCTGAATTGGTGTTTCTGGTAAAAACGGTAAAATAACACTAGCTATTATTACAGATATAACTTCTCCAAAGTTAAAACTTGTTGCTAGTTTTATATATTTTATTAGGTTTGCATATGTCTTTCTTCCCTCTTTTACACCATCTAATAAAACATTTAAATCTTTTTCAAGTAATATAATATCTGCTGTTTCTTTTGCAATATCCACAGCAGTATCTACAGAAATACCAATGTCAGAGTTAATTAATGATGGACTATCATTAATTCCATCCCCCATATATCCTACTGTGTTTCCAGCTTCTTTTAAGATTCTTATAATCCTTGCTTTTTGTATTGGAGATAATTTTGCAAATACATTAACTCTTTTTATAACTCTTTTTAGTGCCATATCGGACATTTTATCTATTTGATTTCCAACAAGGATTTGAGAAGTATTAATATTAACCTTATCACATACACATTTTGTTACATCACTATTATCACCAGTTAAAACAATTACTCGAATTCCAGCTTTGTTCAGCTTCTCAATTGCTGCTTTTGCACTTTCTTTAGGTGGATCTAAAAATCCAATAAATCCTGTTAGAATCATCTTGTTTTCATCAGATACTTTAAAGTTTTCTATTTTTTCTATATCATATTTTTTACAAACTGCAACAACTCTTAGCCCCTGTTTATTTAATTCTTTAGCTATTTTTCTTATATTAGTTTTAATTTCATTATTTATTGAAGAAACTTGTCCCTTATATTCTACAAATGAACTAATACTTAATATTTCTTCAACAGCGCCTTTGGTAATTAATTCTTTTTTTGTTCCATTAGTTACTACAACAGATAATCTCCTTCTAGTAAAGTCAAATGGTATTTCGTCAATTATTTTAAACTCGCCTTCTATTTCTTTCGCAAGTCCATTATCTTGTGCTTTTTTTATTATTGCTTCATCTATGCTTCCTTTTAGCCCTGTTTGGAAATATGCATTAAGGTATGCTTGTTTTAATACGCCATAATCTTCTTCTCCATTAACATTTAAGTATTTTTCTAAAACTATTCTATCTTCTGTTAAAGTCCCAGTTTTGTCTGTACATAAAATGTTCATGCCTCCAAAACTTTGTATACTTTCAAGTCTTTTTACAATAGTCTTCTTTTTAGACATATTTACTGCACCTTTTGCAAGTCCAGAAGAAAGAATTACAGGCAATAACAATGGAGTTATTATAATTGCAATAGACACAGAAAATGTAAATGCTGTAAGAGTATTATGTTTCCATACATTTAACAAGAAAGTAATAGGAACCATTATTAGCATGAATCGAATTAGTAGTTTACTTATATTTTCTATTCCTTTTTCAAAAGCTGTTTTAGGTTTTCCAGTAGTTAATGTATGTGAAACTTTTCCAAAGTAAGTATCGTCAGCAGTTTTTATAACTACTGCTTTTGCAGAACCACTTATTACATTTGTTCCCATAAAGCATATTGTATCAATATCAGTTATAAACTCTATATCATCTATTGATTTTAATTCGCTTTCTGCAAGTTTCCTAACAGAATCTGATTCACCTGTTAAAGACGATTGTCCAATATATAAATCTTTTGCTTCTAAAACTCTTAAATCTGCTGGTATCATGTCTCCTGCTGATAAAACAACTATATCTCCAATTACAATATCTTTATTTAATATTTTAATCTTTTTACCATTTCTTATAACTGTACTTTGGGTAGCAACCATTTCTTTTAGTTTAGCTGCTGCTTTATTTGATTTAAATTCTTCGAAAAACTCTAAAAATGTACTAATTAGCACTAATACTATAATAACTATAATATTGGCATAACTTGGTTTTTCTGCAAGTATTACATCTGTATAAAATAAAACTACTGCAATACCAAGTAATATTAAATTAAATTTGCTAAACAAACTTTCAAAAAAATAATTATACCATTTCTTTTCTTTACTTTTACTTATAATGTTATATCCATATTTATCTATTTTATCTTTTACTTGTTTTGTTGATAATCCTTTTTCTAAATTTATTTTTTGTTCATTAATAATCTCTTCCGGCTTTAAAATCGTAGCCTTGCCATACATTTCTTTAAAATTCACATTTTCTTTTTTATCATTTGTCATTTTTTTCACCTCTAATATTTATTATTATATCACTCTTTAAATATTATTTAACAATATTTTAAATTTTTTTAATTTTTTTTAATAAAACTATTGAAAAAGTTAAAACTATAATATATAATTCAAAATATATAAAATATTCCTCGTTAGCTCAGTTGGTAGAGCGCTCGGCTGTTAACCGATAGGTCGCTGGTTCGAGCCCAGCACGAGGAGCCAAAATAAATAAGCAGTTCAAAAATGAACTGTTTATTTATTTTTTTAATCAAACATTAACAAATTGAAATTTGTAATATTTAACAAAATATGATATAATATATATATCATATTTTGAAACCTTTTTTCATCTTAGGCTTTTCAACTTATGTCAAAAAAATTTTTGGAGGTAAAAAAAATGAAAATTAGCGAGGTACAGGATTTTATTGAAAGGTACTATGGCAATTCTCTGGATTCAAGTAATTTGCAAAAACTTTTAAAAAACTATTACGAAAGTAATAATATACCACTTGCAAATTATAGTTCAATTCCTTTTGTCAATAGCGACAGACTTTCTTCTATATTCTTTGTATTAGACATGGTTCGGTCTTGTTTTTCCGAAGACGAATTTTCAAAGCTTGTATGCATGTGTATTGTAAGATATTCTCACATTCATGCCATAGCATTTCGTCCAGGTTCAAACTTTGTAAACTTATCTTTTGAAAGATTTGCTACTCCAACCTATCCTATTCCAAAGAATATTGAATCCTTAGAGGTCACTAATGCAGGACATATAAGAATTAACGGAAGAATCGAAAATTTTCATTAAAAAAAGTAAAGACCAGTTTATTTAAACTGGTCTTTACACATTTCATATTCGTTTTTTATTATAGTACTAATTATTTGTACTGTTTTTTCTAAGTTGTCATTTTTTAGGACATAATCATATAAATCAATTCTTGATTCTTCATAATCAAATCTGTTTAATCTTAATTTTATTTCTTTTATAGAAGGCTTGTCTATCCTATTTTTTAATCTTTTTTCTAATTCTTCTTTAGGAACTCTTAAGAAAATTGTTACAACTTTCATATCATCTTTTAATAAATTAGCAAGATGTTCTGTTCCATTTACATCAATATCTTTTACTATGATTTTTCCTTCTTTTACCTTTTCATTAAAAATCTTTTTAGAAGTTCCATAATAATGATCATGATGTACATTATATTCATATAACTCATTATTTTTTATCATTTTTTCAAATTCATCTGTTGATACAAAATGATAAGTTCCCCCTTCAACATCTCCAGGTCTCATCGGTCTATCTGTGTATGATGGAATTGTTATTATATTTTCTTCTCTTTTTATTAGTTCTTTTTTTATTGTATCTTTTCCTGCACCAGATACTCCAGATAAGATTACTAGCATGGTCTCACCTTACCTTCTGCGATTTCATTTGCAGCTAAAGTTACTGGTGATTTTTCATCCACTCTAGTCATACAAATATCTCCAGCAGCTATTTGTCTAGCTCTTTTTGCAGTTACAATAACAAGTCTATATCTGTTATCAACCTTTTTTAATAATTCTTGTACACTTGGTTTTACCATCATAATTTTATTCCCCCTAATTTAAATTTACTCTATGTTTTGTATTTGTTCACGAATATCCTCTATTTGAGTTTTCATTTCAATAACTAAATTTGTTATTTCAACAGAACTTGATTTAGAGCCTATTGTATTTGTTTCTCTATTCATCTCTTGAATTAAAAAGTCAATTTTTTTACCAGCAACTTTTTCTTTCATCAACTCTTTAAATTGATATATATGACTATTAAGTCTCGTTATTTCTTCTTCAACTGAGCACTTATCGGCATATATAACAGTCTCCATTGCTAGTCTATTTTCATCAATATTCTCTGTATTTAATAGTTCTTTTATTCTTGTTTCTAATTTTACTACATATTCTTTAATAAGTCTAGTAGAATTTTGAGAAATTATATTAACTTTGTTTTGTATGTCATCTATTCTTTTTGATAAGTCTTCATATATTTTGTTTCCTTCTGTTTCTTTCATTAAGATAAAAGATTTTAGTGCTTCTTCTAATGGAACTTTTAATTCATTCCAAATCAATTCTTCATCATCTTCGTTCTCAATTACAAGGACATCTGGCATCTTTGAAATATCGATAACATTTATTTTTTCTTCCAATCCATTATTTTGTGCTAATTCTTTTAATTCATTTATATAAATACTAGCTAGCTCATTATTAAATTTTATATTTTTTCCTTTGGTACTATTATTATAAAAAGAAACAAAAACATCTATTTTACCACGAGAAACCTTATTTGTTACTTCTTTTTTTATTTTTTCTTCCAAATAGCTTATACTTCTTGGTACTTTTACAGAAACATCGCAATATCTATTGTTTACCGCTTTAATTTCTACTGTATATTCTCTTCCGTCTACTTCGTATATTCCTCTACCATATCCAGTCATACTTCTAATCATTGTTAGTATTTCCTCCTTTAAAATTTAAATGTTATTTTTTTACTATATCTCTAATATCATTTAACTCTTTATAGTATTGTTTTTTCATACTTTTAATTGTTAAAATTGTTTTAACTATATAATATACAATAACTACAGCAAGTATTCCTGCCAATATATTGTTGTATGTTACGTAAAAAATAGAATATGCATATACACTAAATAGTGTTATTGTTGCCAATACCAAAAACTCAGCACCATATAAAAATAAATATCCATTATCTTTTCTATAACTTAATTCAAAAAACGCAATAGAAACAATGGCTAATATTACACATAAAATTCTTATTCCTAAAATATACGTTGTGGTTTCAATGTGTAGTGATAATATATTTAGTAATATTAAATATGTTATCATTATAACTGCAATAATACTATTCTTTATCACTCTCTTTTTTATTTGTTTTTTATAATCTTCAGGTATTATTCTACTTTTTTTGTATTCTTCATCAAATTTTTGTAAGTTTTCTTCCTTAATTTTTTCCAATTTCTTTTGTTCTCTTTTAGATAATTCTTTCACAAATTATTCCTCCAACTCGTATAAAATATTACTTGCTATAACAAGTGGCGCTGTTTCTGTTCTTAATATTCTTTTTCCTAATGTAACTGTTTTAAACCCTTCTAATTTTAAGCTATTTATTTCCGTTTCATCTATTCCACCTTCCGGTCCAATAACTACAGCGACCTTCAAATTTTCTTTATCATTTTTGAAGTCACATAAAACTTTTTTTAAAGTATTTTTATCTTCATTTTCATATGCAACTAAAAGTATATCATAGTCTGATAATTTTTCAAATATTTGTTTTAAATTTATTATATTATTTACCTTTAATATTGTATCTCTTTTAGACTGTTTTGAAGCTACTTCTGCAATCTTATTCCATCTATCTAACTTTTTTATTTTATCTTTTTCTTCTAATTTTACGATAGTTCTTTTCATTATAACAGGAGTTATCTCTTTTACTCCTATTTCTGTGCACTTTTCAATTATGTATTCCATTTTATCTGCTTTAGGCAAGCCTTGAAAAATGTGAATATACGTTTTAGTTTCTGTAGTTTCTAATATTTTTTCAAAAACCTTACATTTTACTTCATTGTTATTAAAATCCGCTATCTTACATATAAAACTACTTGATGTTTTTTTGTTACAAACACATATATCTTCTCCGATTTCTAATCTTAATACATTTTTTATATGATTAACATCTTGTCCAATTATTTTAATTATTTTATCATCTATTTGTTCTTCTTCTACAAAAAACTTATACATTATTAAATTTTCTCCTATACAATAATAAATTAGGCGGATCTTATGTCCGCCAATTATGTATCATATTTAATTAACATTTATTTTTATGCTCTTGGATGAGCTTTTCTATATATATTTCTAATGCTATCATCTTGGAATTGCATATAAACTTGTGTTGATGATATATCTGAATGTCCAAGCATTGTTTGTATTGATTTTAAATCTGCCCCATTTTGTAATAAATGTGTTGCAAATGAATGTCTTAACACATGTGGAGTTATATCTTTTGTAATGTGTGCTTGTTCTTTATAATATTTTATAATTTTCCAGAATCCTTGTCTTGTTAATCTTCCACCATTAATATTTACAAATAAAGCTTTTTCGTCTTCATCTCTAACTAATATAGGTCTTGCTTCTTCTATATATTCTTTTAATGCCTTTAAAGATAAAGTTCCTAAAGGAATAGTTCTTTGTTTAACTGCTGATTTACAAACAACATTTGCATTCTCTAAATCAACATCTTCAATATTTAAAGATATTATCTCTGTTACTCTCATTCCTGTAGCATATGCAAATTCAAGCATTGCTTTATCTCTAGTTCCTTTTAAATCAACATCTTTAGGTTGGTCTAAAAGCAACTCTATTTCTTGTGAAGATAATATACTTGGTGCATGTTTTTCTACCTTTGGAGCTTGAACATTTTCGGTTGGATTTATCTTTATTTTTTTATTTCTTAATTCATATTGATAAAAAGATCTAATAGAAGCTAAACTTCTAGAAATACTTGATGTTTTTTTGCCCATTTCTTGTAAATGTTTTAAATATTCTTTTATATCTTCTGTTTTTACTTTTGAGTAATTCATTTTCTTTTCATCTAAGTATTTTGAAAATTGCAATACATCTCTTTCGTATGATTGTAATGTGTTTGTTGACATTTTCTTTTCATTTTGCAAAAATTCCAAAAAAGTCTTAATTTGTTTTTCCATTTTATAGCTCCCCCATCTTTTTATAATAATTTACATAAGTTATATCAAATAACTTTAAAAAAGTAAATAGTTTTTTAAACTTTTTTAAATTTTTATGTATTTTAATAAAATAATAAATAAATTTGTTGAAATATATACCTCAATTAATGAAGCTATTATCATTAATATCAACATTAATAAACAGAAAAAAGTATGTCTTAATATCTCAACTTTTATATTATCTCTTTCTTTGTTTTTCATAATTGATTTATATAATCTAGCTCCACTAACACAAATACTAAACATTGCCGGTATTAGTATTATATTTTGTAGTAGCAACAATGAAATTGAAACCAATATACCGTTTCCAGAGCCATATATATACATTATACTACTTATTGTAAAACCAACCGAAAAGCCTTTAAAAATTATTGTTCCATATACAATTGGTATACCAATTATTGTAGCTGCGCCTAGCCATAAAACTATTACAAATATTACATTAGAAGTAATTGATTTTTTTAATAGATTAAATAAGTTTATACCTTCTGTATTCTGAACATTTGCAGTCAGATTAGTAAAATATGTTTGTATCTCTTGATTTTGAACATCATTTAGATTATTCATAAACATTACGCCAATAATTAATCCTACAAAAAATAAAACAACGACTTGCAAAAATTCTCTTTTATTATTAATAACAAAATTAAAAAGTATATTTCCCAACTTAGAACTTTTTTTAATTCTTTTAGACATTACATAAAACCCTTTCTTCTTGAACGTAACCCTTACGTAATGTCTATGAAATAAAAATATTATTTAGAACTTATTTTTCCATAAACTCCACCGCCGCCGGCTTCAATTTTTACATTACCTTCTCTTGCATTAATTATATTATTTGCAACTTTTTCTCCAACAACAGCTTCTAAATCATCTTTCGATAACTTATGTAATATATTCATTTCTGTGCCAAAAGTAGCTAACAATTTGTCTATTGTTTTTCCTCCAAGTCCAGGAACAAAAGTTAATGGAATTTGATATACATATGGTGGTCTAAAAGCTGGACTTTTTGTTTTTTCTTTGTCTTTTATTATTTCTATTCTATCAAAAACTCCCATTGTAATGTTAGAACTATCACAATCAGGACATTTAGTAACAGGTGCTTTTCCCGGTATTGGTTTATCACACTTTTCGCAATATGTTCTATGGTATTTTCCAAGTTTTGGATCCATTCCATAATTTGCTAATATCTTTCTTCCATCTTCATTTTTTAATGCTTTTAAAAATTCTTTAAAACTTATATCTTCTACTAATATTTTATTGTATTCTCTAGCAATTTTAGGAAGAGAATGTGCATCTGAATTAGTTAGAAAAGTTTTTGTTTCAAGTTCAGATATTTGGTCAGCTAAATATGTATCTGATGAAAGTCCTAATTCAATTGCTGGTACTTTGCTAAATTTTTCTTTAAATATCTTTTCTAATCTATCTGTACAATTACCATAAAAGCTCTTATGAGGTGTAAAACAATGAGCTGGTATTAAAATACCATTATATTTCTCTACAATATCTATTAATTCATATGCAGATATATCGGCTCTTTGAGAGCTAAGTGTTATATTTTTTATATGATGGCTCATCTCATTTGAAAATGCTTTTATATCTTTTAAATGTGGGAAGAAACATATATTATGTGCACTACCAGTTTTGCCATAATCATTTACTTCAGATGTTTCTATTTCGCTTCCAAGCAATATACAAACTTTATCTTTATATATTATCCCCCCATCTGGTATTTCATATGCCTCACCTGTTTTTAAAAAGTTCTCTATATCTTCTATTACATATGGTGATGCACAATCTATTATCCCTACAACATTTATTCCTTTTCTTTCTACACATTCTTTAGCAATATTAGCAAAGTTTAAAGACCTTGCAGCTGTTATTTTTATTGGTTTATTACTTTCACTTCTTCCTATGTGTACATGTAAATCTGCAAATATTTCGTACATTTTATTACCTCTCTTTTAATATTTATATTATAAAATTAGCAGGTCTAAGACCTGCATTATACTATATTTATTTTACAATTGAAAATCATCTAGCATTGATTTATGTTCTTCAACTATTTTTTCTTTTTTGGCCTCAAAATACTCATCAATTCCTTCATTGCCTTTACTTATAATTGAAATCATGTCTCTGGGTGACATTGTTTTTTCATCTGCTAATTTAATTCTTTTAGCTATATTTCCATTAAAATCTTCTCTTCCGTCTAAGTTCCATAATATTCTCCTTTACTTTAAACTCTAATTCCTTCTTCTATAAAAATAAATTCTTTAAATTTATCCATAAATATATTATTATATCCTTTTAAGTTTCTATATTCAGTCAAAACTAGTGCTTCATCTATCGGGAATCCCTTTCTTTCTGGTCTGTCTAAAACAAGTCCTCCGAAGCTATCTACCAATTCCAGAATGTCACTTTCTGGTTCTCTTGGAGTACTTCCACTATATCTATTAACTTCTTCGCAAATTTTACAAAATCTTTTATCAAATCCAAGTGTTGCCAAATATTTAGCACCATCTTGTGCATAATTTTTTATTGTATTTATATCCGTTGCGTCTTTTTTCTTTTTACAACCACACAAAAGACAAGCTGTTATAACTAAATTTTTATCAACACCTAAATCTATATCTTCCATAAACATTCTTGCAAGTTCAGTTTTTAAAATAACAGAATTATCAAAGAAAATCCCTGTTCTTTTTTGAAGATAATATGTAATTTCAAGCTTTTTTATATAGTCCTTCTCACCAAGAATATAATCAGCAAAGGTTTCCATTTAAAATCCCCTTATTCATTTGTAAATGTAATTTTTCACAAATAAATTATATTTCAAAAAAAAATATAATACAATCATTGTTACATAAATTTAATATCTTTGTAACATAATTGTATTATATTAAAATTAAATAATTATTATTTCTTTGGATGATTTTGTTAACGGCACCCCTATTGATTTTCCTACAATTACAGTATCTTCAATTCTTATTCCAAAATGTCCAGCAATATATATTCCTGGTTCATCCGTTATTATCATATTAGGTTTTAAAATGGCCTCTGATTTAGAACCTAATGTTGGTATTTCGTGTATTTCTAACCCAACTGAATGTCCTAATCCATGTATTAAATCATATCCATTTATTTCAAAATCATTTATTACCATTTTTGCTAAATTTTTGCATATTGTTCCTTCATGCATTTCTTTTATAGTTTGCATTTGATTTTTTAAAACAAGATTATATACCTTCTTTACTTCTTCTGAAATTTCTCCAACAAATATTGTCCTTGTCATATCTGAACAATAGCCATTGTATTTACACCCCATATCAATTGTAATTACATCACCATTTTCAATTTTTCTATCTGTTGGCACTGCATGAGGTTTTGATGAATTTGGTCCAGAAGCTACAATTGTATCGAATGCTAATCCATCCGCTCCATTTATCCTAAAGAATCTTTCGATTGCATTAGCAATTTGTTTTTCTGTCATTCCAATTTTTATATAATTTAACAAATATTCAAAGCAATCATCTGTTATATTGCATGCCTTAGTTATATTTTTTATTTCTTCTTCATCCTTTATAGCTCTTTGTTTTTCTATTATTTTTTCCGTTTCTACCAAGTTGTTTATTTTATATTTATACATATATTCTTTATATTTTGAATAAGTAACATAATGTTCTTCAAATCCAACATTTTCACAAAACAAAAATAAATTTTCTCTATCTTCTTGAGATAAATCTCTTATATCTTCAACTATTATTTCATCTTCTATTGTAAGTTTGCTATTAACAGCTTCTACATATCTACCATCTGTAATAAAAAAGTTTTCTTTTCTTCCTAATATTAATATTCCTTCTTCTTTTAGTCCTGTTAAATAAGTTATATTAATAGGATTAGACACTATCATAGCATCCAAGTTTATACTTTTTATTTTATTTCTAAGCCATCTTATTTTTTCATTCATAGCAAACCCTCCCTATTTTATATTCTTATCGTTCCTAGCGAAAATATTAAAAGCAATATTGTTAAAATTTTATCAAAAGGTACTATCATCATTATAAAAGTTGCCATTACAATAAATGGTCCAAATGGTATATATTCATCTGTTTTCTTTATTTTTGTAACTAATAATATTATACTTAATATTGCACCAATTAAGAATGCCATAAGAGTTATCGCTATGGTATTGGCTAAGCCAAAATATATTCCTAATGCTCCCATTAATTTTACATCTCCAAAACCCATTGCTTCTTTTCCAGCAATAAGTCCTCCAACTAGAGTTATAAGTAAAAATATTCCAGCTCCCGCTAACATTCCCAAGAACATGTCTATTGCAATATTAGGATTAAAAATACCTGCTAAAAACATTAGAAATATGCCAATTTCAAACATTGTCATGTTTAATCTATTAGGTATTATTTGCAACTTATAATCTATAATAAAAGCAGATAGCAACATTGGAGTTAATATTAAATATTTTATTAAATTTAAATTTCCTAAAAATGTTTTTTGTATCCCCAAGAAATATAATAATATAATATAAATAAGCATTGTAATTAAAGATAATAATAAATTAGTCTTATATCCCTCTAATTCTTTTGCCTTAAACATTTCCTTGCAAAATACTTTTTTATACTCTGGCAACCTATAATTGCACCAATTAACAAATTTTCCTATAAAAAATCCTGCTACTGCAATTGCAACATAAATTAGTATATGTACATTATTAAAATACATTTTATTTCTCCTTTGTTTCTACATATTTTTTCTTAATATAGTTTTCTATTGGTCTTTTTATTAAAGTAATCCAAATATCTTTCTTTTCAATAGGCTCTACAAGTATTGAAAACATCTTCATTCTATTTGCTCCAATTACATCTGTAAAAATTTGATCTCCAACCACAGCAATATTTTGGTTTTCCAATTCAAGCATTTGTTTTGCCTTTTTAAATCCTCTTTTAAAAGGTTTCATTGCAAAATAACTGTAATCAATTTTAAGTTTTTGAGCAACTCCTGCAACTTTGTCTTTCTTTTCACTATTAGATAAAATAACTAACTTTATATTATTATTCTTTAAATTATTTGCCCATCTAATTGTTTCTTCTGAAATGTTTCTATAATAGTCAATTAATGTATTATCAACATCTAAAATTAAACCTTTAATATTATTCTTATTTAAATAATCTAAGCTAATATCAGACACTTTATTAAAATATCCTTTAGGGTATAAAATCATAATAAATTTTTCCTCACTTTTTCAATAATATATTATCAATTATATGCAATTTTGTCAATTATAATTTAAGAGCTGTGTATTACAGTTTAATACACAACTCTTTTTTAATTAATATTCTATTTACCACAACAGTTCTTGTATTTCTTACCAGACCCACAAGGACAAGGATCATTTCTTCCTATTTTGGGTTCTTCATTTTTTATTGGTTCTTTGCTTACTGTGTCATTATCTAGATTATTTAAATTTTCTAATGAAGCATTTGTTATCTTTACAGTTTCAGTTCTTCTCATTTCTCCTGCTTTATGAATATTTAATAATATTTTAACAACATCTGTTTTTATATCTTCTATCATTTGTTCAAACATGTCTGAGCCTTCAATTCTATACTGTGTTGCTGGATCTTTTTGACCATATGCACGAAGTCCTATACCATCTTTTAAATTATCCATAGCATCTATATGGTTCATCCATTTTTCATCAACAACTTTAAGCATTATAACTCTTTCAAGCTCTTTTATGTCATTTTCTCCAACTTCATTAACTTTTTCCAAATATTTTTGTTGAGCTTTTTCTTGTAGTTCAGCTATTAATGAATTTTCATCTAATACTTCATTATTTAATCCTTCAACATTTTCTATTCCAAAAATATTTTTAATTTGTAATTTTAATCCAGGAACATCAATTTCTTCACCATCTTGTACATTTGCATACATATTTACAACATCTTCAGCTACCGAATTAATCATATGTTTAATGTTATCACTTAAGTCTTTTCCATCTAATACTTCTCTTCTTTGTCCGTAAATAATTTCTCTTTGTTGATTCATAACATCATCATATTTTAACACATTTTTACGTATTGCAAAGTTGTTTCCTTCAACTCTCTTTTGAGCATTTTCAACTGCTTTAGATAAGAATTTATGTTGTATTGGCATATCTTCATCTGCGCCTAATGTATTATATAAGCTTGTTATCATATCTCCACCAAAGATTTTCATTAAATCGTCATCTAATCCTATATAGAATCTTGATTCACCAATATCTCCTTGACGTCCACTACGTCCTCTTAACTGATTATCTATTCTTCTTGACTCATGTCTTTCTGTACCAATTATTTTAAGACCACCAGCTTCAATTACCTTTTCTCTTTCTTTTGATATTTCTTCTTCATATTTATTCTTTAATTCTTTGAATAATTTTCTTGCTTGAATTATATCTTGGTTATCTGTTTCATTGTATGAATTTGCAAGTTCTATCATTTCTTCAGAATATCCTTTTTTTCTCATTTCTTCTTTTGCTAAAAATTCGCTATTTCCTCCAAGCATAATATCAGTACCACGCCCTGCCATGTTTGTAGAGATTGTAACTGCTCCAAATTTACCAGCTTGTGCTACTATTGCAGCTTCTTTCTCATGATATTTTGCATTTAATACCTCATGTTTTATTCCTTCTTTTTTAAGTATGCTACTTAGTTTTTCTGATTTTTCTACAGAAACAGTACCAACTAAAACAGGTTGACCTTTTTTATTGCTTTCTTTTATATCTTCAACAACAGCCTTAAATTTTGCTCTTTCATTTTTATATATAATGTCATTATTATCTTTTCTTATCATAGGTTTATTGGTTGGTATCTCTATAACATCTAGATTATATATTTCTTCAAATTCAGCTTCTTCTGTCATAGCAGTACCAGTCATACCAGATAATTTATCATACATTCTAAAGTAATTTTGGAAAGTTATTGTTGCTAATGTTTTAGACTCATCAGCTATTTTTACATTTTCCTTTGCTTCTATAGCTTGATGTAAACCATTATTGTATCTTCTTCCATACATAATTCTTCCTGTAAATTCATCAACAATTAGTACTTCCCCATCTTTTACTATATAGTCTATATCTTTTTTCATAACACCATTAGCACGTAATGCTTGGTTAATATGATGAACTAATTCTGAATTGTCTAAGTCGTTTAAGTTTTCAACCCCAAAGGCTTGTTCTGCTTTTTTTATTCCTTTTCCTGTTAGTGTTGCTGATTTAGCTTTTAAATCTACAATATAATCATATTTTTCATTGTCTTCTGCTTGATCTAAATCTTTAACATCTTCTTCTACAATTATTTTAGCTTGTAATCTTTTTACAAAGCTATCTGCTTTTTTATATAAATCAGAAGATTTATCAGCTCTACCAGAAATTATAAGTGGTGTACGAGCCTCGTCTATTAAAATACTATCTATCTCATCCACTATGGCATAATTTAATTTTCTTTGAACTGCTTGTTCTTTATAGATAACCATATTATCTCTTAAATAATCAAATCCAAATTCATTATTTGTACCATATGTAACATCTGCTGCATATGCTGCTCTTTTAGCATCAGGATCCATTCCATTTACACATAGTCCAACAGTTAATCCAAGGAATTTATATAATTTTCCCATCCATTCACTATCTCTTTTAGCTAAATAATCATTAACTGTTACAACATGAACACCATCCCCTGAAAGTGCATTTAAATATACTGGTAATGTAGCAACTAATGTCTTACCTTCACCAGTTTTCATTTCTGCAATTCTACCTTGATGTAATATAATTCCACCAATTAACTGAACATCAAAATGTCTCATACCTAAGACTCTTTTAGATGCCTCTCTTGCTACCGCAAAAGCTTCTGGTAATATATCATCTAATGTCATACCATTTTTTAATTTTTCCTTTAACTCTGGTGTTTTAGCTTGTAATTCTTTATCTGTTAATTTTTCCATTTCTGGTTCCAAGCTATTAATTTTATTTACTAAAGGCATAACCCTTTTAACTTCCTTTTCACTATATGACTTAAATAGTCCCATTCAAAATCCTCCTAAATATATTAAAATCCATTTTATGACATATGTAATATATCACTTTTATATACATTTATCAAGTAAATTCACATAAAAAATACTTTTAATTTTCCTTAAAAACAAAAGCCAGCTTATACAAATTATTGATTATTCAATAACTTATATAAGCTGGCTTTTATAAAGTTTCTTATTTTATTTGTTTCATAACTTCTTCAGCAAAATTTTCTTCTTTTTTCTCTATTCCTTCGCCTTTTTCAAATCTAGCAAATCTAACTATTTTTGCGTTTTTAGAAGCTAATAAATCTTTAACTTTTATATCTGGATTTTTAACAAATTCTTGTTCAACTAAGCATATTTCACTGTAAAATTTTCCAACTCTACCTTGAACTATTTTTTCAGCTATTGCTTCTGGTTTACCTTCATTCATAGCTTGAGCTTTTAATATTTCCATTTCTTTATCTAATCTTTCAGCTGGAACTGCTTCTCTATCTAAATATTCTGGTTTTGCAGCTGCTATTTGCATACATACGTCTTTTGCAAGTTCGCTATCACCATTTTCAATTTCAACTAAAACTCCTATTTTTCCATCACCATGAATATATTTTTCAACTAAACCTGTTGTTTCAAATCTTTCAAATCTTCTTATTGACATATTTTCGCCAATTGTAGCTATTTTGTTTGTTAATACTTCACTTACAGTTTTAGATTCGTCTTCTATAAATTTTTGAGATAATAATTCTTCTACGTCTTTTGGATTTTTTAATGCTACTTGTTTTGCAACATCTGCTGCAAATGTTCTAAATTCATCATTTTTAGCAACAAAGTCTGTTTCTGCATTAATTTCTGCTACTGCTCCAACCTTTCCGTCTTCTGTAACATAAGCAGTAACTAAACCTTCTGCTGCAACTCTATCTGATTTTTTAGCAGCTTTTGCAATTCCTCTTTCTCTTAAAAGTTCAATTGCTTTTTCCATATCTCCATCAGTTTCTGTTAAAACTTTTTTGCAGTCCATCATACCTGCACCTGTTTTTTCTCTTAAATCTTTTACTTGACTTGCAGTAATCATTTATTTATTCCTCCTTAGAATATATATTTGAATATAGGCGGCAGATATTATGTTGTGCCGCCTACTTTTATTTGATTTTTATTATTCTTCAACTATTTCTTGTTCTTCGCTATTTGCAACAACTTCTTCAATAGATTCTTCTTTTTTATTCTCGTTAGATTCAACTGTTAAATCTAAAGCTTCACCTTGTTTTCCTTCTATAACTGCATTAGCAATTACTTGTGCAATTAATTTTACAGAACGAATAGCATCGTCGTTTCCAGGTATTATATAATCAATATCTTCTGGGCTACAGTTTGTATCAACTAATCCTACAACTGGTATATTTAATTTTTTAGCTTCTTGTATAGCTATAGCTTCTTTCTTAGAATCAACTATGAATATTACTCCAGGTAATTCTTCCATATCCTTAATTCCACCCAAGTTAGTTTCTAACTTAGCCATTTCTTTCTTTAAAACTATAACTTCTTTTTTAGGTAATACTTCAAAAGTACCATCTTGTTCCATAGCTTCTAATTTTTTAAGTCTTTCAACTCTTGTTCTAATTGTTTTAAAGTTAGTAAGCATTCCTCCTAACCATCTTTGATCAATATAGAACATTCCACAAGATAATGCTGCTTCTTTCATACATTCTTGTGCTTGTTTTTTAGTTCCTACAAATAGAACTGTTTTTCCTTCTTCAACTTGTTCTTTAACGAATGCATATGCCTCGTCAATCTTTCTTGAAGTTTTTTGTAAATCGATGATGTGAATACCATTTCTAGCTTGGAATATGTATTCAGCCATTTTAGGATCCCATCTTCTAGTTTGATGTCCAAAGTGAACACCTGCTTCTAGTAATTGTTTCATTGCAACTACTGCCATTTTAAATTCCTCCTTTTAGTTTTTCCTCCACAAGGTTTACGTTTAATTGCTAACCTAAAACCTTAGGCACTAAGCCAAACTAACCTTATGTGTGATATTTAACTATAATATTATAACAAAGAACAATAATAAAATCAATACTTTTTACTTATTTTTCTAACATATTTTTAACTATTGCACCCACAATCTATAAAAAACGAAGCACTATAATGTTTATGTAAGCATTGTTAAGATGTGGAGGTACTCATTAAAAAAATTATGATTGCTGATGATAACAAAGATTCTAATTATTGTTGTCGAATTTTTTTAGCAAAAGATACTTCTATAAATATAGTTAGTTGTACACTTGATGGATTAACTACACTAGAAAGATATTTAAATTTAAGACCTGATATTTTATTATTAGATCTTGACTTACCTACTATAAGTGGCGTTGAAATTCTATTAATGTTGAAGATATTAATAATTTAATGAAAAAATTAAATTTTAACTTATATACAAAAGGTACGAAATTTTTAATTGACTGTATTATTATTGCTAATAATAATATAGATTTACTATACAATGTAAGTGAATTATATTCTTATGTTGCTGGAATTAATAATACTAATCCTAACATAATAAAATGGAGTATAACTAATTCTTTATCTACTATGAATAGATTTGTAGACAAAGAAATGTTATACTCCTTATTTGATGATTATGATGGAAGAAAGATATCTCCAAAATATTTTATTGGAATAACTCTCTCATATATAAAGAACATATGTATTTTATAAGTGAAAAGCATGGAATTATACCATAATTCCATGCTTTAATGATTATACCGTCAATTGATCAATCATATCTGCTAAAGATTTTATATCACCTCTTGCACTATACATTTCTGTTGTTTGTACGAATCTCTTAACATCCTTTAATCTTTTACAAGCAAGTTCATTAGTATCAAAACTAGGAAATGGACACTCAGCACTTAAAAACATATTATTATCTGCCCTAATGTACTGAGAAAAACATCCCATAGTTTTAAGTATAGATAGTTCTTGACCTCTACTAGTATCATACTTCTCTAATTTAGTTTGGCTTACTGTTGTTGGATAAGTAAGAGAAAATAAAACGTGGGTTATAGGAACATTAGACTTTACTTTGATTCCTAACTTTTCGAATTCAGAACCAAAATGGAATCTATTATTCCATGGTTTTTCCAAATCCATTGTACTTATTTGATCCATAAGCATTGGAAAAAACTGTGGAATCACTCCAATTCTAATAGATGTTTCTAATGTACCAGCTGCAACATATGGAGTTCCATTGAAAAATTCCAATAAAGCTCTATCATTGCAAACGAATGCAAAATTCTTGTTCATACTTAAATATAATGACAATGTCGTTTTGCCGGATCCTGGATCACCTATAATCATTATACCTTTGTTATTTTTTTCAACAACTGAACAATGAATAAAATATTTATTTATTTTATTCATTTCCTTTGACAGCATCGATAACACTAAGTATGCAAAGTCGGGAAAAAATAATTTTTTTACCGGTAATTTTACAATTGCTTTATTATTTTTTTCATCGATAGTTACTATCTTATCATTTGAGTCCACATAAATAATATATGGTTCCATCAACCTGACATTATGATCAACTATCTTAACATCTACACCTGGAATTATCTTTTGAAGTTTCTTCCGATCACGCATGAAAAGCTTGATAAATTCATTAGAATCTGTTGCAATTAGGACATTAATGCCTCCACATGATATGCTGATTTTTTGCATAGTATATTCCTCCTTGTCTTTTGTATGAACTAAATAATAGTTCATAATTTCAAATGTTTACATAATAATTTTAGCATATTTTCTCATTAATTTCAATACTTTCAGAAAGATAATAATCTTTTTTCTTTTATTATAGTTTATTTATTATAGCTTTTCTTTTCTAAATTTCTTTAATATTTTCATTTGTTCAAAAAAGTCTTGGTCCTCCCAATAGTAAAAATCAAATAATCTATTCCCTTTTCTTTTTTCTTCTTCTAGTTCTTCAATTTTGAAATATTTAACCTTATCAACTTCTTCTAATTGTAGTTCATAATCTTCTATTTTATTATCAGTTAGCGCTATATAACCATACGAAAAAAACTTAGGAGCATCACTTTTAAATTTTTGCATAAAAAATAAATCTTCATTTTTTAATTCTAAACCTATTTCTTCCTTTACCTCTCTTTTTATTGCCTCAATTACACTTTCCCCAGAATCAACATGTCCTCCTGTTTTTGACCAAACACCAGGTCTTTTCTTTTTTGCTAGTGATCTTCTTTGTAGAAGTATTTCTCCCTTACGATTCAAAATCCAACATGAAGTATGTCTATGATATAAATTGTTAGTATGAATAAAATCCCTATCATTTTTTTCTCCTGTTAGTTTATCATTTTCATCTACAATATCTAAAAATTCCATATTATAATTCCTTTTACAATTTATTTACAATCTTTTTTATTTTATGTTTACATTAAACAAATGATTGTATAAGAAAATTTTAATGTAAAAATAAAGTTATAAATTATTAACTCTGATATCATTTAATTCTTCCACACTAAACTTGTGTGTATTATATAAATCAATATAAATATCACTTATTGATTTATTAAAAATTAATAAATCATCTGTATTAATTGAAACTTTAATATTATTATCTATTAATTTTCTTAACGGTTCATATAAATTATTTATTCTACCAAATATAAAATTAGTTTGTGGACATAAGTTTATTTTAATATTATGTTTTTTTATCAAATTTAATACTTTATCATTTTTAATTGCAGATAGCCCGTGTTGTATTTCATTTAAATCAAGTTTAATTATTGCATCAATAACATATTTTTCATTTGAGAATTCACCAACATGGCAACGACGTATCATATCATATTTTTTAGAATACTTGTATACTTCTATAGCATCATCTACCCCAAGTTCTTCATTTCCAACCAAATCTAATGATTTAAAAAAGTTTTTATCTAATATCTCTAATACAATTTCTTTATTTATATTACCTCTTACTAAACATAGTTCTGGAACAAACTCTCCATTATAAAACTCATGTTGTATCATTTTTATTTCATTAATATATTCATCTATATTACCATTGAAAATTTCAATATTGCCTACACCAAAACTTAAACATAACTTTTCAATATTGTCATCTGTTGCAGCTATAAAAGCTGCTTTAAGCCTTTCCCTAAAAGAAATAATATCATTAGAAAATAATATTTTAATGTTTTTATTGTACCAGATATTCATTTCCTCAATTGATTCAAATAATTTCGGTGTTTCTATATTAGTATTATAATTTTTTTCAAAATATTCCTTTTTTCCACTTCTAGTTGCATGTGCATGTAAATCGCTTTTAGAAGCCTGCTTTATTAAATTAATATTTTGACTAACTAATCCATCTATAAATAAACATTTATCCTTTGATTTATTATCCATTCTTGTTAGTTTTTCAATAATCCTATCTATCTGTTCAATATTATTTGAAATAATAATATCATCGATAGAATTATAATTTTTTCCGAATTGTTGATTTAAATAATTTATCCCCCTTTTTAAAGCTTGGTCATTTACATCATATTCCCCCAATTTTAACATATAATATAAATCGTTCATTTCTAATTCAGTAGCCCTATCTAAAATATAATCATCTAATATACTATAATTAGACATTCGATATAATTCTTTAATTTTCTCCTTTTCTAAATCAATTACTTCAATTAATTCTTTAGATAAACAAGCTTTGTTAATTCTTAAATTTTTATAATATTCTTTGATAATCATAATATAATAATAAAGTCTTGTTTTACGTTCATGTAATAACATTGCAGTAGATAAATCTCTCATATTACTAAGTTTTGATCTAAGAACAGCTTTATTATTTACATCTAGAATTATTTTTTCTCTATGATAATAACCATTTTCTATAAAAGACAAGCTTAATAAATTATTAAATGTTTTTCTTACTACATCTTCATAAGTGTCATTATATATATTCATTATATTATCAAATTGTTCATTTTGCCATGTAGTAACATTACCATTATAATTAATCCAAAAATCTAAACCTTTTTTACCATTAATATTATTTACAGTTGAAGGATTGAAAGTTTCACTTTCACTAATATCTTTATCAAAGACTTGTATAGTTTTTTCATTTATAATATTATTTAAATCAGGTATAACATTAGGATAAAAAAGTTTGGCAACACCCACTTCTATTTTATAATTGTTTTTTGTATATATATAAAACTTTTTTGGTATCAATTTAAAAACTTTATTGTTGTCGGAAGTGTTATAGTATGATTCTTTAGAAATAATATAATTATTTTTTTTTGCCAATTTATATACTGTATCATCTGACATTATAGTATGTATTTTTAAGTGAAAATTTGATTTTTCAGAGTAATCATTTTCAAAAATTTTAATTATATTTTCGTATGCTTCAATTCCAAATTGCTTTGTATGAAACATATCAATACTTATTCTAAGAGTAACATCTGTTTTAACATTTCTATTTGATAAAGATGTATATAGTCTATCAATAATATATTTTGCATCTTCATATTTTTTTGCCCATAAGCCATTTGAAACAATAACAATTTTATCAGAAATGGCTAGTTCAACTGTCTTAAATACATATTCTTTTTTTTCAAATGGTTCTCCTCCACCTGAAATTAATAAATACCCATTATTAGATTCATTCACAAATTCTAAAAATCTTTCGAAGCCATAATCGCTCATTTCATATGATTCGTTAATATCATTTAATTTTCTATTGTTAGATTTAAAAAAGCAAAATTCACAACCCGCAGTACATCTTTTAGTAAAGAAAACACATATGAAAGATTTACCATTAAATTTTAATTTTTTATTAATCTCAATATTATTATTAATTTGATCAATATAAATTTTAGGATTATCAAAAATATTATTCATATAAGCACACCTTTCTATAAATAAATATATTATTTAAAAGCAAACTTTAGTTGCAAAATATATTTATCTCATTATTTTTGAAGTTAGTAAATGTATTTAGAACAAACCTGTATTCTTATTGACACATCTATAAAATCTCAATTAAAAAAATTCTTCTACTTTATTGTTTTTCTCTTGTATAACATAAAAATATCATTCTGATTATTCTATCCTGTTATATTAAATAATGTGTTTATCATATATATTGAAAATTATAAAACAATTATTTCAAATAATTTAACCCTTTATTTTCTTGTAAATTTAGTAAAATTCTACCATAATTGTGTATTTATGTCAACAGCTTTTTCTCGAATTTGACATAATGCAATCTTTCATATTATTGATGTTTTATTTTTATTACTTATTTATTATTTAAAAATACTTTTTCTATATATTCACAATTCTTTTACAATAACAATCATTTAAATAAAATGATAGTACATTTATTTTTTTATATTAATAACAATTGTTTCATCATTAATTAAAACTAATATATTTTGTTTTTTTTCATATTCTAACATTCTTGAATATGGATATCTTTGATGTTTTAATGCATTTTTTATATCAATTGATATTCGTGTCACTAGCTCTTCAACTGTATCATCTCCATTAATTTTTATTTTTAATGGTATTGTTGAAACAAACATTTCAACTGTTTGTCTTTCTTTATTAAAATTATTATACATATTATTAAACTGCTTTAATAATATTTTACAAACCCATGCGTCTGCAATAATATGATGTAATTTTATGTATATGCCTGTTCTATTATTAGGCAATACATATATTTTAAATTTATATAGTTTATTATTATAAAAATCAAATGTGGTTTTAGCATCTTCAGTCATTTAATTTTTAATAAATTTCATATCTTTATCAAAATAATTTACAATCTCAATATTTTCTTTTTCAAATTCACTAATAAGTAAAAGAAATATTATTAATTGATGTACCATTATAATATTCTTCTCTTAATTATATATTTTCTTGTGAAGCTGTAAGCTTATAACACATCTTCATATCTTTCTCCCAGTTTAATTGATAATTTTTTTATTTATTATATATATTTTCTTGCGCAAACAATGTTATATTTTGTCGAATATTAACAAGATTTTATATTTTAACAAATTATAAAAATAAGAATTCAAAATTACAGTGATATATATTATCAATACTTATGAAATTCAAAAATTATGTAATACTAATAAAAAATAAAGCGACTTTATGCCGCTTTATTTTTTAACTATTGCACCCACAATCATTTGTAGATATCGGATTATTTGCAGTGTCTACTAAATTATTTAGATTATTCATATAAAATTTCTTTTGTGCTAATTTATCTTGTACTCCTCTTAATGCTTCTCCAAATCTTTGAAAATGGACTACTTCTCTTTCTCTTAAAAATCTTAATGGTTCTAGAACATCCATATCTTCACTTCCTACTAAATCCATTATTTTTTCATATGTTGCTCTAGCTTTTTGTTCTGCTGCTAAATCCTCTTGTAAATCTGCAATTGGATCTCCTTTTACAGCTATTGTTGTAGCTGACCATGGTACCCCTCCTGCTGATTGAGGATAAACTCCCCATCCGTGATCTGTATAGTAAGCACCAAGTCCTGCTTCTTCCATTTCTTTTGGTGATGCACCATCTGTTAATTGATGTACCATTGTGCCTACCATTTCTAAATGTGCCAATTCTTCTGTGCCTATATCATTTAATATAGCTTTTGCTTTTTGATCTGGCATTCCAAATCTTTGAGATAAATATCTAAGTGAAGCTCCTATTTCGCCATCAGGTCCACCATATTGAGATATTATAAATTTTGCTAGTCTTGGATTTCTATTTCTTATATTAATTGGATATTCCAACATTTTTTGATATTTCCACATAATTAACAGTCACTACTCCTTTCCCATGGCCAAGGTTCTTCTAGCCATCTCCATTTATTGCATGGACAATTTATAGTTAATGGTCCATAAACTTTTTGGTATTTATCCATTAAATCTTTTAGAATATTTGCATATTTTCTGTGTAGACATAGTGCTTTTTCATCATCTGGATGTGTATCTAAATATAAGGCAAGTTCAATTATTGAAAATTGATATTCTTTTATTTTCATCATCATTTCATCTTTTGCCATCATAGTATTATTACATTCACAGTTATTCATTATCCATTGCACCCCTTTCCTATTTTATTTGTCATTCTAATATATTCAATCTCTTCTATTGATTGATTAGGGCAATATGGGCTAACTAACTCTGGAAATATTGTTCCATTTTTTAAACCAACCTCTGGCTTAAAAACATTATTCATAACTTGCCATGGAACATAACTTTGACCAAGTACTGCATTATCTGGAAAACCATTGTTATTTTCCTCAAATCCGCAAGCACATTCGTCCATTTCTATATTATAATTGCTTACATCACTACATTTAGTTTCTAAATCATTCTCATTTATTTCAAATTGAGGACATGCATTCATACAACTACAGCAGCCACATTTTCTATAAAACATATTTTTTCCTCCTTAAAACAATTTATAATATATTTTATGACAATTATTTCAAATAAGTGCAAAAAAGAGTGCATTCAAAATGCACTCTTTTAATCAAAATTTATAATTAAATTTTTAGAACTCCATCAATTATTTGATTTTCAGAACTATTATTTAATATTTTTGATCCGCCAGATATAACAACTATATCTCCTTTTTCTAAATATTCTTGTTTCTTTAATTCTTCAATTCCTGCTTCTATTGTTTCGTCAATTGAAGTTTTACCTGTTACTAATATAGGTGTTACATTCCATACTAATCCTAATTGATAGAAAGTTTTTTCGTTATCAGTAATAGCAAGTATTGGACATGCAGGTCCCATTCCAGCTAGTCTTCTTGCAGAATTTCCTAAATGTGTGTAGGCAACAATAGCATCTGCATTTAAATTTTTAGCTGTTGCTGTAGCTATATATGCAACATGTTTCTTAATATCTTCTCTATCCATATCTAAACTTTTATTAGAAAATCTTTTCCAGTAATTCAAGTCTGATTCAACTGATTTAGTTATCTTATCCATTGTTGCAACACATAAATCAGGATGTTTACCCATTGCAGATTCACCAGAAAGCATTACAGCTGTTGTTCTATCATAAGTAGCATTTGCAATATCACTTACATCTGCTCTTGAAGGTCTTGGATTAACCATCATAGATTCAAGCATTTGTGTTGCAGTTATAACTGGTTTTCCAACTTCATTGCATCTCTTTATAAATCTTTTTTGTACAACTGGTACTTTTTCAAATGGAACTTCAACAGACATATCTCCACGTGCTACCATTATACCGTCTGATAATTCAAGTATTTCTTCAAAATTATCTATACCTTCTTGGCTTTCAATTTTAGAAATTATTTTTACTTCTTGTCCACCATTATCATCTAATAATTTTCTTATTTGACGTAAATCATCTGCTCTTCTTACGAATGATGCAAATATATAATCAAATCCAGCTTTAACACCATTTGTTAAATCTGCTATATCTTTTTCTGATAATGCTGGTAAATTTAATTTTAATCCTCTTACATTAACAGTTTTTCTACTTCCTAACATTCCAGAGTTTACTGCTGTACAAACAACATCTTTTCCAACAACTTCGTCTACTCTAAATTCAATAGCTCCATCATCTACTAATATGCTAGCTCCAGGTCTAACATCTTCTGCTAATCCTTTATAGCTTATTGATGTTTTTGTATTATTTCCTATTACATCATCATGTAAGAAAGTAAATTTTTGTCCTTCTTCAATTTTAACTTTTTCATCTCCAGATTCCAATTTACCAGTTCTAATTTCTGGTCCTTTAGTATCTAAACATAATGGAATTGGTTTGTTTAATGTTGTTCTAACTTTTTTTATTGTATCTATTTTTACTGCATTTTCTTCATAACCACCATGTGAAAAATTTATTCTAGCAACATTCATTCCTGCATTTGCAAGTTTTGTTAACATTTCTTCGCTTTCACTAGCAGGTCCTATGGTACAAACAATTTTTGTTTTTCTTAAATTTTCTTTTTTCATTTCTTTATTCCTTCTTTCCTTTTAAAAAACAATAATTATTATACCACAGTGAAATTATATTATTCAAGTGTTTTCCTTTATTTTTTTGAAAATAATATTTTTAATTCTTTTTTAGTTATTGTTCCATTATTTCCAACAAAACCGGTAATTGAAACTTTGCATTCTTCTATATATTTAAATATTTCACTAATATTATTTTTAGAAAGTATTTTACTTTCATATATAAGTAAATCATCAAATTCATTTAATATAGACCCATTCTTTATTTTTAACTTATATGAATTTGCTACAATTCCATTAAATAGTTTAGATTTTATTTTTATATTATTACAGCTACAATTAATTAGCATAGCACTATTATCTATGTTATACTCATCAATATCTGTTTGTGAAAAATCAAGATTAATTATAATTTTAGATTTTAACAAACTTTTTCTATAACTATTTGAAAATTGCAAAGCTATTCCATAATCATTATATAATTTTCCCTCTAATTTTTTAAACTTATATATTGTTTTACTGACAATCTTTATACTTTTAACTTTGTGTGCAAGCTTTTCTATTAAATACATATTTAAATTAGAGGCATTATTTACAAGTATTGTTAAATCCATTTCATCTAATTTATTTCCTTGAATTTTATTTACATATTCTAAAGCTTCAATTAGTAACGCCTTTTTGCTAATAGTAGGTTCTAAATAACTAACATTTAATGTTTCAAATGTTTTATGTACTTTTCTAATATTTAAATCTTTGGATAACACAAAAATGCAGTTTTTATATTTGCATAGTTTTTTTATTGTTTTTATAAGTTCTTTATCATTTTGTACATTTTCTATTGGCAACTCCCATAATTCAAATCCGTCAATATCTTTTTTACTTATTATCTTAAAAAAAGAACTAATTTTAAATATAATTTTCTTTACAAATATCGGTATTTTTTTAGATTTGTCTGTAAAAAACTCCTCACAATTTTTTATATTTTTTAAATATATAATATTTTCCATAAATAAAACCTCTAATATATTTTTTTAATTTATATTAGAGGCTTGTATTTTTTATTACAATTATTTTTCTTTTAGATCTAATTTTATATGTACATCTCTTAATTGTTCTGGTGTAACTTCTCCTGGTGCTCCCATTAATAAGTCTTGTGCCTTACTATTCATTGGGAAAGCAATAACTTCACGTATGCTTGGTTCATCTTGCATTAGCATTATCATTCTATCTACACCTGGTGCAATTCCTGCATGTGGTGGTGCACCATAATGAAATGCATTAAATAATGCTGGGAATTTATTTTCTATTACTTCTTTATTATATCCTGCAATTTCAAATGCTTTTACCATTATTTCTGGATCATGGTTTCTAACTGCCCCTGAAGATAATTCTATACCATTACATACAATATCATATTGATATGCAAGTATATCAAGTGGATTTTTATTTTCTAAATCTTGTAAACCACCTTGTGGCATTGAAAATGGATTATGGCAAAAGTCTAATTTACCTTCATCATTTATTTCATACATTGGAAAATCTACTATCCAACAGAATTTATATACATCTTTATCTAATAAATTTAATCTTATTCCTAATTCTGTTCTAATTCTTCCTGCTAATGTTGCTACTTTTGATTCTTCTTCAGCTATAAAGAATATTGCATCTCCAATATTGGTATTAGTAGCTTTCAACAATTTTTCTTTTGATGATTCATCTATAAATTTTGCAATTGAACCTTGAAGGTTTCCATCTTCTAAAACTTTTATCCATGCTAATCCTTTAGCTTCACACTCTTGAACAGCAAATTCATTCATTCCATCATAAAATTTTCTTGGTAGTTCTTGTACGTTATGTACAGTTATTGTTCTAACAATTTTACCCTTAAATGCATTAAAATCAATATTTTTAAATATTTCTGTTACATCTTCAATTACAAGTGGATTTCTTAAATCTGGTTTATCACTACCATATTTAAGCATTGCTTCTTTAAAAGGTATTCTTGGAAATGGGTACTCTGCAACTCTTTTTCCACCAAATTCTTTAAATGTATTATACATTACTTTTTCCATAACATTAAATACATCCTCTTGTGTAGCAAAAGCCATTTCCATATCTAATTGATAAAATTCCCCTGGTGCTCTATCTGCTCTGGCATCTTCGTCTCTAAAACATGGTGCAATTTGAAAATATTTATCAATTCCAGACACCATTAGTAGTTGTTTAAATTGTTGTGGAGCTTGTGGAAGTGCATAAAATTTTCCTGGATGTACTCTACTTGGTACTAAATAATCTCTTGCTCCTTCTGGTGATGAACTAGTTAAAACCGGAGTCTGTACCTCTGTAAATCCTCTTTCTATCATTTGATTTCTTAAATATTGTAATATTTTCGCTCTGAACAATATATTGTTTTTAAGTTCTTCATTTCTTAAATCTAAGAATCTATATTTAAGTCTTAAATCCTCACTTATATTTTTATCTGTATTAATTTCAAAAGGTAGCTCTTTTAATCTTTTTCCTAACACTTCAACTTTATCTGCTATTATTTCTATTTCTCCTGTTTTCATATTAGGATTGATATCTTGTCTTAGTCTAACTTCTCCTTCTATTGATACTGTTGATTCTGTTGGAATTTTAGAAACCTCTTCAATTAATCCACTCTCTATTGTAACAACAGCTTGTGTTAGTCCATATTGGTCTCTCAAATCTATAAATAATAATCCACCTAGATTTCTACTTGTTTGAATCCAACCAGCAAGTTTAACTCTTTTTCCAATATCTGCCTTTGTCAATTCTCCACAATTATGTGTTCTGTATTCGTTCATACACATTCTCCCTTCTAACTACATACAAAAATCCCTGTATGCTTAAATTACATACAGGGACGAAATATCAATTCCGCGGTGCCACCCTATTTAAAAAATGTTTCCATTTTTTCACTTTCTTTAAAAATTATTGCTCCAATGTGTCTGATAACTATGTTTATTTAAATGCTTTCAGCCTAGGCATTTTTCTCTAAAAAACAACCTTTAGTTACTTTTCATCTTCATAGCAAATTAATATATTAATATTTTACATACTTTTTTTCAGAAAGTCAAGAGTTGTTAATGTTATTTTTTGTTCCAGCCATCTTTATTTGTCTGTCTTTCTCTTGCTATTGCCAAAGAATTGTCAGGCACATCATTTGTTATTGTTGAACCTGCTGCCACAAATGAGTTTTTACCTAATTTTACTGGTGCAACTAGATTTACATTTGAACCAATAAAGCAATGTTCTCCAATTATTGTTTTGCTTTTATTGAATCCATCATAATTGCATGTTATTGTTCCGCAGCCAACATTCGTTTTGGCTCCAATCTCACAATCTCCCATATATGATAAATGTGGAACTTTTGCCCCTTCTCCTATTATTGCTTTTTTTATTTCAACAAAGCTTCCTATTTTTACTCTATCTGCTAATCTACATCCTTCTCTTATATATGCATTTGGTCCAAGTTCACAGTCTTTTCCTATTACAACATCATTTTTAATTGTTGTATTTGGATGTATAACAGTATCTGTTCCAATTTCAACATCATCATATATATATGTATTATCTATATCCTCTATTGTTACACCATTTCTCATGTGGTATTGATTAATACGTAGTTTTAAAACTTTAGTTAAAAGTTCTAATTGTAATTTATCGTTTACTCCAAGTATTTCTGTGTTATCCTCTACTATTACAGCACCAGTTTTTAAACCTTTTTCATTCATTATTCTAACAACATCAGTTAAATAATACTCATTTTGAGCATTATTTGGTTTAATTTCTTTTAAAGCTTTTAACAATTCTTGAATATCAAAACAATATATACCAGCATTTATTTCTTGTATGCTCTTTTGGTCTTCTGCTAAATCTTTTTCTTCTATAATCTCTTTAATATTTCCACCAATATCTCTTATGATTCTTCCATAACCAGTTGGATTATTATATATTGCTGTAAGAATTGTCGCATATTCTTTATTTTTTATACTTTTATCTATTAGTTCTTTTAATGTTTCAGGTCTTAAAATTGGAACATCTCCATTTAAAACTACAATTTTTCCATGTTTATCTTTTAAATAACTTTCCGCTTGCATTACTGCATGACCAGTTCCTAACATTTCTTCTTGATAAGCGTAATTAACACTATCTCCTAAAACTAATTGAACTTGTTCTCTTTTATATCCCACGACAGTAATAATATCATCAACTCCAGCCTTTTGAGCTGTTTCTACTACTCTTTTTACTAATTCTTTACCATATATTTTATGTACTAATTTAGATTTGTCAGACTTCATTCTAGTTCCCTTACCAGCTGCTAAAACTAATGCAACAACTTCTTCTTTCATATAATCGCCTCCAAAAATGTTTATATATAATGTATATTCATAACTAAACAAAATCATAATAGCACAAAAGAAAATTTATTGCAAGTTTAAGATATTTTAATTTTTTTCGAGTTTTTTGTAATATTAATTGTTGTTGCTAATATAAATTAATAAAGTTTATTGTACAAACATTTTTAAGGAGGTTAATTTAAATGGAGAATTTAAATTTATATCAAGATATACAGGCTCGTACAAATGGCGATATTTATATTGGTGTTGTAGGTCCAGTTAGAACTGGTAAATCCACATTTATTAAAAGATTTATGGATTTATTAGTTATTCCTAATATAGATAACGAATATAAAAGGCAAAGAGCTCAAGATGAACTGCCACAAAGTGCAGCAGGTAGAACAATAATGACTACTGAACCAAAATTTGTTCCAAATGAAGCAATTGACATTACAATAGGAGATAATTTAAAATTAAAAACTCGTTTAGTAGATTGTGTAGGATATTTAGTAAATGATGCTATTGGTTACTTAGAGGATGATATGCCAAGGATGGTTAAAACTCCATGGTCTGACGATGAAATTCCTTTTGAAGAAGCTGCAGAAATTGGAACAAGAAAAGTTATTAAAGAACATTCTACAATAGGTCTTTTAGTAACAACTGATGGTAGCATAACAGATATCCCAAGATCCGATTATATAGAAGCTGAAGAACGTGTAGTAAGAGAATTAAAAGAACTAAACAAACCTTTTGCAATTGTTTTAAATTCTAGTTCACCTTATTCTGAAGGCACTAGAAGTCTTGCAGAAGAATTAGAGGAAAAATATAACGCTCCAGTAATTCCAGCAGATTGTTCAAATTTAGAAATAAATGATATAAACAATGTTTTTTCTAGAGTTTTATATGAATTTCCTATTGATCAAATAAACATTAATTTTCCTAAATGGATTGATGCTTTAGATAATACACATTGGTTAAAAACAACTCTTTACAGTGATATAATGAACGCCTTTAGTAATGTTAATGAATTAAAAGAAATTGATACTGCAATTTCAAATCTTCAAAATAGTGAAGTAGTAGATAAATGCACAAGTGACGACATTAATTTAGGAAATGGTCAAGTAAATATATCAATAATGTTAAAAGAAGAACTATTCTATAAAGTATTAACAGAAGTATCTGGTGTAAATATTGCCAACGAAGGAGATTTATTTTCAACCATCTCTACTTTATCTACCGTAAAAAAAGAGTACGATAAGATTTCCTTCGCTTTAAACGAAGTAAAACAAAAAGGTTATGGCATTGTTACTCCATCTATCGAAGAATTAATTTTAGATGAGCCAGAAATAGTAAAACAAGGTTCTAAATTTGGAGTTAAACTAAAAGCACGTGCACCATCTATACATATGATAAGAGCAGATATTGAAACTGAAGTTTCTCCAATAGTAGGTTCCGAAAAACAATCTGAAGAATTAGTAAATTACTTACTATCTGAATTTGAAAGTGACCCATTAAAAATATGGGAATCAAACATATTTGGTAAAAATCTACATGAACTTGTAAATGAAGGACTGCAAAATAAACTTTCAAAAATGCCTGAAGATGCTCAAATGAAGTTACAAGAAACACTTCAAAGAATCATAAACGAAGGCAGTGGCGGATTAATTTGCATAATATTATAGCAATAAAAAATCAACTCAAAATGAGTTGATTTTTTATTATTCGATTATATCTTTTACTACTTGACTTGCTATTATTAATCCTGCAACTGATGGTACAAACGAAATACTTCCTAATGCTTTTTCTTGATTTTCTTTATATTGTGGTTTTATTGGTTCTTCTTTTGAGTATACTACTTTATGTTTTTTTATTCCTGATTTTTTTAATTCTTTTCTTAGTATTTTGCAAACTGGACATACTGATGTTTTATATATATCAGCGACCTCAAACATTAATGGATTAAGTTTATTTGCAGCTCCTGCAGCTGATATTATTGGTACATTCTCCTCGTGTGCCCTTTTTATTATTTCTAATTTACTTTTCATTGTGTCTATTGCATCTACAACATAATCAATAGAAGAATCTATTATGCTTGTCTCTCCATTGTTAATTTCATCTGGTCTATATGCTTCAACCACTGCATCTGGATTAATTGATAATATCCTCTCTTTCGCTACTTCAACTTTATATTTTCCAATAGTCTCATTTGTAGCAATTATTTGTCTATTAATATTAGAGATTGCAACTTTGTCATAGTCTATTATTACTATATGTCCAACTCCTGCTCTAGCCAATGCTTCTACAACAAATGAGCCAACTCCTCCTACTCCATATACAATAACTTTAGCGTTTTTTATTTTATTTAATTTTTCTGTTCCAATTAATATTTCTGTTCTTGTAAATATATTCTCCATTAATCTTGCACCTTTTCTTGAATAATTACTCTATCATCTATAGAGTTTGCATCTTTTTTTATGTATTTTATACTTGAAAGTATACCATCAACATTAGATAGTACAATAAGTGAAATCAAAATTATCCACAACATTTTTATAGATATTTTCTTTCTTATATTTTTTATTAATCTCTGTATTCTTGGATATATTTTTTTAACAAATACAATACCCATAAATCCAAAAAATATAGAGAATATTAAACATACTCTACCATTAATATTTAGAAAATAGTTTGAGTAATCCCACCATCTTAGATTAAATATAAGTTCTAAGACTAAAGAAGTAAGATACTCTAGTATTGTAAATATAGCTGTTACAATAAGAAAGATTCCTAAAGTATTAACCTTCTTTTTTCTTATTTTTTCAGTTACTAGTACCATTGCAACTGCTCCCCAACCATATATAGGGCACATTGGTCCATATAAAAATCCTCTATCTACAAATGTTCCAAAAACACTGTATGCATACAAAACCTCCATTATCCAGCCAAGTATAGAGCATATAAAATAATATATAAGTAAATTTTGTATTTTCAAAGATAATACTTTAATATTACTGTCTTTCATTTTTTCTCCCTTTTATTATTTAATAATGTTTAAAGCTTTTTTGGCTTCTTTATTTTTATCAAATATATTAATTATCAATATTGTTATAGTAACAAACACAAGTGTTAATAAATAAACAATTCCAGCATTTGCCCATTTTCCATTTATTATGCTATTTCCTACTATTGTAGAAGATATCACAGATGGAAACCTTACAAATGTCGAAATTAATATAAACCTTGAAGGCTTTATTGGAAGTAATCCTCCAATATATACTAATAAATCTTTAGGTGTTCCTGGTATTAAAAATAATATACACATTATTTTTTCTATTTTCTTTGGATCGTTAAAAATTTTACTATTTTCTATTTTATCGATTTTTTCTTGGCTACAAAATTCGTATACCAAGTTTTTTCCAAATTTTCTTACCAAATAAAAAATAACAGTTGTGCTTATAAATACACAGAACATAATAAATATCGTTCCACCAATACTGCCATAGCACATACCTGCTAAAACTTCTAATGGTTCTCCAGGTAATACTGCTAAAATTATTTGTGCTATTTCTAAATAAAACAGCATTAACATACCTTTAATTCCAGAGTTTGTTATTTCATTTTTAAATTTAATCTGTCCTTCTGGAGTTGTTATATTTTTAATTGTTGGATATAAATAAATAGTAGCATAAATGCAAATTCCAACAACTATTACAAATGCTATTAATTTTAATATTTGTACTTTATTCAATTTCTTCATTTAATTATTTCTAGTCCTTTTATTAATACTATAATAGTTGTAATATATTATTCTATTGTGACTTTTAAGTGACATCTTTACTTAATTGCATTTCTTGCCAATTCATCACAACGATTATTGTATTCATTATCTGCATGGCCTTTTACTTTTATAAATTCAACCTCATGTATTTTAGTTAATTCATATAATTCTTGCCATAGTTCTTTATTTTTCACAGGTTCTTTACTTGCATTTTTCCAACCATTTTTTAGCCAACCATAAATCCATTTTTGATTAAAAGCATTAACAACGTATGCGCTATCACTATATAGTTTTACTTTACATGGGAATTTTAAAAGTTTTAATCCTTCTATAACTGCTGTTAATTCCATAACATTATTAGTTGTATTATCTTTTCCACCTGAGATTTCTTTTTTATTTTCATTATACATTAGTATAGTTCCCCAACCTCCTGGTCCAGGGTTGCCAGAACATGCTCCATCTGTATAAATTGTTACTTCTTCCATACTTCTCTCCTATGTTATTTTATTTTTTAATTGTATTATTTAACATTTTATGATATTATATCAGTAAATAGTTTTAATTACAATAAGGAGTTATATTTTTATGACAAATGTTGTTGGTATAATAGGTGAATACAATCCCTTTCATAATGGTCATAAATATCATTTGGAAGCATCAAAACAAAATGCACATGCAGACTATACAATTGCAGTTATATCTGGCAATTTTGTTCAACGTGGAAATGTTTCTTTAATTAACAAATGGGATAAAGCTAATATGGCTCTTTCTAACGGTGTTGATTTAGTTATTGAACTTCCAACCATATACAGCATTTCTAGTGCAGAAAATTTTGCATACGGTGCAGTAAAAATATTAGACTCATTAAAGATTGTTGATTATATTTCTTTTGGTAGTGAATCTTGTGATTTAGAAGTCTTAGATAAAATGGCTTCTGTTTTATACAAACAACCAACAGAATTCACCTCTATATTAAAACATGAACTTTCAAAAGGAATTTCATTTCCAAAAGCTAGAGAAAATGCACTTCTTATGTATTTAAATGACATTAGAAAATATTCAAATGTATTATCTAGTCCAAACAATATTTTAGCCATTGAATATATTAAGGCTTTAAAAAAACTTAAAAGTCAAATTAAACCTATTTCTGTAAAAAGAGTTAATGTTGGATACAACGATTTAAATATTAATGGAAATTTTGCTAGTGCCACAGCTATACGAGAAATGATTAAAAATAACAAACCAGCTGGTATGAGTAAACTTATGCCATCTAGCTCTTATAGAATATTATATAATAGTATTTTAAAAGGTCATTATGTTAAAGATATTTCTGCTTTTGAAAAAGAAATACTTTATACTTTAAGAAAAATGTCATTAAAAGAAATTGCAAACTTACCAGATGTCGCTGAAGGTTTAGAACATAATATAAAAAATGCTGCTAATTCTTGCAACACAATAGAAGAATTTATGAATATAATTAAAACAAAAAGATATACAAACACAAGAATACAAAGAATACTTATTTATGCTTTACTAGGAATTACTAAAAATGATATGAAAGAATCTTTTAAAACTCAACCATATATTAGAGTGCTTGGTTTTAATAACAAAGGAAAAGAGCTACTTTCTGTTATTTCAAGAGCAAATCCAAATCTAAATATTATAACTTCTGTAAAAAAATACATTGATAATAATCCAAGTAAACAATTATTAAATATGTTAAACACAGATATAAATGCAACAAACATTTATACCTTAGGTTATGAAAAAGATTCTTGGTCTAACTTAGATTACACTCATAATATGATTATATATTAAAAGTCGATTTCTAAATATAAGAAATCGACTTAATATTTTTTATTATTAATCATTATCTTTTAATATTTTATCTGCCTCTTCTTGTGTTAAATATTTATATTTAACCATCTTGGTTATAACTTGTTTTTGTCTTTGTTTAGCTAAACTCAAATTTTTAGTTGGAGCATATACTGAAGGTGCATTTGGTATTCCTGCAAGCATTGTAGCTTCATATGCAGTCATACTTTTAGGTTCTTTTTTAAAATATCCTCTACTTGCTTCTTTTACAGTATAATATCCATTTCCAAAATAACTTGTATTTAAATACAATTCTACTATTTCATCTTTACCTAATTTTCTTTCAAGTTCATAAGCCATAAATACTTCTGCAATTTTTCTTTCCATTTCTTTTTTCTGTGTAAAGTAAATATTTTTTGCTAACTGCTGAGTTATTGTACTTCCTCCCTCTGCAAATTCTTTTTCTTTTATATTAGTTACAATAGCTCGTCCTATTGAAATTATATCTATTGCTCCATGTTTATAATACCTATGATCTTCAACTGCTAATACAGCATCAATATATATTTGTGGTAGTTCTGAAAGTTTTGTATAATTACTTTTACTTTGAATTTGTTCAACTTTCTCTTCAATACTTACTTCATCTAGGGCTTTTTTGTATAAATTATACCCTTTAACAATAAATGGTATTGAAATACATATTATAATAAATAATAAAACAATTAAAATTTTAATTACTTTTTTCATTTCACATCTTTTTCTCCATTTGTACTCTATATTTATTATAGCACACTAAAAATGACAATCAAGTGACAAATTTTAAAAAGCAAAAAATCGCAAAATTGCGATTTTTCACTTTAAATTACTTAGTAAATTATTTACTTTTGATATTCATAGCTTGAGCACATAGACTCATCACATTTAGTTGTATTACAATTTGGTGTTGGAGACACTACTATTTGTTTTAACTCACATAATTGCTTATCACAATTATTATATTTACAACTTTCAACTGTACAGTTTATTTTTTGTTTGTCATCCATTAAAATAACCTCCTAATAATTTTCATATAATTATTATTTGTTATTTTTTAAAATTTATTAGCACTTTTTTTCTTTTTTCTCTTCCAATTTTTTTATTTCTTTATTTTGAACAGTATTTTGTTTACATTCATCTGGATTTTTAAAACTCAAATACCAACTCATTCCATTTTTGTTATTTTTTACATTTTGAACTCTTTCTTCTAAGCCGCAAAAAGTTGTTGGAATTGGATTAATTATTGGTTCTCCTAGTCTCCAATTAGCTGGCGTAGAGCCTTTGCACTCTCCTGCGATTTGTAAAGCTTCTAAGGCTCTTAAAATTTCAGGAATACATCTTCCAACATTCATTGGATATATTAATATCAATCTTATTATTCCATTTGGATCAATTATATAAACATTTCTAACAGTTTCTGTATTACTAACATCACTAGAAATCATTCCATACTTTCTTGCAATTTCTCCATTTCTGTCTGCAATTATTGGAAATGGAATTTTAACTCCGGTTCTTAAATAAATATCATACATCCATGCCAAATGTGAAGGATTACTATCTATACTTAATCCTAATAAACATGCATTTCGTTGTTTAAAAAATTCATTTGCATTAGAAAAAGCAATCATTTCAGTTGTACAAACTGGTGTAAAATCGCCCGGATGAGAAAACAATATAAGCCATTTTCCTATGTAATCACTTAAACAAACATTTCCATATGTAGTAACCGCTTCAAAATCTGGAGCCTTCATTCCTATTTTAACCGTTCCATTCATCATCAATTCATAATCCATAAAAAATAAACCTCCTGCATAATTTTGTATATATTATGCAGGAGAGATTGTTTTGTGCTTGTTTACCAAATATTTGTCAAATTTAAAAAAATAGAAGCAACCTTTGGTCGCCCCCCCATAAATTTATAAAACTATTACAAATTATAATTTAATAATGATTACTTAAATAGTCTAATCACTTGATATTCATAATAATTATCTGCTTGTAAAAATCCTACAGAAATACCCTTTCCATTATTAGATGTTTTTCCAGCTGATGCATTGTCTTTTGCCCCTTTTAATAATGTTTCAATTTCTGAATTGGTAATTTCTTCATTGTTAGCTTTGATTAAATATTTTACATATTTTTGAACATCATTTTCATATTTGGTCGATGTTTGCACATAAATCAACATTTTGTCGACAATATCTGCTGTTCTATCACCTGTATATTTTTCTGGAATAACTACTAAATATATTCCTTCAATTAAACCATACCAATATTGATTGTTTTCTTCAACTAGATAATCAGTTGATGCTGGATTTAAAGAGGAACTATCATTATCCATTACTTGTGTATTAAATTTTGCAACTAAAACATCAACACTTTCTTTTTCAACCCAACCATACTTTTCTTGAGTTTTTTGTAAATCTTTTTTAGCTTCTTCTAAATCATGCTTTGAAAATTGAACTATTACAATACATATAGCAACAAAAACGATCACAAATATAATAATACCAATTTGTATAATTCTTTTCTTATTCATATTTAATTCTCCTCCTACTTTTTTGCTCATTTTATCACAAAAGCAGATAATTATCAACTAATTACCTGCTCCAAAAATTGTAATTTGACTAACTATTTTTTATTTTATTACCTATAAAACATCCAATTATTGATAATATAAGATATATAAA
>CAKPIK010000005.1 GCA_934162365.1 uncultured Clostridia bacterium | reverse complement strand
TTGGTAATACTTTGTATTACCGCTTGGTCTCTTAAAGGATTTACTGTTTACTTTTCAATGTACTTTGTTCCGCCTTCTAAGTTGGAACTTTCAAATTATACTATCATTTAAAACTAATGTCAACACTTTTTTAAAAAATTTTTAATTTTTTTTGCAAAATAAAAAATCAGTAATTTTTACGGAACTAATAATATGTCGTTTTCTAAAAAATATTACTAATTTTTCATTAATATATTTTTATTTTTATCAGTTTTAAACTAAATATTATTTTAGCATAATTTATGTATACAAGTCAATACATTTTTTGAAAATTTTTAAATTTTTTCAATTATATTTTAAAATATGTTTATATAAAGCTTGTATATTATATATTATCATAATTCTTTTGCTTTTTCAACATTTTTTTCTTGGTAATTTTTGTCTAAATTTCTACTAAAATTATTTCATCTCCTATACATTTTATTTTTTCCCAAGGTATCACTATTTCATCTTTACCTGAAAATATATTGAACATTTTATTATTACCAGGCACAATTATAGAAGTTATAATACCAGTTTTCAAATCTGCTGTTACATCTTGTACATATCCGTAATCTTTTTGCATCAGAAATATTTATAACTTCTTTATGTTTGAAATCAAGTCCTTTTTCTCCCATTTTATAACTCCTCTTTTTTTCTTATATAATATATGTAAATAATTTATTTATATTACCAAAAAAATAAAAGTGATTTTTAAAACCACTTTTATTCTTTATATATTTTTATTTTTTATAAAACTTTCTTTAAATTCTTCTGACAATATATCCATTTCTATTCTATCATAATATTTTCCGTTCACAAACTCTGCCTTTCTTCTTCTGCCATATTCTTTAAATCCACATTTCTTATAGCATGCTAAAGCTCTTTGATTGAATTCCAATACATCTAATTTAATATTGTTTAGATTTAAATAGTTAAATCCATAGTCTAGTATTAATCTTATTGCTTCAGTTCCATATCCCTTATTTCTTCCACTTTTATCTCCAATAAATATTCCAAGCGTTGCTCTTCTGTTTATATTACAAATACTATTTAAGCTTATTGTTCCTATTGCAATATCGTCCTCTAGTCTTACAATCATAAATTTCATTTGTCCCTTTGAATTTTTGTCTAAAAATTCTTTTTCTCCTTCTATTGTAATATTAAAGCAACTTCTTCCTATATAATCTGTTGTATCAAAATCATTTAACCATTCTGTAAACTTTTCATAATCTTCTGTGTTTATTGGTGATAAATATATATTTTCACCAATCATTTTTTTAAAATACTTCATTATTTTTCGCCCCCTTTTTTTTCATTCAAAAAGCCTTGCTGAAAAATCTTTAAGACTCCTCAGCAAGGCTTTACCTACTTCAAGTGTAATAGCTTTTATTTAGCTATCTATACCGCTTAAAAACATATTATTTTTTAGGTATACTCTTAATATGTTTTATATTTTAACATGTTTTTATGTTATTGTCAAATCTTATTTATATGCCTTTCTTATTCTCGATATTGCACATTTTTCTAGCCTAGACACTTGTGCTTGCGATATTCCAATTTCTTCAGCCACTTCCATTTGTGTTCTTCCATCAAAAAATCTTCTTGCAATTATTTCTTTTTCTCTTGAATTTAACTTTTTCAATGCTTGGGCAATAGTTAAATTTTCTACCCACTTTTCGTCTATATTTTTATTATCTTTTACTTGATCCATTACATATAAATTCTCAGTTCCATCTTTATATATTGGTTCCTGCAAAGAAAGTGGGTCTTGTATTGCATCTAGGCTCATTGCTATTTCTTCTCTTTCAACTCCAAGTTCTTTTGCAATCTCTTCTATTGATGGTTCTTTTCCTGTTTGCCTAACAACCCTTTCCTTAACTTGTAATACTTTGTACGCCAAGTCTCGTATGGACCTACTAACTCTTATTTGATTGTTGTCTCTTAAATATCTTCTTATTTCTCCAATTATCATTGGAACTGCATATGTGCTAAATTGAACATTTTGATTCAAATCAAAATTATCTATTGCTTTTATAAGTCCTACACACCCAATTTGAAATAAATCATCCGCATTTTCTCCTCTATTATAAAACCTTTGTATTACACTTAATACTAATCTCAAATTTCCATTTATAAATTTTTCCCTTGCACTCATATCTCCATTCTTTATCTTAATTAATAGTTCATTTTTTTCTTCATTTGATAATGCAGGTAATTTTGAAGTATTTACTCCACTTATTTCTACCTTTTTTACCAAATAAACAACCTCCTTTGGAAATAACTTTATTGTAATTATTTCCAAAATTCGTATCGTTTATACTTTATTTATTTTATTTTACTTTACATAACATCATCTTCGTGATATAATTATTATACTAAATTTTAGGAGGATTGTTTATGAAAGCAATCAAAACAAACCGGTTAATTCTCCGGAAGCCCAAGAAAAGCGACTATAAAGGTTTATTTGCAGTTTTAAATGATGATATATTGCAAACATATATATCAACGTTATACTGTGGAACAATTGATGAGGTAAAGGAATGGTTATCCTTTAATATTAATTACTTTGTTTGGCCAATGAATTTTACATTAGTTATACAAGAATCTGAATCTCAAGAAATTGTTGGATTGATTTATGCATATTCATTTGACTCAAAAGAGCTTTCGTTATGTTATGTAATCAAAAATAATAAAAGACACAATGGTTATATTGTTGAAGCACTTAAACATTTCATTAAATTTGTGTATAAAAATAGCACTTTAAAAGAAATTTCTTTCAGTATTCGAAATGATAATGTTTCTTCAATTTCAGTAATGAAAAAACTCTGTATTAATCAAACAGCTGTAAATGGTAATTACCTAAAATATTCTTTGTCGCTACAGGATAAGCTACCTTTTTAAGGTAGCTTATCCTGTTTTACTTAATATTTCTTTTTTCATTTTACTTATTATTTTCTTTTCAAGTCTTGATATGTAACTTTGTGAAATTCCAAGCATGTCTGCTACTTCTTTTTGTGTTTTTTCATTTCCTGTTTTAAAGCCAAATCTAAGTTCCATTATGTCCTTTTCTCTTGAATTTAATTTTTTCATACACGCTCTTAATAATTTTTTATCTACTTCATCTTCAATTTCTTTTGAAACAATATCCGAATCAGTTCCAAGTATATCAGATAATAATAGTTCATTTCCATCTCCATCTTGATTTAATGGTTCATCTATTGAAATCTCCCCTTTTAATTTATTGCTTCTTCTTAAGAACATTAATATTTCATTTTCTATACATCTTGACGCATATGTAGCAAGTTTTATATTTTTACTTGATTTAAATGTATTAATTGCTTTCATTAACCCAATGGTTCCAATGGATACTAAATCCTCTATTCCAACTCCTGTATTTTCAAATTTTTTTGCTATATATACAACCAATCTTAAATTTCTCTCAACTAAAGTTTGTCTAGCTTGAAGGTCATTATTTAATTCTAATTTTTTTACCAATTCTTCCTCTTCTGCTTGTTCTAATGGAGGCGGAAGCGATTGACTTCCTGCAACATAAAACACTTCTAAGCTATCCTCTAAGCAATTTATTTTCATTAACTTAGATTTTAATATTTGAATTATATTCATTTAAATCACCCGTCCTTAAATCATTTTCTAATAAGTTTAGTCCCATTAAACCTGAATATACTCCATTTTTTGATATTTCGTTGTTATATATCCCTATTACAATCTTTTTCCTAATTTTTTCTCCTTGATCAGTATATATTTTTATATAGTCTGGTCTAAATCCAATTATAATACCATTTTGTTTTCCAACCGATGAAAATGGTATTATACAAAGCCTACTTTGCATTTCTTCTGTAATTTCACTAAAGGTATTATTGTTTAGTATCTCATCCATATTTTCTAAAATATCATTAGGTAGAAATTTCTTCATTTTTGATGCTTCAACAATCATAACTGGCATATTAGTTATTGGCTCAGTTAATAAATTCCCTGTATCTAGTATAACTTTAATAGTAATACTTTTTTCTTTGTAATAAACTTTTACATTATACAATAAGTCTTTTTGTTCGAATCTGTTTTTTATAATTTTAAAAGAAATTATTGTTATAAAAAATCCTACAATACCACCAAGAACAGCTACTTTTACTGGATAAGTGCCAACTAATGTTCCATTTATATATTTTATTAAACTAGGACTTATGCAATATAATAAATAGTAAGTTGCACCGCCAAAGCAAAATGATGTTAAATAAAATATAATTGTTTGTTTTAGTAAACTTCTAAAATTTTTAGAATGAAATGCAATATATACCATGCAAACAGAAAGTATAATCTTAATAATTTGGTTATTATAAATATTCCATTTCATAACATACATAACAACTGCATATATTGCTCCAATGGCACTTGCACATATCATTCTATACTGCTTAATATCTATTTTGCATATTATTCCAGTAGTCAAAATAATAATATAGTTCATTATAATATTTTGAATTAATATTAAATCTACATATACAGTCATATAACACCACCCAAGTTGGAACTATCTATATTATAGGTCCATATTTCTTAAAAAGCTGTCAATTCTTAGGGTAGAAAAAAAGAAATAATCTACAATTTAAGATTATTTCTTTTTTTTTATATTATAATATACTATAATTTCCGTAGAATTTCATTCGGCAAAATCAAAAACAATAAAAGACAAGTTATAAAATAACTTGTCTTTTTATTAATTTTTATTATTTTTTCTTATTTCTTAAGAATGATGGTATGTCTAAATCTGAAGATGAATTATTGCTTTCTGATGAAGATGGGATTGAGTTTACTTTTTTATCCCAAGCTTTTGAAACTAGATTTTCAACTCCTATACTTGTTAATGGTTGTTCTGTTTCAAATCCTGTAGCAATAACTGTTATTACTATTTCATCCCCTAGTGATTCGTCTATTACAGAACCCCAGATAATATTAGCTTCTGGGTCTACACTGCGTTGAACTAATTCAGCAGCTGTGTTAATTTCTTGTAATCCTAAATCACTACCTCCAGTAATATTAATTATAACTCCTCTTGCTCCTTCTATTGATGTTTCTAGTAATGGACTTTGAATAGCTTGTTTAGCAGCATCTTCTGCTCTGTTTTCTCCAGATGCTCTACCAATACCCATATGAGCCATTCCTCTATTTAACATTATTGTTTTTACATCTGCAAAGTCTAAGTTTACTAATCCTTCAATTGCAATTAAGTCTGATATACCTTGTACACCTTGTCTTAACACATCATCAGCCATTTTAAATGCTTCAACAATTGAAGTTTTTCTATCAATTATTTGTAATAATTTATCATTTGGTATTACAACTAATGAATCAACTTTTCCTTTTAAACTATCAACACCACGTTCTGCTTGCGCTAATCTTTTTTTACCTTCAAATGTAAATGGTTTTGTAACAACTGCTATTGTTAATATTCCCATTTCTTTTGCTGTTCCAGCAACTATTGACGCAGCTCCTGTACCTGTTCCTCCACCCATTCCGGCTGTAACAAATACCATGTCTGCTCCTCTTAATGCTTCACCAATTTCTGATTTACTTTCTTCTGCTGCTTGTGCTCCTATATCGGGATTAGCACCTGCTCCTAAACCTCTTGTTATTTTTTCTCCAATTTGAATTTTTGTTGGAGCTTTTGATTTTTGAAGAGCTTGTCTATCTGTGTTAACTGCTATAAACTCAACACCTTTTATTTCTGCTTCTATCATTCTATTAACAGCATTATTTCCAGCTCCTCCAACACCAATTACTTTTATTGTTGCTGTTCCGTCTATCATTTTGTTATCCATTTCTTCGTATTCTAACATACTATTTCCTCCCAAAATTTATATAATTTAAAATTGAAAACTTTTTTAAGAGTAAAAAAACTCTTTTATTCTATCTATTATATTTTTGAATATATTTTCTTCTAATACTGTATCTATACTACTTGCTACAGATTTTGTAAAAGGCCTTGCAGCAATATACCTTACCAAAGAATATGCTGTTCTAAAGCTAGGTTTTACTGTGCTAATTAACCTTCCAGTAGACATCTTCACCGGTATATTTAATGCAATTTTTCCAGCCACATCACTTTTACTAATATTAGTTATACCTTGTCCTGTTAAAATAACATTGTTAATTTTTGCTTTTATACCTTGCGAAATAATATCCTTATTTACTAATGCAAATATCTCTTCAATTCTTGCTTCTATTATTTCTATTAGTTCTGAACTTTTTATTGTTCTTGTTTTGCTAATACCATTACAAGTATTTAATATTACATCATTGTCATTATCTATAAATGATTTCAAAGCTAAACCATATTGTCTTTTTAATTTTTCTGCTTCTTCTAATGATATATCTAATACAACTGCAATATCATTTGTAATATTATTTCCGCCAAGAGGTATTGTATTTGTGTATACAAATTTACTTCCCTCAAATACGCCTATATCAGTGTTTCCTGCTCCTATATCTAGTATCATAATATTATCATTAAGTTCATTGTTATCTAATATTAAATTTCTTTGTGCTAAAGTATTTGGTATTATTCCGTCTATTTCTAAATCTGCTTTTTTAAATATTTGGTTTAATTGTTTTATATAATCTTTATCAGCAATTATTATCTCTGCATTTATGGTGAATGAACCACTAAAACTTCCTATTGGATCTGATACAGTTTGTCCATCTTCTAGTATAAAGTTTTGGGGTACTATATCTATTATTGTTTTATTTTCTGGTAAATCTATATCTTTAACCAACATTAAACCTGAGTTAATATCTCTTGTTGATATTCCTGCAAATTTATCTTTTATTTCTTTTATTACGCTATTTTGAACAATTGTCACATATTTTCCTGGAATAGTTACATATGCAGAATTAATTCTCAAATTAGCTTCTTCTTCAGCATCATTAATTGTTTTAGCAATTGCCATTGCAACTTCATCATCATTAATAATTTTGCCTTTTTTTATTCCACTACATTTTGTTTTAGTCATACATATAATTTCAATCTGGTTAAAATTATTAACTTCTCCAACAACTGTTGAAACTTTGGAAGTTCCTATGTCAATGCCGACAATTATATCTCCTATTGCCAAGCCTAACTCCTCCAATTTTTAATTTATATTTTTTCTCACCTAAGAATATTATATTTTTTTAAAAAAGTCAATAGAATTTGTAATATTTTTGTAATATTTTTGTAATAAATAAGAAATATTGTTTTTATTAATGTCCTATAGGTCAACTGTCCCTTATTTTTTTTCTTCTTTAGACCATTTTTCTACATAATATCTTCTTATCATTCCTAAATTATTAAACATTCTTCCAACAAATACTACTATTGCTCCAATATATATATCTACATTTAACTTTTCGCCTAAATATGTAAGTAAAATTGAAAGTATTGCATTTCCAAAAAATCCAGAAACAAAAGTTTTAAAATTAAATTTTCCATTTAATGTTGCTACAATTCCACCAAAAACAGAATCTAAAGCAGCTACTATTGATATTGCTAAATATGAAGAATACATATATGGAATTATTGGTAAATTTATACCTATAATTGCTCCCAATATACATCCTGCAATTATTCCTAAAACTATCATTTTTATTTTCCCCCTTATAACTCTATATATCTTAAACTTACATCTTTTGAATATTTATTAATTTTTATATTATTTTTTTCTTGTATATCAATTGAATAGCCTTCTTTGTTTTTATAATCGTAATATCCATTTTTTATTGTAAGTGCACTTTTTAAGTATGTTTTATCTCCTATTACTTTTATTATATATGGAGATGAAACGTTTGCATCATTTACCTTTATATAGCGTGTTGATATATTAACTATATTAGTTAAACTTACTATTCTCTCATCGTTTATTGATATTGCTTTAGCTCCAGCTGCTCTTAATTCATTAACTAAATCTAGTAAATCCTTATCTTCATAAGCTTTTGTATCAGTATCTGTTAAAGTTATTATTAGTCCATCACCATACGTATCTATTAAGCCAAAATTTTCCTTTGCTTCTTGTAATTCCTTCTCAACTAATTCTCTAGTCTCATTATTGCTTTGTACCTTATCTTGGTATTCTTGAATTTTTTGATTTGTTTCTGTTAATTTTTCATTTGTTTTTTCATATTTTTCTTTCCATTGTGTTACAGCCTTTTCTAGTTCGTCTTCTCTCATTGATTCTATCTGAGCTATATCTGTTTCATTTACTACTCTAAACTGTGCAAACATTACGCATACTAATATAAAGCTCATTATAGAAATTGTAATCGTCATAATTATTTTATCTTTTTTCATATTTTACCTCCATTATTCTATAACTCCATTATATTTATATATTGTAATGTTGTTTTGTTTAACAATACTTGAAACCAATCCATAATCGTCTAGTTCTTCTAGTTTTCCTCCCGGTCTTTGTAAAGCTCCTAGAATTGTTTCACTAGATCCAATCGCTTTAATAACAAATGGAGAACTAACTTTATTTCCATTTATTAATATAACGTTTCCATCGCAGGTTATAGATGTTGAATTAACAATTCTTTCATCATTTATTGATATTGCTTCCACTCCTGCATTTTTTAATTCATTTACTAATCTTAGTAAGTCTGTATCATGTATTAAATAATTACTTATATTATCAAGTAATCCAACATTTTTGTTAGTTACATTTTTATTGTCTGCAACTGTTAAAACAATTCCTTTTCCTTTAACATCTATTGCTCCAGTTAAAGAATTTAAAGTTTTTAACTCTTTTTGTAATTCCAAAGATGTATCGTCTTTACTAGTAGCAAGTTTTCTTTGTTTTTCAAGTTTTTGTTCAGATTTTTCCAAATTTTTATATGCTTCTTCATATTTTTCTTTCCACTTTAATACTTCTGTTTTTAATTCACTATTAGTAGTAAAACCAGTTAGTTTACTTGCATCTTTTACAGTCTTATATTGAACTATTATTGCAACTGTTAATATTAAGCACATAACACCTAAAATTATAGCTATTTTATTTTTATTCATTTTCTACCTCCTAACAATTATTTCATTTCTCTAGAATATGTTCTATTCCTTTCTATTAAGTCTTCTCTCACAAATATTTCTCTACTTTCATTTTTTTCTTTTTCCATTATTGTAACAGCTGAATCCATTTTTTCCACTAAATTAGAGGAATTTCCTAAGTATATTTTCTTTTTTTCTTTTTCAAAATATACAATATAATCAGCTGTATTAGATGTATCTATACTAGTAATATCACTTCCAACATCATTATATTTGCAATAATTAGAAATTTTCACAACCACATCTAATTTTATTAAGTCATCATTATTCAATCTTGTACCAACTTTGATTTCTTCTTTTAAAGAATCAAGTCCAATTATTAATGGTAATGATAATTTTTCTTCACTTATTTCTAATATATACCCTTGATTGTTTAAATATATATATTTTCCCAAATACTCTGCTTGGTATTCAGCAGTTCTTTCAGTTATATGTAATTCTACTGTATTTGGAAGTTTTCTTTTTATAACTACATCCTCAACATATGAATTTTCTTTTATATTTTTCCTTACTCCATTATTAGTAAATGCAAATATATTTGTACTTCCAATATTTATTTTACTTAAACTAATATATGTATCTACTGTATTTTTGTTATTTCCAATAACCTGAATATTAGAAACATTAAATACAGGAGTTGTTAAATAATAAATCATTCCACCTAAGGCTATAATAAATAAAAACAAGATACTTATTACAACTTTTTTTCTATTTATTATTTTTATTTGTTCATCATCTTTTCTATTCATCATTTTCTTGTTTATTTTAGAATTGTTAGTATGTTCTCTTTTAGGAATAGTAGTATTTTTTTTATTATTTTGCCTCTTTTTAGTGCTTGTACCAACTTTACTTTTTTTATTAGTACGAGCAGGTTTCTTTTCTACTCGTACTTTTTCTTTAGCCTTGGTTGTAACTCCTATAATAATTTCATTGTCTGCATTATATTTATTATCTAGTTTAGAATTTTTACTCTTTTTATTTATTTTGGCCATTTATATTATCCTTCCTCTATATAAATATTAGCTCCTAAACTTCTAAGTTTTAAATCTAAGTTTTCATATCCTCTTAGTATATATTCTATATTATCAATATAAGTCCTTCCTTTTGCATTAAGTGCTGCAATAACTAGTGCTGCTCCTCCTCTTAAATCTGTTGCTTTAACCTTTGATTTATTTAATCTTTTAATACCTTTTATAACTGCTGTTCTTCCCTCTATTGTGGTTTTTGCACCCATTTTAGTTAACTCATTTAAGTATTTATATCTATTTTCAAAGATATTTTCAATAATAATTGATGTACCCTTAGCAACTGTTAAAACTGAACCTAATATTGATTGTAAATCTGTTGGAAATCCTGGGTAAGGTAATGTTTTTATATCTACTGCTTTTAATCTTTTTGGGCTTTTTAATATAATTTCATTTTTACTAATACTAATTTCACAACCCATTTCTTCAAGCTTTTTTATTAAAGTATCAATATGCTCTGGAATTACCTTTTTCAATGTAATATTTCCACCTGTTATTGCAGTTGCACATAACAAGGTCCCAGCTTCAATTCTATCTGGAATTATATTATAACTCAAATCTTGTAATTTTTCTACACCTTTTATAATAATATTATTTGTTCCAGCACCAGAAACTTTTGCTCCCATAGAATTTAAAGCATTTTGTAAATCAATAATTTCAGGTTCCATAGCAGCATTATTTATTTTTGTAGTTCCCTTAGCCAAAACACTAGCAAGCATTATATTTTCTGTAGCTCCAACACTTGGAAAATCTAAATTTATATCTGTTCCAACTATTTCGTCAGCAGTACATACTAATTCTCCGAATTCTTCCTTAACATTTATACCTAATTTTTCAAATGCTTTTATATGCAAATCTATTGGTCTAGAACCAATATCACATCCACCAGGATACGTAAAAGTAACTTTTTTGCTCCTAGAAAGCAATGCCCCAGCAATAATAACTGATGATCTCATTTGACTCATTAGATTATCTGGTATTTCATAATTAGTTATATTTCTTGAATCAATTACTATTTTACCATTTGTTTTTTTTACTTTGCAACCTAAACCTTCCAATATTTTAAACATCATTTTTGTATCATGAATATTAGGTACATTATATAGCTTATTTATACCTTTGTTTAACAAAGTAGCTGCAATAATTGGTAATGACGCATTTTTAGAACCAGACACATATGTAGTTCCTTCTAATTTTTTACCACCTTCTATAACAAATTTTTTCATAAAAAAATTCACCTTCCTTATGTAACTTGGTATATTTTATGTTACATTTACGTAAAAGGTGAATTTTAAATTATTTTATAACTCCAGAAATTTCAGCTAACATATTTAAAACTAATTTCATATTTGCCATATTATCTCGTAAATTTTTTACATTTGCAAATTATGTAAAATTGTGCTATAATTAGCACTGATATAGGTAAGTCTTGTGTCTTAATACCTCTTTCACTAACTAGTGAGAGGAACTTTGCCTCTAACTTTTTAGTTTAACTTATACAAAATAAATACTTCAATAAAAGTAATAAGGAGGAAAAATTATGCAAGGTCAGAACAATAAATTATTTCAATGGATTTTTGGAGGATGTTTGTTAACTCTTTTCCTTGTAATACTTGAAATATTAATTGCAAAATCAATTTCTAACAACGATCCTGAGGTTTGGAAGCCATATGTTTTGATTATGATGTCAATTACATTTTTTATTAATCTGATTATTTCAGCAATAAAATGTATAAAATATCAAAAGTATGCCAAAAAAGTAGAAAAAGCTAGGCAAGAATTATCAACAGAATTTAAGCAAGTTTTTTTAAATTTTTCTGAACCTATTCCTAAGGATTTATTTAAATGTCAAGCAATAGTTGATAATGACGGAAAAATAATTTGTGAAATTAAACTTGATTGTGAAACGAGGCTTAAAAATTATGAAGAATTCTTAAGACTCTTTCATTTCAGCCAAGATTAAAGAATTGTTCCTGATCAAATAATAAACGGAGAGAATTTTATGATTCTCTCCGTTTATTATTACTTTTATTAAAGAAACTCTATAAATATCAATGTAAACTATTGTTTTCCTTTATCTGTTATATACTAATCTTTTTATAAAATTTAATAATCTTTGGAATATATTTTGTTTCTGTACTTCTGTTGGTAAATTTTTGTTATATTCATCATTTAATTGTCCTTGAATATTTTGGTTAATACTATTTTCATTCTTTCTATTCTTGAATCCATCATTAGAATTATATTTTTCTCTTTTTTGTCTTTCCAATTCTTCCCTATCTTGATTTTCTTTTTCTATTATTCTAGCTCTTTGATAGTCTGTTGCCCAATAATCTCTAAAGATATTAGCAAGTATAGCCTTTGTTTCTTCTAAAATTTCTTGTTTTTCAAATGGTTTTTCTACATCAATCTCAAATGAATATTTTTCATCCATTTCTGCCTCAAACATATCTCGCATTTCTTTTGGGATTTCATTTACACTTTCTTCTGGAACATATTTTAATATTTCAACTATTTCTTTATATGCTCTTGCATAATTATCTTCCATAATTTTTTTGCTCCTTTGTTTATTTATCCAACTTTTTATTTTGTATTTTTTCTATATCTCGTTGAATTTGTTGCTGTGCTATATTCTTTTTATCAGTTTCAATATTAACAGTTGTTTTTCCAATATCTTGTGTTGAAATCTTTCTTTGTCTTATATACTCAAACATTCCTTCTAAATCACTATTAGCCCATTTAACGGAGTCTTCTTTGCCTACTTTTTTAGCATTATCTAATAGTCTATTATATAAATATTGTACTACATCAAGTGCAGTATCTCCTTTTTCTGTTGTAAGCAACCATAATTTTTCAGGTCCTATACTATGATTTGCTTTTCCTTTTACATCTCTATAATCATTTGTAGTTCTAAATGAATCAGCAAGTTCTTCAGGATAAAAATCTTTTATAATATAATCTTCATCTTCAATTGCATCAACTTTAAAATATATCTCATCTTTGAATCTTTTTTCCATTGCATTATATACTTCATTGTCTCTTAATTGTTCTTCACTTGAATAATCTTCTATGTCAAAATATTTTCTATACTCTTCCGGTATATCACAAATTCTTAATTTTTTCATTTCATGTATAAATGAATTTTTTATACCAATTAATCCCTTGCCACCTTTTGCCATATATACTCTAGCTTCTTTTTCTGATTTTAATTTAGAAGCATCTCCAATGCCTGCTTTTAATCCATCTTTTTTTATGTTTTCTAAATTTTCCTTGCAAGTAAAATGAAAGAATGAATTATTTAAATCTATATCACTAATATTTATCTGTTTTATATCATTAGCTTTATCTTGCATCGTTTGTGCCTCCCTGTCCACTGCTATGTGTTTCTAATTCTTGTAAATTTCTATAATTATTTAGAATAATATTATACATTTTATTTTTTGTCTTAATATTTCCAAACTTTCTACAATTTTAAAATTTATCAATAGTCTAAATGCCGTATAATTTATATAATTGTACGGCATTTTATATTAACATTTTTCAGTTACTGATATCAGTCTTATTATCTTACTTCTATCTCACTTTCTTTTATATATTCTTCAATCAACTTAGAAATATCACCATATGAACCCGGAATTAATCCTTGAACTGTTATAGAATCCGTTTTTTTATCCTCTAAACTTTCATATAAATTTCTTGCATCTTTTTGCATTAAATTTATTAAAATATTTATATTATCAGGGGATTCCTTTAAGAAATCATTTATTTGGTTTCCTTGCATCTTTAATTTGCCATCTACTATTTCTGATTTAGAATGTCTCATATTTCCATCTTTTACTGCTCCATATAAACAACTTAAAGCTGTCATATCTTCATCGGATAATATAGAATCCATATCATATTTTTTTCTTATGTTTTCAGGACTAAATTTTGTATAATCATATATTTCTGAAAGATCTTCAACTATCATATCATCTCTCAAACTTCTTATAATATCCTCTCTAGATTTCTTATGTTCTGTATTATTTACATCTACTTTTGGTATAAATTCTTTTTTGCCTTCTACTAATTTAGTTTCACTATTTCCATCATTTAACATATAATCCTTTTTTGATTTTGATAATATCTTTTTAAACCAATCTAAAATTTTCATAAAATTATTCTCCTACTACTAATTTTTTCTAAAGTATTTTTTAGTTTTTCTCTTATACCTTTTATACTATACATATAATCTACCATAAAATATTTTTTAATGCAATATATTGCTACATATTTTCAAATTAAATCTCTAAATTCAATTCCATTTTTACAATTTCTATTTATACTACTTTTCCTGGTATTCCTACTACTGTTGAATTTTCTGGTATATCTTTTAATACAACAGCATTTGCTCCAATTTTTACATTATTTCCAATTTTAATTGGTCCTAAAACTTTTGCTCCACATCCTACTATTACATTATTTCCTAAGTCTGGGTGTCTTTTATATTTGTCCTTTCCTGTTCCGCCCAAAGTTACACCATGGTATATTGTACAATTATCTCCTATTGTGGTAGTCTCTCCTATTACTATTCCCATGCCATGATCTATAAATAATCTCTTGCCAATTCTAGCTCCTGGATGGATTTCAATTCCAGTTAGAAATCTAGCAGCTTGAGAAATAAACCTTGCAATAAATTTTAAATTAATATTACTAAAAAAATGAGCTATTCTATAAAACAATAGTGCATGAAAACCTGGATAAAGTAGAATTACATACAAAACATTTCTACTTGCCGGATCTTTATCACTTATATTCTTAGCATCTAAGTATAATTCTTTAATCCCTCTAAACATAAAAATCACCTAATATATTATATTTTTCTATAATAATTAGGTGATATATTTTTACATCTTAACTACTAACTTGTCAATTTTAGAATGAATATATTTTTCCAATTTATCCATAAATATATTAGGTTGTATTTCTTTTTTTGCAACCATGTCCAACCCTTTTTCCCAGCTTGCTGTTAATTTGGGATTTAACATATCTGGCATTGAAGCATATACAATATCAAATATTTTTTCTCCTTTTTGAGTTGGAGTTATTATTTGTGTTTTATTATTTATATTTATGTATTTTATTCTTTCTAATTTTTTTATAATTTCGGCTCTTGTTGCACTTGTTCCTATTCCTGCACCTTTTATTTGTTCTCTTAGTTCTTCATCTTCAATTAATTTTCCTGCATTTTCCATGGCTAAAATCATAGATCCAGAATTATACCTATTAGGTGGTGATGTTTCAGCATCCTTAGTTTCGAAATTATTTATTTGTATTATTTGTCCTTTTTTTAATGAAGTTAGAACTTCTAAATTATTTTGAGTTGCATCTTTGTCTTGTTCTTTGGTAGAGTCATTTGAAACTTCTGGTTTTAAAACTTCCAAATATCCTCTATTTATACACACTCTTCCATTTGCATAAAATAATTCATCTTCAACTTTAACAGTTACATTAATTTTGCTATATTCTGCTGGAGGATAAAAAATACTCAAAAACCTTTTTACTATTATTTTATAAACTCTTTTATGAAGTTCTGGTAATGCATCATAGTTTTCATATCCTTGTCCTGTTGGAATTATAGCATAATGGTCTGTTATTTTAGAATCATTAACATATTTTGTCTTTACTAAATTAGTAGAATACTTTTCCTCTACCATCTTATTAATATATCCTTGAATTTCCTCATCTTTGAAGCCTCTAGAAATTCCATTTAAGTTTTTAGTTATAACTTTTGCAACAGCTGTTGATAAAACCCTTGCATCTGTTCTTGGATATGTAACTAATTTTTTTTCATATAAATTTTGAATAATATCTAATGTTTCATCCGGCTTTATTTTAAATATTTTTGTACACTCATTTTGAATTTCTGCTAGGTTAAATAAAAGTGGAGCATTTTCCTTTTGTTTTTGTTTTTTGACTTCTATAATTTCTGCTTGTTTATCTTTTAAGTAATTTATAAATCCCTTTATATCTTCCAACTTTTTAAAGCCACTATCATTGTATAATTTGGGAGAATTATACATTTTTGATTTTTCATTTACTTTCCATTCCGCATCAAATTCTGCTTCTCCACTACCAAATTTTCCAATTAGTTTATAATATTTAGTTTTAACAAAGTTTCTTATTTCTCTTTCTCTTATTACAACCATTCCAAGCACACAAGTCATAACTCTTCCAACAGAAATAGAAACTTTTTCCTCATCTATCTCTTTGGCTAAACGTCTGCCATATATTATTGATAATAATCTTGAGAAATTAATTCCTATTAGATAATCTTCTTTTGCCCTTAAATAAGCTGAATCAGATAAGCTGTCATATTCTGACAAATCTTTCGCTTCTCTTATTCCTCTTAATATTTCTTCCTCTGTTTGTGAATCTATCCATACTCTTTTCATTTTAGCATTTGGATTTGGTTTTGCCATCATAAATACAAGTCTTTGTATGTATTCTCCTTCACGTCCAGAGTCTCCTGCATTATATATTTCTTCAACATCTTCTCTTTGCAACAAACTTTGTACTATTTCAAATTGATTTTTAACCGCTGGTATTATTTCATATTTATATTCTTCTGGTAAAAAAGGCAATGTATCTAATCTCCAAAATTTAAGTTTTTCATCATAAGCCTCTGGATAAGACATAGTAACTAAGTGTCCTACACACCAAGTTATAATCCAATCATCAGACTCTAAATAGCCATTTTTTCTAACCGTATTTTGCTTTAAAGCTTTAGAAAACTCCATTGCCACAGAAGGTTTTTCTGTTATTAGTAATTTTTTAGGCATTTTCTCCCTCTTTTTTATTTTCAAACTTTTATAATTATAAATATAAATTTCAAAAAAGTAAATATCTTTTTTACATTACCCTTTATTTTCTCTTTAAAATAGTGTATAATGTCGTATATTAATATACTTAAATAGAAAGAATGTGATAAATAAATGGCATATGATTTTCAAAATATAGAAAAGAAATGGCAAGAATATTGGGACAAAAATAAGACTTTTAAGACTGATGTATGGGATTTTTCTAAACCTAAATATTACGCTTTAGATATGTTTCCATATCCATCTGGTCAAGGTTTACATGTTGGGCATCCAGAGGGTTATACTGCAACAGATATAATGGCTAGATTTAAAAGAATGAATGGATATAATGTTTTACATCCAATGGGTTGGGATTCTTTTGGTCTTCCAGCAGAGCAATATGCAATAAAAACTGGTAATCATCCAGATATTTTTACAAAGCAAAATATTGAAACATTTAAAAGGCAATTAAAAATGCTTGGTTTTTCTTTTGATTGGGATAGAGAACTTTCAACTTGTGATCCTTCTTATTATAAATGGACACAATGGATTTTTAAACAATTATACAAAGATGGTCTTGCAAAGTTTATAGATATGCCTGTTAACTGGTGTGAAGAATTAGGGACTGTTCTTGCAAATGACGAAATAATAGATGGAAAATCTGAAAGAGGTGGTTTCCCTGTTGTTCGTAAGAATATGAAGCAATGGGTACTAGACATTCCTAAGTATGCAGAAACATTACTTGCTGGACTAGATAACATAGATTGGCCTGAATCCACAAAGGAAATTCAAAGAAATTGGATTGGCAAATCTGTTGGAGCCCATGTAAAATTTAAAGTTGCAAATCACGATTTAGAATTTACAGTATTCACAACAAGAGCAGATACTTTATTTGGAGCTACATATTGCGTATTAGCTCCAGAGCACAAATTTATAGATATTATTACAACCGCAGAACAAAAGAATGCTGTTGAAGAATATAAAAAAGTTTGTAGTGCAAAATCTGACTTAGAAAGAACAGAATTAAATAAAGAAAAAACTGGTGTATTTACAGGTGCATATGCAATTAACCCTGTAAATGGAAAAGAAATTCCAATATGGATTTCAGATTATGTTTTAGCCTCTTATGGAACTGGTGCTATTATGGCTGTTCCAGCACATGATGAAAGAGATTATGCTTTTGCTAAAAAATTCGGTTTAGATATTATTCCAGTTTTAGATGGTGGAGACGTATCTAAAGAAGCATTTACTGGTGATGGATTACATATTAATTCTGATTTCTTAAATGGATTAAATAAAGAAGACGCAATTAATAAAATTATTTCATGGCTTGAAGAAAAAGGAATTGGAGAGAAAAAAGTAAATTATAAATTAAGAGAATGGATTTTTGCAAGACAACGTTATTGGGGTGAACCTATTCCTATTGTTCATGTTGGAGATGATATGATTGTTTTAGATGATAAAGATTTACCACTTGTTTTACCCGTACTTGAAGATTATCGTCCTTCAAAATCTGGATCTTCACCATTAGAAAAAGCAACTGATTGGGTTAACGTTGAAATTGATGGTAAAAAAGGAAAAAGAGAAACAAGTACAATGCCTGGTAGTGCAGCTTCTAGTTGGTATTTCTTAAGATATATTGATCCAAATAACAACGAAGAAATTGCAAACCCAGAATTGTTAAAACATTGGCTTCCAGTTGACTTATATGTTGGTGGACCAGAGCACGCTGTTGGGCATTTATTATATTCAAGATTTTGGAATAACTATCTATATAATAAAGGTATAGTACCTGTAAAAGAACCATTTGCAAAACTTCGTCATCAAGGTATGATTTTAGGATCAAATGGAGAAAAAATGTCTAAATCAAAAGGCAATGTTGTAAATCCAGATGATATGGTTAAACAATATGGTGCAGATAGTTTAAGAATTTATGAAATGTTCATGGGACCAATAGATGCTGCTAAGCCTTGGGATCCAAATGGAATTGCAGGTTCTAAAAACTTCTTAGATAGAGTTTGGAGATTATTTGTAGAATCTAATAAAATTCAAGAAATTGAAAACAAGAACTTAGAAAAAGTATATAACTTTACAGTTAAAAAAGTAACAAATGATTATGAAACTATGAACTTTAATACTGCAATAAGTCAGATGATGATATTTATAAATGCAGCTAATAAAGAAGCAATATTACCAAAAAAATATGCAGAAGGATTTTTAAAATTATTAAACCCCGTAGCACCACATATTACTGAAGAATTATGGAATATTCTAGGTCACGATAACACAATATCATATGAAGCATGGCCTACATATAATGAAGAAAAATGTAAAGATGAGGAATATAACTTACCAATACAAGTAAACGGCAAATTAAAAACAACAATCACAATAGCTTATGATACTGATGAAGCTATTATAAAAGAAAAGGCTCATGAAGCTGTCAAAACACAATTAGAAGGTAAAACAATTATAAAAGAAATTTACGTTAAGAATAAAATTTATAATATAGTTGTAAAATAAAAATCACCAATTGGTGATTTTTATTTTATCTTTTTTAGTTTTACAACGAAAAATCCTTCATAATACTTAGTTGGTGCAACACAAAGCGCTCCTTCTATTTTGCAAGGTAGTTTTGGAATATCTCCTTGAATTTCTATGGGAACAACTTCTACCTTTGCGCCTTTAATTGCTTTGCTAATTATATCTTCATTTTCCTCTTGTAGAATTGAACAGGTTGAATATACCATTTCATGTCCTGGTTTTAAAATTTTTAATGCTTTTTTTAATAATGTAAGCTGGCTTTGAGTTGTTTTTTCTAATAATTTTTCAGTAAATCCATTATATGTTTTTTTATTTTCTAATTCTATTGTTCCGCTTCCGCTACATGGTGCATCAAGTAATATCTTATCAAAAGCGAAATAATCATTTAATCTCCTACTATCTTCCTTTAAAATACTAACATTTGTTGCCCCCTGTTTTTGCACATTATATTTCAATTTTTCTATTCTAATATTATTCATCTCACAAGCAGTTATATGTGCTTTATTATTTGTTAATGCTGCAATTTGAGTTGTTTTTCCACCCGGTGCTGCAGTCATGTCTAATATATCTTCATTTTCCTTTGGTTTTAGAATAATTGGTGGCAACATTGAAGATAAGCTTTGTAAATAAATACTTCCATTTTTATAAATATCAAGTTCTTTAATTTTTTCTTCATTAGTGTTCTTTATAACTAATGCATCATCACAAAAACTTACCTTCTCAAATTCTATATTATTTCTTAAAAGCTCATTACATATCTCTTGAGAAGTAGCTTTTATAGTATTTACTCTTAAACTTACCACTCTATTTTGTGAATACCCGTTTAATATTTTATTAGTTATTTCTTCTCCATATTGTTTATTTAATTTTTCTATCAAAAATAGTGGCACTCCGTTTTCTTTCTCCATTATCTATTCTTCTCCTTTTAAATTATCCATTTTCTAACAATCCCAAGTTTTTCCATTGTCCTCACTATATAAATAATAATATTTTTTTTCATAATTTTCTATTTTATAAACTTTAAGTTTTAACATATTATTCTCTAAATATGGTACATCCTCTATGTGAAATCCTTGCATAGAATTCTTAAATATGACATCTGAAAAGCTTTTACCCCCATTTGTTGTTACTAGCAAACCACTATTTTCTCCATTTGTTCCTGCTAATCCAGGATCATTAATAAAACCTATATTTTCATTTATAAAAACAAATTTTGCCCCATTATGAATTTGAATAACTCCATCACTTGTTTCTAATTGTTCATTCCACGTTTCTCCATTATTAACCGTTTTCTCAATTCCAATTATTGACCTTTGTGCTAAAATGTCTCCTTTATTTATTACTCTTATAACTATTTTATCATTAATTCTTTTTTCATAAATTATATCTTGTTTTATAGTTGATGTTTCAGTTACTTCTGATAAATTATCATTAGATTCCTCAATTGTATTGGTTTTAGAGTCTCTTGATTTTAATTTGTTATACAGCTCATCATTTGTATTAATAACATTATTGTTATTATCATAATAATAATATCTTAATACTTTTTTATCATTATGCTCACCATCAAAGGGGTCATAACCTCCTCTTCCAAATTCTTCTCTTAATTTTAATCTATTTCCAACTAAGAAAAAATTTATATAATCATAATACTCCACTTCAACCTGTTTAAAAGCTATTACATATGCAACATATTTTTTATTATCTTTAGTAACAATATGCTCTGGCTTATATGAAAAGGCAAATACTAGTAAAATAATTTTCCAAAATATTACTATAATAATAGCAATCACAATACCTAAAAATATAAACAGAGCTTTCGTTTTCTTCCCTCTTCTTTTTGCAATCTGTACAGATCCTATAATAATACCAATTACTGTTATAGAGAAAACAAAATAGTACACCCATTGCCTAAATGTAATATTGAATATTTTTAATAAGAAATATACTAATATAACTACTAATATATTTATTAAAGAACTCCATAGCACATTCTTTCTTAATATATCCCAAACTTTTCTCACTTTATTCTCCTATTTTTTATTTTGTATGTACGTCAAGTTGATTATATGGAATTTGTATATTTTTCTCGTCAAGTTCTATTTTTACTATTCTTAATATTGCTCTTTGTACTTGAAATTTATTTTCTATTTTGCACCATACTCTTAATTTATATTTTATTGCTGAATCCGAAAATTCACTCACACCTTCATATTTTATATCATTTACATCAACATTTTCTTTTACTTTATTTATAATTTCGTTTAAAACGCCTTCCATCTTTTGTATGTTTTCTTCATATGGAAGTGGAATATCTATATCAAATCTATTGGCTAAAACTTTTGCTTTACTTATATTTCTATTTGCAATAACAAGTATATTAGGATTATTTATATCTTCTATTTTAGTATTCTTAATTCCTAATCCAATAACTTTACCCTCTACATCATCTATTTTTACAACATCTCCAACTGAAAAATAATTATCTACTATAATATTAAAGCCCATAATAATATCTTTTAATGCATCTTGCAATGCTAAACCTACTATTATAGATACTATTCCTAATCCAGTAATTATAGATGTTACATCTATTCCATTTACTTGTAAAACAATCAAAATTGCAAGTACTACAAACACATATTTAAAACAACTGTTAACCAATTTTAAATATGTTTTTTTCTTTTTATAATTTCTTGTATTTTTAGAATCTATTTTACTCACTATTATATTAATTATCTTCTTTATAATCTGATATATAACAAAAATTACAATTAATGCAATTATTGATGTTATAAAATTTTGATGTGATAAAACATCTTTTATTTTTTCTATATTCATATATATCACCTTCCAAATAATTAGTATCTTTAAACAATTAAATTCTAACATAATTAACCTAGTATTGCAAACTAAATTTTTAGCATTTTGTAACATAAATGTAATATTTTTTTATGCAAATTTTGTTGTATTTTTGGAGATTTATAGTATATAATATTGTTGGTATGTTATACAAAGGAGAGAAAATTAAAGTGAGTATAAAATCTGACCTTCGAAAAGAAGGAATTGAAGTAATTACACAATTAAATACTCTTAAAGTAAATAGCATTGCTGCAAATATTGCAAAGAAATTAGTAGATAATTTTCCAGAGCAAAATTTTAATTATCATGAATTATTTACTAGAATTTCTAGACTTAACATGTACATAGCAAAGATTCCTAGTGGTGTAGCTGCAAAATACTTTTATAAAAACTCATCAATTTATTTTGCAGAAAATACAGATTTAGAGAACTTAAGCGATGTAGCAATTCATGAATGTATTCATTCTTTGCAAAGTGAAGTCAATTCTAAAAATAAATTAATTAAACTTGGTCTTTGTGATTTTACAGACATAAAGCTTTCTGGAATGGCTTTAAACGAAGCTGCTGTTCAATTAATGACTATGAAGTGTAGTAAAGCAAAATTTGATACAGTTAAATATTTTGACATTGAGCTTCCTTCTAATAGTCCAGATTACTATACTTTAGAATGTAATTTAGTAAGACAAATGGCATATATAACAGGTGAATATGTTTTATATAATAGTACCTTATATGGAAATGATAACTTCAAAAATAAGTTTATTACTTTAACAAGTAAAGAAGATTTTGAAATAATAAAAAATAATATAAATTCTATTATGTACCTAGAAGATCAATTAAATGAAATTTTAGAAAAAGTGCAGAATAGTAATATAATAACAGCTGAAACAGCGAAACTTATGAAAAAATCTGCAAAATTAAAAGAAACAATAAAAAAAGGATTTTTAATGACTCAAAATAGAATTTTCACAAGTTTTTTTGATAATCTATTTGACTCATTATATACTCCAAAAAGTATGGAAAATTACAGAAATGCATTGTACACATATAGAAACTTTATTGGTGTTACAGACGATTATACATTTTTCAATGATTACTATATTAATAAAATGGCTGATTTAGAAAAAAGATATAATAATATGCCAAGTAAACCTTTAGCATTAATTCCAGTAAAAGAAACTTTATTTGGAAATATAATTAGAAAAATTAAAACTTTAATTGGTTACAATTATAATAAAAACCGTAATTATAATTACAATGATATTAATATGAAATAAAAACAAAGAAGCATTTAAAATGCTTCTTTATTTTTCTTTATTAATTATATTTTTAGCACAATCAAATCCACTTCTAGCTGCCCATGCCACAGTTTGTTTATTTCCTGCAACGTCTCCAATTGCATATATTTTTTCTTTTGATGTGCTATAATTTTCGTAGGTTTTTAAATATCCCCATTCATTAAGTTTTAAATTAAGTATATTAATTAAATTATTGTCAGGTTTTGAGCCAACTGCCATTATAACATAATCAATATCCATTAAATAATTACTTTTTTCTATATTCACTGGAACTCTACGAATTTCATTTCTTTTTTGTACTAATTCAGTTTTTATACATTCTATTTTTCTATTTTGTTTATCATAAAATGCTTTTAAAATATTGGTTTTAAATAAAAATTCTATTCCTTCATTTTTTGCAGCCTCTATTTCTTTAACTTCTGCTGGCATTTCTGCTTCTGATCTTCTATAAATAATCTTAACTTTTTTTGCCCCTAATCTTTTTATTGTTCTTGCAGAATCCATCGCTACATTTCCGCCACCAATTACAGCTACTTCTTTATTTCTAAAATCTGGCATATTTTTATATTCTAATAATTCATTTCCACCTAATACAAAATCTAATTCTTCCCCAGGAATGTTCATTCTACTAGATATATTAGCTCCAAATGAAAGGACAATATAATCAAACTCTGATTCTAATTTTTCTATACTTATATCTTTTCCTAATTCAGTATTTACATGTGTTTCAATATTATCATTTAGAATAAATTTTTCTATCCAATCATCTAATAGTTTTTTATCTAGTCTAAAGTTTGGTATTCCATATCTTAATAATCCTCCAAGTTTAGAATGTTTTTCAAATATAGAAACTTTATAACCATTTTGTGATAACAAATAACTACATGCTAATCCTGATGGCCCTGAACCTATAATTGCTACCCTTTTACCATTTACATTTAAATCATTCTTCTTAAAATTAATATTATTTAATGCAAAATCTCCTATAAATGTTTCTAACTCTCCAATATCAACACTATTTCCTTTTATACCTCTTACACAACTACCTTCACATTGTTTCTTATGTGGACATATTCTTCCACATATTGGTTCAAAGATAGTAGTTTGGCTTAGTATTTCAAATGCTTCTTCATATTTTCCCTCTTTTACGCAATTAATAAAGTCTGGTATATTGTTTTGCAAAGGGCATCCTTTTTTGCAAGGTTTATTTTTGCAATTTAAACAATACTTAGCTTTTTCATTTATTTCTTCTATTTTACTACAACCCATTTTCACTCTACATTTTTTCCTTTACTAATTTCAAATCTCTCCAAAAATCTATTTTTTTACTTTCATCTCTCAAAAGTGCTGCTGGATGAAATGTTGGCATATACCAAATCCCCTTCTTTTCTATCCATTTTCCTCTAGCTGATGTTATTCCATATTCTTCCCCAAGTATATTTTTAAGCGCTACACTTCCTAAAAGTACTATTATTTTAGGTTTTATAAGCATTACTTGGTTTCTTAAATAATCCATACAAGCCATTGCTTCATCTTTTTCTGGATTTCTATTTTTAGGTGGTCTACATTTTACAATATTTGCAATATATACATCTTCTCTTTTTATATCCAAGGCTTCAAATGCTTTATTCATAAGTTGTCCGGCCTTACCAACAAATGGTTCCCCTTGAATATCTTCGTCTGCTCCTGGTCCTTCTCCAATAAACATTATATTTGCATTTTTATTTCCGCAACCAAATACAATGTTTTTTCTGCCAGTACATAATTTACATTTATTACAATTTTCAATTGAAGCTTCTAATTCTTCCCATGTTTCGTACATATATTACCTCACACAATTTTCTAACAACTTAATTTTTACGTTTTCTTCTGTATTTATTTCTGCCATTGTGCCTATCGGAATTACAGTTTTTCTTTCACAATGTCCAAAATTATTTGATTTTATTATTGGAAAATCATATTCTCCATCCAACACATCTAATAATATTTTCTCAAGTGCTATTTGACTTTCATGTTCATAATTGCCTACCCATATACCTTTTATTTGGTCAAATACTCCATTTTGTTTTAAATGATACAAGTAATGACTTACAAAACTCGGATTTGATTCATAAGCTAGTTCTTCTATAAATAAAATTTTATCTGTAAAATCCATTTTATATTTTCCAGAAACAAGCCCTGTTACTAAACTTAAATTTCCTCCAACTAATATTCCTTTTGCCTTCCCTGGTTTTATTGTATCATATTTATCTTCTTTTGTACCAAATTCTAAACTTTTATCTTGTAATCTTTTTATTAATTCATTTGCAGAATACTTATCTACGCCATTCCAATCTGATATAGATTTAAAATTAGACCCATTAAAAGTTACAAGTCCTGTTTTTGAATAAATAATATTACAAAGCGCTGTTATATCGCTATATCCACATATTATTTTAGGATTTTCTTTTATTAAGTCATAATCTAAATAATCAAATGTAGCATTACAGTCCCAGCCACCTTTTGCACAAATAATAGCTTTGACTTCTTTGTCTTTAAATGCATTATTTAAATCTTCTGCTTTTTGTTTTGCAGTTGCCCCATAGCCAGTTGAATTTTCTTTTACATATTTTCCAAATTTTATTTTATATCCTAGATTTTCAAAAAACTTTTTAGAACTTTCAATTTCTTCTATTTCTTCTTCTTTTATAATCTCAGATGGAGCAACAACTCCAATTACATCTCCTGCTTTTATAGCTTCTGGTACCATAACATTCTCCTTAAATTAATTCTATTAATGATATACTTCTTCCTGCTTTTTCTTTTTCAGCTCTAAAAGAATGACAAATATCACTTTCGCATACTGTACAAATTTTGCTATCTATTATATTTTCTTTTTTCAAGCCTAAGTTTAATAAATTTTCTGTATTTATTCCTAGAGTATCTATATAATATTTAGGCCCTTTTCCAATTATATAATTATCTATGTTTTTTAAGTTTTTAAACTTATTATAAAACATATCTCTAACATCTTTGTCAACTTCAAAATGACATTTTCTAATATGTGGTCCAATACAACATATTAAATCTTCAGGATTGCATCCATATTCTTCGATTAGTTTTTTTACTGTTTTAGAACCAATCTCTTGATATGTGCCCTTCCAACCCGAATGAGTATTAGCAATTACATTTTTTACTGGGTCAAAAAATAATAGTGGTGTGCAATCCGCAAAGCACAAAGTTAAAGCTTTATTTTTTATATTTGTTGTTAAAGCATCTACATCATCAAATTTAGGATTATATATTCCTTCATCGCCATCAACAATTTTTTCTACTCTATCTGTATGTGTTTGTTTTGGTCTGCAGATATCATCAACAGAAATGTTAATTGCACTACAAATATCTGTATATGCTTTATCAACCTCATTCTTTTTTAATTCATAAGTATCATAACCTGCAAAATTCAATGGCTTTAAGGTAAAACAGTGAGTTATATTTTTATATTGTAATAATCTTTTAAATTGAATATATTGTATTCCATTTTTGTTTATATGGATAACATTTTCATTTGATAAATCTTTCATAAAATCTCCTTACACAAGTTACAATTTTTCTAAAATTTCTGCTTTTGATGCATTTGGAACATAGTTATAATTGTTATTGCACATTTTAGGATTAAATCCACATATTGCTTTAAAATTACAATAATCACAAGCTGTTTTTTTATTCTTATACAAGTATACTGGTTTTTGTTGTATTTGTCCACTTAATATATCTTGTGATATTGCTTTAATTACTTTTTCTATTTTTATTTGTAATTTTTCAAACTCATCTTTTTCTAGTATGCTTGGTTTATTTTTGCTTAAATTACCTTCTTTATCTATATATGCTGGTACTATATTGGAATTTCCATTTACTAGATTATTGTCCATCATCTTTACTACATTTACATCACCTAATATAAGTCCATTCATTTTGAAATTATTACGTATCTCTTGTTCAAGTTGTTCACTTGTTAAATGCTTATTTTTTGCTTTTATTACTGGATCTATTAAACTAAAATATAGTGTTCCTGCAGGAATAGCTTCTTCTTTTTTAGATACTGCATCTAAATATGTTAATAATTGAATTTGAATACCAGCTACAACCTCATTTAAGTCTATATTTTTTATAGATGATTTATAATCTATTATTCTTATATATCTACCATCTTTATTTTCTGCAATATCTATTCTATCTATTTTTCCAATTATTTGAACTCTTTTTCCATTTTCTAAGTTGACTTCTATTGGGTCATAATTCTTTCCTGTTCCGAATTCTGCTTCAGTATTCAAAACTTTAAAATCACTATATTTTAAAGTTTTGACAATATATTTTATAGCTTTTATTATAACTTTTTTTAGTCTTTTTGAAAGCACAATATACTTAGGAATTGCATTGAAAACATAATTTTCACTTAACTTCAACTTATTATCTACTATTTCTTTAACTATTTGTTCTATTTCTTCTTCTGACATTTCTTTTAAATTTAATTTTTCTTTGTTTATAGTAATAAAAAATTCATCTATAACTTCATGCATAAATGTTCCTGTGTCCATATTTTGCAACTTAAGTTCTGTATTTTCAGACAATTTCAAGCCATATTTTAAATAATATGAAAATGGACATCTTCTATAACTTTCTAACTTGGAAATACTTGTTTCAAGACTATCTCCATATAGTTTTTGTATATTATCTTGATTAAGATTATTAGGAATATTAGTGTAATCAAATCCATTTAATGCTGTAATTAATCTTTCGTTATACATTCTATCTTTCATATATATGTCATATATTCTAAACCAAATATCATCAATTTTTTCACCATCTAAATATTTTCTTAAATTCAATAATAGCAAATCAAATGTTACATCTTTTGAAGAAATATATGTTTTTTGTTCTATTATATCGCTTTGTTCTTTTAACTTTGGAAAAATCTTTTTTATTTTATTTAATAAAATAGATTTTCTAAGTCCTTTTCCATCATTGTCTGATGCAGAATAAGATAAAAATAGTATTTCCTTTGCAACACTAAAAGCTTTATATATATTAAAATTTTCATCATATAATTGTTCTTTGGTTGTTTTAGCAAGTTCTAAGCCTTTTTCTCTTAAATAGATTCTTTCTTCATCATTGATAAACCCTTCATTTTTACTATTACTTGGAAATTTTCCGTCATTTAAGCCTATTATAAATACAGCTTTTTTATCTTCACTTCTGCTTCTATCTACATCCCCTACTATTACTTCATCTAAAGTTGCTGGAATCTTTCCTAGAGATGAATTATTTATTCCAACCTTAAACAAATTAATATAATTTTCGAAACTAATTTTTTCATTGCCTAAAACTAATACTAACTCATCTAAGATATCTATTAATAAGTCCCAACTTGTGTTATAAATATTAGCCAACTCTATATTGCCACTTTTTTCAAAAAATGCAATTTTATTTTGTAATATATTTCTAATATTATTTTTTTCTAAAAATGTATATATTTCTAGAGTTATATCTTTTATCGTTTTATCTCTATTTAAATTTTCTTTTAATTTTAATAATGGATTTATAATTTTATCTTTTATACAATTTAATTCTTCAATATTACTATTTTTATCTACTTTAACTTCAAACTTATTACTAAACTTTTTTATTCCATTAATTCCAGATCTTTTGCAATAATTCTCAAATTCAAAAATTTCTTCATCTTCTAAATCAACAAAACCTGTTTTTATATAATTAATAACAGCTTCCATTGAAAAACTTTTAGAATATATTTCCAATAAAGCAATTATGTATTTTACAAGTATATTCTGATTCAAATCTTTTTTTTCATCTATAAATACTGGTATGTTGTATTTTCTGAATATTGATTTAATAAGACTTGAATAATCCTCTGTATTCTTTGTAATAACAGATATGTCCTTATATCTATAATCTTTATCTCTTACAAGTTCAATTATATTATTAGCTACATATTCAATTTCAGTATAATTATTATTTGCAAGGAATAATCTAATATTATTACTATCCTCTAAATATTTACTAGGATTTATATTATAAAGATTATTTGATAAGTATTCCAGCTCATTACTCTTAAATCTATATATCTTTTCAAGCTTAATTGGCTCTATAATTTTTACATTGTTTTTTAACGCAATTTCTTTTAGTTTTTGTACAGTTTTTTTATTAGCTGCGAATATATCTGTATCTGGGTTGCAATTAACATCAATAGAATCTGTACAAATTGTAATATCTACTTCATTTGCCTCTTTTATTAATTCTTCTATTATACTATATTCTTGTTTTGTAAAACCTGCAAATTCATCAATAAACACATAGGCATCTTTAAACATATTACTTTTACAAATTTTCTCTTTAACAATGCTAAGTAAATCATCATCATTTAAATATTTGCTATTTATTGCATTATTAAATTCCTCATATAAAATACTAATGTCATTTAATTTTAATTTTATATATTTATCTTCTATTGTTTCCTTTTTCTCATTTAATAGCTTATCGTCTACATTATTTTTTTTAAGTTCTGTTATCATTCTTAAGCTTAAATCTAAATTTTTATCTGTCTTTCCTAAAAACTTCAAGTTGTTTTTCTGTTTCTCCATTATATATGATAACAGCATAGCTTTTCCACAATTTGTTATGTTTTCTTTTGCTTCATTTCCTTCACTATTTATAATTCTATGTGCTATACGCTTAAAAGTTATAACTTCGGCACACATGATAGCTTTACTATCTAAAACATTCATTAAATGCTTCTCAGCCGAAAAAGAGAATTGTTCTGGAGTTATTATATATATTTTCTTATTTTCTTTTATTAAATTATTAATTTTGTCGAAGCACAAACTTGTTTTTCCAGTTCCGCTTTTACCATAAATAAATCTCAAACTCATTTAATATTCACCATATATATTGTAACATAAATATAAAAAAATACCAGATTAAATCTGGTATTTTTAAATTATCTTGATTGATAGTCTTCTTTTATTTTGTTTACATCGCTTTTAATTTTTAAAGGATTTTCTCCATTTACATATCCTGTTATCTTTCTTCCTACTATCTTACTATTCATTTTTACACTATTTAATAATTTAGATTTATTAAGTTTATCACTAGTATAATGATATAATTGTTTCATAGTCTCTCTAGGAGCCACTTTTAATTTATCTATAAAATTATCTTTTGACACATTATTATTATTATACTCTTTTAATTTTATATATATTGTTGACTTCAATTCGGACATATCATAATTTTGTTGTTTCAAGCTTTCACAAAAATCAAGGAATTCATTTCTTGATCCTTTGAAATTCATTATTGATTCTTTTTCTTTACTAGAATAAAGGTCTCTTCCTGTAAAATTCGTAAGTAATTCTTTTTTCTTTGCTTCTACTAATTTATTTCTTGTATTTTTACTTACATGTGATTTTATAAATCCTTTAATTCTATCCAACAAAGCATCTTTTTCTACTTTAGCTCCAACAAACTCCGCATATCTCGCTCTTCTTGCCATATATCTTTTTTCTGAATTTTTCAAGAAATCTACATCATACATTCCCTTTAGATCATATGATACTTCAAAATTTATAGGTAACTGTTTTTCTCCATATATAGCATCAACATAACATTCTAATTCATTTGGATTATCTTCTAACATATTAATAATATTAGGATCGCATCTTCTTGCAACTACTTCTGGCTCTATATTATATCTTTCAGCTATTCCTGTTAATAAATTTAATATATGTTTATCATTCCAATACTCTTTAGGATACTCAATGCCAGCTTCTTTTACTTGATCATTTTTTTCATTAGTATAATAAATTCTTCCACTTTGAGCATCTATTTTTATAGATGATTTCAAAATTTTTGAAAATCCATTTTTAGTTTTTCTTAATTTAGTTTGTAGTTGTGCTACTGGTGGATTTTTTATTTGTGGATTTTTTATTTGTGGATTTTGTACTGGTGGATTTTGTACTGGTGGTTCTTGTACCGGTGGTTCTTGTACTGGTGGTTCTTGTACCGGTGGTTCTTGTACTGGTGGCTCTTGTGCTGGTGGTTCTTGTACAGGTGGTTCTTGTACCGGTGGTTCTTGTACCATTGAATCTTGTGCTGGTGAATTTTGTAATTCTTTTTCATACCAATTTTCTAGATTATCATAATTTAAATCTGCAAGTCTCATATCAAAATATAAAACATTTTTTAATTTTTCCATATTATCTTCAACAACAATTGAATCATCTAGTCTTGCATTAATTCCATCAATTTCTTCTTGTAAATAAGTTTTATATGCAACTTTATTTTCTAAATCCTTAGCTAAAGATGCAATATCAAAATCATAACCCATAGTTAACGCTTTGTTTGTTACCGAATTTATTTTTTCTTGAAGCTCTGGAATTTCTATGTCTGTATATTGCTTTAATTCTTCTTCTTTTTCTTTTTTATTTTCTGCCAATTCTTCATAATCTTTTTTAGAAATCTTTCTTCCTTCCATTTCTTTATACTGTTTTTTAAATTCATTCTTTTCTTTTTCTATATCATCCTCAATTAATGTTCTTTTTTCATTGTATTTAGCTTGGCATTCTTCTAATTCTTGTTCTTTGTTTTCTATTTCTTGTTCATATTGTTTTCTTTCTTCTAAGAACATTGTTAATGTTTTTTTAGATTTTAGTTGAGATATTTCCTCTTTCAAAGCACTTATTTGCTCTTTATATATTTCTGCATTCTTCTTCCTATTAATTAATAAATCAATATCCATAATAACCTCCACAGATTAATTTACATAATATATATTTTACCATATTTTTCTACTTTTTGCAAATACTAATCTAATTTTAGTATAATCTAATTTCAATTTGTATTCAATATTTATGTTACATTTTTTTAAAATGTAATATAAATGTAATAAAAAAGCAATAAAAGAGCTTATACATACTCCCTTATTGCATCTAATGATATTTGAGATAATTTGGAATATCTCAATTTTTTATCTTTAACCTTTTCTTTCAACTCTGGTAATATTCCAAAATTTGCATTCATTGGTTGAAACTTTTCATTTGGTGTTGATATATATTGTGCTAATGCTCCAATCACTGTTTTGTTTGGGAATTTAATAACCTCTTTATTATTATATAATCTAGTAGCATTTAATCCTGCAACAAATCCAGAACTAATTGACTCTACATATCCTTCAACACCAGATATTTGACCTGCAAAAAATATATTTGTACTTGTTTTTAATTTATATGTTTCATCCAATAATTTACTAGAATTAATATATGTATTTCTATGCATTACACCATATTTAACAAAATCTGCATTTTGCAATCCTGGTATTAATGAAAAAACTCTTTTTTGTTCGCCAAACTTTAAATTAGTTTGAAATCCAACTAAATTATAAATCGTAGCTTCTTTATTATCTTGCCTTAATTGTACAACAGCATATGGTCTTTTAGCTGTTCGTGGATCATCAAAACCAACTGGTTTTAATGGACCAAATCTTAATGTATCTATTCCTCTTTTAGCCATTATCTCGATAGGCATACATCCTTCAAATATTTCCCTTTTCTCGAAATCATGCAATGTTACTATTTCTGCATTTACTAATTCATTCCAAAAAGTTTCATATTCATCTTTATTCATTGGAAGATTAATGTAGTCTTTACATTCTAGTTCTTGTCTCTTCTGCCATTTTTTAATGCTTTCATCTTTCTTTTTCTCTTGGCTATATCTATCTCCATAAAAAGCAATATTAAAGTCAATACTATCTTTAGAAACAATTGGTGCAGCAGCATCATAAAAATATAATTCATTTTCACCTGTTAACTCTAATATTTTATTAGACATTTTTTCAGACGTTAATGGTCCAGTAGCAATAATTGTAATCGCATCGTCTTCTATTTCTTGAACTTCTTTATTTATTATCTCTATATTAGAATTATTTTTTATTTTTTCAGTTACTAATTTTGAAAATTTTTCTCTATCTACTGCCAAAGCTTGTCCTGCCGGAACTGAAGTTTCATCTGCACACTTTATAAGTAAAGAATCTAAAATTCTTAACTCCTCTTTAAGCAAACCACATGCATTTGTTAATAAATTAGATTTAAAAGAATTACTACATACTACTTCTGCAAAATTTTCGCTTGAATGTGCTGGTGAAAATTTTATTGGTTTCATTTCATATAACTTAACTTTTATTCCTCTTTTTGCTATTTGGTAAGCTGCCTCGCAACCAGCAAGGCCTCCTCCTATTACATTAATATAATCCTTCATTTTTCTCCTCGTATAAATTGTAATTTATCGTGAGGGGAACCAAAAGGGGTCTGAACCTTTTGGTTCCCCTCCTATTCAAATAATCCTAATATATCTTCCTTAGATAATTTATTTATAAATTTGGTATCTGTACTTAGCATATTATCAATTAATTCTTTTTTTCTTTGTTGTAAGTCGTATATTTTTTCTTCTATTGAGTTTTTTGTTATTAATTTATATACCTGTACTTTTTTTGTTTGTCCAATTCTGTGCGTTCTATCTGTTGCTTGATTTTCTACTGATAAATTCCACCATGGGTCATAATGTATTACCATATCAGCTGATGTTAGGTTAATTCCTGTTCCTCCAGCCTTTAATGAAATTAAAAATAGTTTTATATTTTCATCTGTATTAAATTGCTCTATTAACTCAAATCTATCTTTAACATTGGTTTTGCCTGTTAGTTTTAAATAATTAATTCCTTCTTTTTTCAATTCATTTTCAATTATTTCAAACATAGATGTATAGCCAGAGAACAACAAAATTTTGTGTCCACTTTGAATTCCATCTTTCACAAGTTCAATACATTGATTTAATTTTCCACTACCATCTTTATAATTTGATATAAACAATGATGGATGACAGCATATTTGTCTTAGTCTTGTTAGTAATGCTAGTATTTTAATTCTACTTTGTTCAAATCCTTTATCTTCGATTTCATCATGTAATTCATCTCTTGCTTCTGCCAAATATGATAAATATATTTTTTCTTGTTCTTCTGTCATTTCATTATTTAAAACTATCGTAGTTTTATCTGGAAGCTCTTTTAATACTTCCTTTTTTGTCCTTCTCAAAATAAATGGTTCTATTATCATTTTAAGTTTATTTAATACTTCTGTGTCGTTTTCTCTTGTTATTGGTATTTCATAGTTTTTCTTAAATTTTTTATATGTAAATAAATATCCTGGCATAATATAATCAAATATAGACCATAACTCACTTAAAGAATTCTCCATTGGTGTCCCTGTTAAAGCATATTTTGTTTTTGCTTTAACTTTCTTTATTGCTTTTGAATTTTGCGTATTATTATTTTTAATATACTGAGCTTCATCAGCAATTATATATCTAAAAGTATAATCTAATTTTTCATATTCTTCTATGTCTCTTTTTAATAAATCATATGATGTAATAACTAAATCATAATTTTTAATATCATTAATCTTTTTAATTCTTTCATCTGATTGTCCATTTATAATTAAAATATCTAAGTCTTTTGCAAATTTTTCTGCCTCATTTTTCCAGTTTAATGTAAGTGAACTAGGAGCAACAACCAAAGATGCCTGCTTTGTCTTTTCTTTATTTTTTGTTGTAACCAAAACTGATAGTATTTGAATTGTTTTTCCAAGTCCCATATCATCAGCAAGTATTCCACCAAATCCATATTTATCAAGCAATGAAAGCCATGAATTTCCAACTTTTTGGTAATCACGTAACACATCTTTTAATTCTTCTGGCACTTCTATATTTTCATCAACATTTTTACTACTTTCTATAATGTCTTCATATTCTTTATTTTTAGTTACAGCAACTTGTGAATTTTGTGCTAATAATTTATCCAAGTATAATGTTCTATTTACTGGTATTTGTATTATATCTTCATTTTCTTTATATTGTAAATCTAGTCCTTCAAATAAGTTATTTAAGAACTCAATATCTTTATTCTCTTCTAAATTTATAAAACTTCCATCTTTTAATCTATGATATTTTTTATTTAATTTATATTTTTGTAAAATTTCTTTAATCTCTTTTTTATCTATTGGTAATTTTTCTAAATCTATTTCCAATAAATTATTGTTTACCTTAACTCCTACTGATGTTTTTCCAAATTTCTTTGATTTTTTATTATTAAATCTATCTGTTGTGTAAACTTTTGAAATAGCAATATAATCATCTAATTCATCTTCTATAAAATTATATATTGTATCATCATTTGTAATAATAAGTCTGCTATTTTTTTCATCCAACATAAAACCAGAATTTATTAATTTATTTAAATAAATAGCCTCTTCTAATAAATTTCTATTAACATTATTATTTTCTTGTTTATCTATTGGATTTATTTCCATATTTTCATAGCAAAATTTTAAATTTGCTATAAGATAATTTCTATTATCAAAATCCAAAAATAATTTTATATTTAAATTTTGAGGAATATACTTTTTCACATTTTCATAAACTTGCTCACTAATTTTAGTATTTTCTTTAATTTTAGGATATATTAAACTAAAAAAATTAGTTAAATTTTTTTTATAAATATGTATACTATTTTTATAATTATTTAAAAACGTTTTTAAGACTATATACTCATTTTCTATAAATTGTTTGTTGCATCTATAAATTTTCCCATCATAACAAATATAAATATAATTACTTGTATAAATTATATAATCAAATCTATTTATATTTTGTTTTAATGTAAGATAATAATGCTCATCTATTAATTGTAATTCAAAATTTAAATTTAAATTTTGTCCTGTAATATCAACGTTATTACTATTTATCTTAATCTCTAAATTATTTAAAATAGCATAATTTAATATACTGTCTAAAGCTGCAAGTTCAACCAATATTTTTTCTTTAAAATATTTCTTTGTATAGTATTTAGTATTTGGTTTGTTTTCAAAATGAATAATATCAATATACTTATTTAATACTTTTTTATATATATCATCATCACATTTAATATTAATTATAAGTTCTTTGCTAGTATTTCTTTCTATATTTTGAAGATTATTATAAAACTTATCTAAATCTATGGAATTATTATTAACAATTTCATCTTCTTTTAATTCTATTTTCAAATTATTAGTTTCATCATTATATAAAAAATATGGTATCGTTTTTATCTCTTCCATGATTTTCTTAGTATAGTTTTTACTGTCAAATCTTTGTTCATATATTTTTTCTAATAATTCTTTAAATTCCCTATTACTTCTACCTTGCATTACTTTCTCCCACAATTAATTAATGTATATTATTATATAACAAAAAAACAGAAATAGCAAATGCTATTTCTATTTTTTATTTTCTTCTTTTTTAGGTTTGTTCCAAGATATATAATCACAAGTTTTGGGATTGTTTTCACATATATAATAATTTTTCCTTTTTTTAGTTTTTCTTACTTGTATTTTACCTCCACATTTTGGGCACGGAACATCAATTGTTTCCACAAATGGTTTTGTATTTTTGCATTCTGGATAACCTGGACATGCCAAAAATTTTCCAAACCTACCATATTTTATAACCATCATTTTTCCACAAATATCGCATGGAACGTCTGAAACTTCTTCAACTAATTCAACATGTTCAAGCTCTTTGTTTGCTCTTTCTAGTTCTTTTTCAAATGGTCCATAAAATTCTTCTATAACTTTCTTCCATTGTTGTTTTCCAATTGCAATTTTATCGAATTCAGTTTCCATATTTGCAGTAAATTCCTCATTTACAATCTCTGAAAAGTTTTCAACTAGTAATTTATTTACAACTTTTCCTAAATCAGTTGGAATCAACTGTTTTTTCTCTTTTTCAATATATCTTCTCTCTAGAATTGTTGTAATTGTAGGTGAGTAAGTACTTGGTCTTCCTATTCCTTTTTCTTCTAGGGTTTTAACTAAGCTTGCCTCTGTATATCTTGGTGGTGGTTGAGTAAAACTTTGTATTGGTTCAATCTTCTCTTTTTTTAATTTTTCTCCTTCTTCAAGCTCTGGTATTTTACCATCATCTTCTTTTTCCTCTTGATCTTTAGATTCCACATACAAAGCCATAAATCCTTTAAATTTTAAAGTTTGCCCATTAGCTCTAAAGTTATATTCACCAGCATCAATTTGTGCTGAAACAGTATCATATATTGCTTGTGACATTTGACTTGCTAAAAACCTATTATATATTAAATTATATAATTTATATTGATCCTTACTTAAAGTCTCTTTTATATCATCTGGTTTTAAATCAATGTATGTTGGTCTTATTGCCTCATGTGCATCTTGCGCTTCGTCTTTAGTTTTGTAATATCTATTTTCATAATAATTTTCGCCATATGTTTCTACAATTTGTTTTTTAGCTGCCGCTCTTGCAACTTCTGAAATTCTTGTAGAGTCGGTTCTCATATACGTAATTAAACCAACAGAACCCTTTCCAGGAATGCTTAAACCTTCATATAATCCTTGAGCAACAGACATTGTTTTCTTTAATGTAAATCCTAATTTTCTAGATGCCTCTTGTTGCATTGTACTTGTTGTAAATGGTGGTGCTGGTGTTCTTTTTTTCTGTGCTTTTTTTATTTCTTTTACAATAAATTCTGCTTTTTCTATAGCTTTTAGAACCTCATCAACTTCATCTTTAGATTTTAGTTCTAATTTTTTATTGTTTTTTCCATAAAGTCTAGCTTTAAATTTTTCCTTTTGTTTTAATAGGTCAACTACTATATTCCAATATTCTTCTGGTATAAACTTTTCTATTTCTTCTTCTCTATCCACTATAAGTTTAACAGCAACAGATTGTACTCTTCCTGCTGATAAACCTCTTCTTACTTTTGCCCAAAGTATTGGGCTTATTTTATATCCAACAATTCTATCCAATACACGTCTTGCCTGTTGAGCATCAATTAATCCTTTATCTAATTCTCTAGGTTTCTTTATTGAATCTTTAACAGTATCTTTTGTAATTTCATTAAATGTAACTCTACATTTTGATTTTTCATCTATATCTAATATATGTGCTAAATGCCATGCAATTGCTTCTCCCTCACGGTCAGGGTCAGTTGCAAGATATACTTGTTTAGCAGCTTTTGCGTCTTTCTTTAAAGATTTTATTAAGTCACCTTTTCCTCTTATATTTATATATTCAGGTTCAAAATTATTTTCGATATTAACACCAAGCTTAGATTTAGGTAAATCTCTAATATGCCCCATTGAAGCAACAACTTTTGTACTTCCTCCTAAAAATTTTTTTATTGTTCCTGCTTTAGCTGGTGATTCCACAATAATTAATTTATCCGCCATTATATTCTCCTCTTATGCTAAAATTACTTTATAAATTCTATACCATATTATTCGTTTTTGCAATAAAAAATTCAAATTATTAAAAAAAGAGATGTTTTTTTCATCTCCTTCTAATAGTTTTCTTTTAAGAAATCTTCGATTACATACTCAGCTGAAATTGGTGTTACTTTGTTAGTTTTTAGCTTATCCAGAATTGTGTCTATTTTTAATTCATCTTTAATAAATTCTGGAATGTTTGTTTTCTCTATATCTACTTTATCATCTATATATGATGTTTTTATTATTTCTACTCCATATTTTACTTCATTCTGTATTTTTTCTTCCTTTGTTTTATAATAATCTAATTTTATTGGATATGTTACTCCTATGTTTCTCAGCTCTTCTTGACTCATAAAAGTACTGCCAAAAAAGTATTTCATTATTCCCTCCCCTTTTGTTGTATACTACAACATTTTAAATATAACGCTAATTTGTCTGTTATGCAACTATTTTCGTACGCAGGAATTAACACCGTTCGACATGGTTTATCATATTAAAAAAGAAAGTGACCACATTTTATCACTTTCTTGATATTTGTAACAAAAACTTAAGTTTTCATTAACATGTATGTAATAATATTGCATCCTTAATTTCTTTATAAATCACATCTAAAGAATTTTGATTGGACATTTTTTTTGCATTTTCCCCCATTTGTTTTAATAATTCTTGATTAAATATTAATTCTTCTATCTTATTGTTTAAATCTATCTTTTCTAACTCTTCATTTAAAATAATTTTAGCCGCACCAACATCCTCTAGAACTCTAGCATTATATTCCTGATGATTTTGTGATACTCCTGGAAGTGGAATAAATATAGCAGGTTTTCCCACTAATGCTACCTCATTTATCGTCATTGCTCCACTTCTGCAAATAAGTAAATCTGCCACATTCATAATTTCCTCCATATTATAAATATATGGATACACTTTAACATTTTCTATGTTATTAATGTCAAAACCATCTTTTTCTAATTCTTCTTTTATTATGTCGTATTGTATTGGTCCTGGAGCCCATATTATTTGATAATTCTTATTGGCTTTTGATTTAACAATTTTTATTATGCTATTATTAATAGCTCTAGCTCCTTGGCTTCCACCAAATACAAGTAATATTGGTTTTTCTACACTTAATCCTAATTGCTTTATTAAGTCATCTTTTTGTTTGTTAGTTAATTTTAGTTTTCCCATTTTGCTTGGATTTCCAGTTACAACTATTTTTTTTGCTCCTTGTAATCTGTCTTTTGCTGCATCAAATCCAACCATTATTGTATCTGTTCTATTAGTAAGCATTTTAACAGCCTTACCTGGAAATGCATTACTTTCATGTAATAATGTAGGTATATTCATTTTATTTGCTTCAGTTATAACTGCTCCGCAAATATATCCACCTGTTCCTATTACCACGTCTGGTTTAAACTCTTTTATTATTTTTTTTGCCTCTCCAAATCCCTTTAGGGTTTTTATTAATTTTTTCGGATTAAGACTTAATCCACAAGCATCTATAGCTCTTAGTTTAAAACCTGCTCTATTAACTAAATCTTGCTCTAGTTTTTTTCCCGTTCCTATAAATATAATTTCTGAATTAGGTTCCTCTTCTTTTATTTTATTTGCTATTGCTATACCAGGATTAATATGACCTCCTGTACCTGCCGCTGCTATAATTGCTCTCATATCCTTTTTCCCTCCTTTGATGCCTTTGATATATTAAGCAATATACCAACCGAACTTAGTAATATTAAAAGCGAAGTACCACCATAACTAAAGAATGGCAATGGCATACCTGTATTTGGCATTGAAGAAGTAACAACTGCAATATTAATTATAGCTTGAAGTCCAACCATTGTTGTAATTCCTATTGCCAAAAGGCTTCCAAACATATCTGGTGCTTTTATAGAAATTAATACACCTCTCCATATAAATAGTGCAAATAATATTATTACAAAGGCGCATCCTACAAATCCTAATTCTTCTGCAATTATTGAAAAAATAAAGTCGTTGTGAGCTTCTGGTAAATACAAATATTTTTGTGTACTATTTCCTAATCCAACACCAAACAGCCCTCCAGATCCAATAGCATATAAACTTTGAATAACTTGCCATCCATCTCCTTTAGTATCCTTAAATGGGTCTAGAAAAGTTACAATTCTATTTAATCTAAATAATCCTTTCTTTGTTATCTTAGCATACATAATTAATCCTAAAATTCCTGTTGCAGCTCCTGTTGTTCCCCATGTTAAAAAGTATCTTAGTTTACTTCCAGCCATTAACATCATTATAGATACAATCATAATAATTAACAATGTTGAACTTAAATGGTTTTGTACTAAAACAAGAATTGCAATCATTGGTATTAGAAACATTAATGGATAAAAAAATCCTCTGCCCATTTCTCCTAATCTATCCTTATTTTTGGTTAACAATGCAGCATAAAAAATTATTAATCCAATTTTAGCAAGTTCAGATGGTTGAAAACTCATAAAACCTAATTTTATCCATCTTCTTGCTCCGGCCTGCATCTTTTCCTACGACAATAACAGCAAGATTTAATAAAATTACTCCTACATAAATAATCTTATAAAATCCCTTGTAAACCCTATAATCAATTTTAGAAATAACAAACATTGCAAATAATCCTAAAGCAGCACTAATAGCTTGTGTTTTTACATATGCATAGCAACTTTTTCCTTCTGATATTGCAGTAGGTGCACTTGCAGACATAACCATTATTAATCCTAATGCAAGCATTAAAAACACAACAATTAGCAATACATAGTCTATATTATTTTTTGAAAGAATTTTTTTCGTTTCTCTAGTTTTAGTCATGTTTATTTTTCTCCTTAATTTATATTATATTAAATCCTATTATACAAAATACTAAAGTTACTAAACTAAATACAATTACAACTTTATTTTCTTTCCAACCTGATAATTCAAAATGATGATGTAAAGGAGTCATTTTAAATACTCTTTTTCCTGTTTTTTTGAAATATACTACTTGTATAATAACAGATATAGTTTCTATAACTGGAATTAATGCAACAACAATAAGTACTAAAGGCATTTTTAAATATACTGCCATACTTGCAACAACTCCACCTAGTAGCAAAGACCCGGTATCCCCCATAAATATTTTTGCTGGATACATATTAAATAATAAGAATCCTAAGTTAGCTCCACATACAATACTTCCAAGAATAACTACTTCTTTAACGTCGTTAATTATCCCAACAACTGTTAAGAAAGCAATAATAATTGTAGTAACACTTGCAGCTAAACCATCAATTCCATCTGTTAAATTTACAGCATTTGTTGTACCTAGCATTACAAATATAATAAAAGGAATATATACAACTGTTGGCATTGATATATATTTTTTTACAAATGGTATTAAAGTATCTGTACCAATATTCAAGAATTTTACCAAGTACATTACAAACGCAACTGATATTATAAGTAACCCAAGCATTTTATAGGCTGGTTTTAATCCATCTGTGTTTTTTAATACTAATTTTTTAAAATCATCTACAAAACCAACTAGCCCAAAACCTAATGAAACTAATGCTAGAGGTATAAATCTCTGTATTATTTCTGTTTGTTTATTTACGTACATCACATATATGACTAATAACATTATAATTAATGAAATAATCATTATAACTCCACCCATTGTTGGAGTGCCTTGTTTTTTTAAATGACTTTGTGGTCCTTCACTTCTTTCAATTTGGCCAACTTTAAGTTTTCTTAGTATTGGTATCACTATAAATGATGCTATTAATGATGTCAAAAATGACATGATTAATATTTTTATTTCATAACTCATTTTGCTTATTTCCTTTCCATTTGTACTTTAAATCTTATTATTTTTTATTTTCATCTATCAATTTTTGTATAATGTCTTTAACAATTTCTCTTTCATCAAATGGTATTTGTTCTTTTTCAATTTCTTGATACATTTCATGCCCTTTACCAGCAATTATTAAAAGATCATTTTTCTTTTCCATAGCAATAGCTTTAGTTATTGCTTCTTTTCTATCTGTAATGCTTTCATAATTTCCTTTAGTTTTCTTTATTCCTTTTTCTATATCTGCAATTATATCTTCTGGGTTTTCTGTTCTTGGATTATCTGATGTAATAATAGTATAATCTGCTATTCTTCCAGAGATTTCTCCCATTAAATGTCTCTTATTTTTATCTCTATCTCCACCACATCCAAATACACAAATAACCTTGCCAATTGTATATTGTTTTGCAGTCTTTAATATATTTTCTAAGCTATCTGGTGTATGTGCATAGTCAATCATTATTTTTAAATCTAATTTATTATCTACTAATTCGCTTCTTCCTAGAACTTTAACATCTTCTAAGGCTTCTTTTATTGTATCTTTACTTATATTAAATAACTCCGCTACTTTTATTGCAGCTAAACTATTATACACACTAAACCTGCCTGGTATAGATACTTTCACTCTTTCATTTTTATTTTCTAACTTAACTTTAAAATCTGCATATGTATTTGTTACTGTAACATCTTTAGCTAATAAGTCACAATAATTATCTATTCCATATGTAGAAACACTACATTTATCCTTTATTTCTCCAATAACTTTATGTGTGTAAATATTATCCGCATTAATTATTGCATATTTACACATATCAAAAAGTTTTAATTTACAACTTAGATATTCTTGCATATCTTTATGTTCTTTTGGGCTTATATGATCTTCTGATAGATTTGTAAATATTCCCGCATAAAATTCTATTCCTGCAACTCTATCAAGTTTTAAACTTTGAGAAGAAACTTCCATAATAACAATTTCTACTCCAAGTTCATACATTTTAGCCAATATTTCTTGTAATTTATTTCCCTCTGGTGTAGTTCTATCTGAATTTTTTACTTTGCTATCTCCTATGTATATAGCAATTGTTCCAATAAGTCCAACTTTTTTTCCAGCTTTTTCAAAAATTCTTTTTAGCATAAAACTTGTTGTTGTTTTTCCTTTTGTACCAGTTATACCTATAATCTTCATTTTTTTAGATGGATTATCATAAAAGTTACAAGCACAAAGTGATAAAGCAAGTCTTGTATTTGGAGCCATAATAAATGTAATATCTTTAAAATTTATAAATTCCTTATAATTTGCCCCTTCCTCAAATATTATTGCTTTTGCACCATTTTCTATCGCTTTTGAAATAAAAGTATGGCCATCATACTCATAGCCCTTAATCGCCACAAACAAACTTCCTTGTTTTACAGTTCTATAATCACATTCAATACTTGAGATATCTAAGTTTAGATTTCCCTTTGCTTTTAGTCCTTCAATACCTACTAAAATACTTTTCAAATTCATATTAGAATCTTCCTTTCCATTTTCCATTATTATATAATTATTTTTTTCTTTTGTACAGTCTTTATTTTACAAAATTTATTCAACTTCGATTTTTACTGTGCTTCCAGAATTAATTGTAATTCCAGCACTAGGAATTTGTGCTTTAACTATAACTTTTTCTTTATCTTCTTTATTAATTTCCATGTCATACTGTGCTTTTAAATTATTTTCTTTTAATATACTTTCAGCTTCTTTTAGTGTTTTATATTTTATATCAGGAACAGTTACACTCTCATTAGATATTTTAGTTTCTTCATTATCTTCTTTTAATTCTAAGTATGGTAAAACCTCTCCTAATATTTGCCCCGCAATTGGTGCTGCAACAGCACCTCCTTGGTGTCCTCCTTCACCCGTGGGATTATACAATGTCACAAGTATTGTTACTTTAGGTTCTGATATTGGAGCTACTCCAATAAATGATGTTACATATTTATTTGTATTTACTCCATCCTCAGATGTTCCTGTTTTTCCTCCTACTCTAAATCCTGATACCTTAGCATTTTTTCCGGTTCCTTCTGCTACAACAGATTCCATCATACTAAGTACGCTTTCTGCACTTTTAGAAGAAATAACATCACCTGTACATTCTGGTTGAAATTCTTCTATTTCACCAGTTAAAGAATTAATAGTACCTTTGACTAGTCTAGGTTTCATTCTTTTTCCTTTGTTTGCTATTGTTGATACCATTGTAATCATTTGTATAGGAGTCACTTCAAATCTTTGACCAAAAGATATTGTTGCAAGTTCTACTGGTCCAACTTTAGATTTATCTAAAAATATTCCTTTTGCTTCTCCTGGCAAATCAATACCTGTTTTATTTAAAAAGCCAAACCTTTCTAAATATGAATAATAAGTTTCAACTCCTAATTTTTGTCCAAGTCCTATAAAAATAGGATTGCATGAGTTCATTAGCGCTTGCCTTAAACTTTGACTTCCATGTGGTCTATAATATCTCCAACATTTTATTCTAACTCCTGCAATAGTTATACTTCCCGAGCAACAAAATTCTCCTGCATTATCTGGTGAAGTTATGCCTTCTTCTAGTGCAGCTGAGGTAGTAACAAGTTTGAATGTAGAACCCGGCTCATATGTATCAGCTATTGCTTTATTTCTCCACATAGCTTGTAAGGCTTCATTTCTTTCTTTTGTAGATAAAGCATCCCATTTTTCACTAAGTTCATTATTAACAATTTCATATGGTTTGTTTAGATTATATGTTGGATATGTAGCCATAGCCAATATATCTCCATTTGTTGGATTCATTACAATAACATTTCCGCCATCAGTGCATTTATTATCAATACATGCTTCTTCTAAATATTTTTCTACAATTGATTGAACTCCCATATCTATAGTAGTAATAATTCCATTTCCATCAGTAGCACTAGTATATTGTTCAACTGTCCCATCGATTTCTTTTCCAGATCCATCTTTTACTCTTGTAATTCTTCCTTTTGTTCCACTCAAAACATTATCATATTTAGCTTCTATTCCACCTAAGCCTTGATTGTCACTACCACAAAAGCCAATTATATGTGAAGCAAAATTATTATACGGATAATATCTTTTAGTATCTTCATCTATGTTAATTCCTTTATTAAAATTATTCTCAATTAACCATACTCTTAATTTGTCTACAGATTCCTTCTCTTCTTTTCGTGCAATTGTTTCTATTGAACTTCTTTTCTTGACTTTTTTTAAAATTTTTTCATAATCAAGTTCAAATATTTCACTTAGCTTTTTTGCTATTACTTCCTTATCTTTGTCCTCAATATTTGTTGGATTAATCGTCACTGTATATACTGTTGAACTTACTGCTATTTCAGTCATATTAGAGTCATAAATTGTGCCCCTCTTGGGGTTAATTTTTCTATCCAAAGTTTGCTGTTCATAAGCTAATGTTTGAAGCTCTTCTCCACTTACAAATTGCAACCAAGCTACCCTTATTATTAATGCTAATATTATTACACTAGCAACAACTAACAAATATATCATTCTTCTTTTTCTGCTAATATTTTTCATAGAATCCATCCTTTAAAAGTAATTTGCAAATTTAAATTATTCTATTTAATAATATTAGTCTAGGTTTGTACTTTATACGAAAAAAAGAAAATAGCTATTTATTTAAACTATTTTCTTAAAAAATATTTTTTATTTTGTTAATTATTTTTTGAAACCAATTATTTTCTTGTAGTTTTACTCCTTCTTCTGAAGATTCAATATAGTCATGTTTATCTAGACTTATATAAACTGTTTGTGAATCTCCTAATTTTTTTAATCCCAATTCATTTTGTGCTTTTTCTTCTATTGCACCTAAATTTGTTTTGCTTTCTATATTTACTTCTATCTGTTTATTATCTTTTTGTATATTAGATAATTCGGTTTTTAGATCTTTTATATTACTATATTTTTCAGCAATTAAGGCGTTTCTATAACTTATAGCAAATAATACAATAAATGCAACTGCAATTCCAAAAATTATTGAAGAATTAACCTTTTTAACAGCTTGTTGTTTAGATAATTTGTTACTCGTTTTCTTATTTTGCTGTTTTGCAGTACTTTTTTTAGGATACTTTTTTCTAGCAGGTATATACTCTGGTTGTAACTTCCTTGGAGAAGTTTCATATTGATATCTACTTGTATTATATCTTGCCATAAATTATTCACCTCCTAACTTCTTTCAAAAATTCTTAGCTTTGCACTTTTAGCTCTTGAATTATTAGTTATCTCATCTTGCGTTGGTAATATTGGTTTCTTTGTTAATATTTTTCCTAGTGATTTATAACCACATACACAATATGGTAAATCACTTGGACATGTACATTTTCCTTGTGCATCAACAAATGCATCTTTAACTGCTCTATCTTCTAATGAGTGAAATGTTATAACACACAATCTTCCACCAGGATTAAGTACATCTATACAATTTCTAATTGTATTATATAATGGTCTTATTTCATCATTCACTTCTATTCTAATTGCTTGAAATGTTCTTTTAGCTGGATGTCCATCTTTTTTTGCAAACCCCGGAATTGCACTTTCAATTATTTCTGCTAATTCCTTGGTTGTTTTAATTTCTTTATTTTTTCTATATTCACATATTTTTTTTGCAATACTTTTGCTAAATTTTTCTTCACTATACTCATAAATTATTTGAGATAATTTTTCTTGTGTATAGTTGTTTACTATATACTCAGCAGTTAAATCATTAGTTTTATCCATCCTCATATCCAATGGAGCATCTTTGGTATAACTAAATCCTCTTTCCGCTTCATCTAGTTGATATGACGAAACTCCTAAATCTAATAAAATTCCATCCACTTTACAAATGTTTAAGTCTGTTAAAATTTCTTTAATATCATCATGATTGCCATGAACATAAATAACATTTTTATATTCTTTAAGTCTTTCTTTAACAACACTTAAAGCTTCTTCATCCCTATCGATTCCTATTAATGTTCCGTTAGATGATAATTTTTTTAAAATTTCAGAACTATGTCCTGCACCACCCAATGTTCCATCTACATATATTCCATCTTCTTTAATATTCAAACCATTTATGCACTGGTTAAGTAATACTGGTATATGTTTAAATTCCAATTTTTGCTCCTTAAAGTAATTTTAGGCGGGCGTAAACACCCGCCTTGCATTTGTAAATTGATATTTTTTCTTTTGAAATTACACATAATCTTTTGTAATTAATCTTTTGTATAATTTCTTTTGTTTAAGGTTTCTTTTGTATTTTAGCAATTTTCTCTTGTATTTACTTAAAAATTTTATCTTTTGTATCTTGAGTCATATTAAATGACTGTTATCTTTTGTGTATTTTTTCTTTTGTGTATCTATATAAACTTTTGCAAGTTATATACCAAGCATTGTCATATTTTCTGCAATTTCATCTGCAGAAATATTTTCGTCACTGCTGTATTTCTTCCAGTTTTCTCTATTCCAAATTTCAATTCTTGTTCCCACACCAATTATAATAATCTCTTTTTCAAGTATTGCATAAGTTCTTAAATTATTTGGAATTAAAAATCTTCCTTGTTTGTCTATTTCACATTCAACGGCACCAGATAAGAAAAACCTTACGAAATCTCTAGCATTTTTATTTGTTAGTGGTAATGTTTTAAGTTTTTCTTCAAAGTTGTTCCATTCTTCTTTGGAATACGCAAATAAACACCCGTCAAGTCCTTTTGTTACAATGAACTTTTCACCGATGTCTTCTCTAAGCTTTGCAGGCATTATCACTCTACCTTTAGCATCTACGCTATGCTCGTACTCCCCTATGAACAACCTTGTTTCACCTCCACTCATTTTTGTGGCACTTCCTACCACTTTCTACCACCTTGTATACATTTTAATATAACTTTTTATATAATGCAATACTTTTTTAAAATTTTTTAAAATTTTTTAATGTTTTCTTCTTTAAAATTTTATAAAAAGAGCTAATAGCAAATATTTTAATATTTACTATTAGCTCTGTACTTTTTTATATATTCTTTTATTCAATACTACCCTTTATTTTTTTACCATAAATCCAGTAGCTATCATTCTTGTTTTGTGTTTTCCGCTTCCGTTTACTGGATCATTTATTAATTTTCCTTCAACAACAAGTCCACAAGATGTTCCACCGTCTAAATTTGCTGCATTATATGCTCCATATCTTTGCATTATTTCTGTTAAGTCTACCATATCTGCTCCAGGTCTACCTATCATTCTGCCATCTATTACTAGGAATAAAACAATACCATCTTTTCTTTGACCTATTGCAGATCTTGGTGCTGTTCCCCATCCACCATTTCCTTTAATAAATGATGCTTTTCCATTTACAATTAAAAATGGCCCAAACGAAACTGCATCTCTAACTCCTTTATTTAGAGCTTCTTTAGCTGTCATCTTTCCTAGTATTAATTTATTTTCATTAGTAAATCCTATAATTCCACCAGCTTTTTTATAAGTCTTATTACTAATTACTTTTCCATCTTTTATAACTATACCTTGTGGAACACCACCTAAACTATTATAATTTGGATCTATAAATCCACCACCATTAATAGCAACAGCTGCATTATTTTCCTTAGCCATATCAACTAAATATTGTCCTTTAGTTCCTAAATACTTAGTACTACAAACTGAAATTTTAGATGGATCATATACAGCTACTAAATGTCCAGTGTATCCTTTTCCACTTATTTCTATTACTTTATATAAGTCATTTCCTTTATCTTTTTTTAGGATTGCTTCTTCATATTTATTTTCGTATTTCTCGTCATCAATTACAGCTACAATTTCTACTTCTTCTGCATTTGTGCTTTCACCTGTTTCAATTACAGCATTATTATTTAAAACTTCATTTATAGTTTTATCACTATAAAAAGATGTACACATCCATTGGTGGCTTAATGTAGTCATTGATGTAGTTATAAGCCAATCTCTAAACCCATGCCATGGTCCATATAAAAGAACCAAACCTGAAATTGCCCCAGTCACAAATAATATCAAAATAATTTTTACTATTAAAAGTTTAACTTTACCATTTTTCTTCATTTGTTTTTTATTATTGCCTTCCATTTTTTCCTCCTTGCATAACCTTCTGCAAAAATTTAGACAGAATCAAATTCTGTCTAAATCTTACTAATATATATTATACAATTTTATTCTACAAAAAGCAACATATATTTTTTTGAATTTTAACACTCTATTCTTGACAAGCTCAATTATAGCATTTCGCCTTCAGCGTTCAGTCCTACATATATAAAAGTGGGCGGAAAGAAACGTAAACGTTAGCATGGGTCGTGCTGCTGCCGTAACGAACGCTCGTGTAGCTGCTGCTGTTGATGCAATTACCACCACGTTCAGTGCAAGGACCGTAAGAACCGCTACGGGTTTCTGTTGACAATTCAAAACAATTACTTGCCATATCATACACATTACATATTACATCTTTTTCTGTTCCAGTATAACTCGTTCCTGATGTTCCTGTATTTGCTAAACTATGATTTACACTTGTTTTATTAGCATAATTGTTGCCTTCATTTCCTCCAAACTCTTGGAAAAAGATTATTGCTGTATCCCATGCATAACTATTTACTAAATCACTCTCAAATGGCTTATTTGTATACATACTTTGACACAAACTGCTCGCTTTATTTTGTGTTACATAATTCCATACTTGTGAATTTGCTTTACTTGCTAATTTTAACTGTTTTCCACTTTCTGCTACATATCCAGTCCAATCTGTAGAATCTCCACTATTATATGTATTTATATTGGAAGCATCATAGTTTTCTACTCTTGCTTCATATCTTCCTATATAATATCCTCCATTAGCAAGTGATTTTGTACAAAATTTTCCTATGTTTTTTGCTATTGAATTTTTATAATCAGAATTATGATTTGATGTTGTATCTTCTGTAAGTCCACTTAGTTCCACTTGAGTTCCATAATCACTCGCATTTTGTGCTACTGTATATGCATTGTTTGTTTTAGTAAAATTTGCATACCTTCCTAGCATTATTGTTTTTGCATTTGCTTCTGTTTTTTCTATATCTGTATATATTGTTCCTACTGGTATCCATACAAACTGATTACCTTCTCCATCTTCTGCTACTATTCCTTTTGTTACATCTATTGTTTCTGCTGTATAATTTAAGTCTGTATTTTCTGTATCTGTTTTTGTTATTATTTTAAACCCTGCCGGTACTTTTATCTTATTTCCAAAATCATCTTCCAGTGTTATATTTCCACCTGTACTTAATACTTTATTTAAGTTATCTTTTATTTTTATACTTTCCAATTGGCTTTCTTCTAACTTGTCAAGATATCCTTGCAGGGTTGATTGCTCGTTTGTTTGTGCTTGCGTATAATCCCCTTTTGCATTCTTGGCGTGAGCAATTATTCCATCTCCTTTTATTGCTACTATTGCCACTGCTGCCAAAATTAATAACACAATTATTGTAATTATTAAAGCAATTAAAGTTATACCTTTGTTCATTTTTTGTTTTTTCATTCTTATTTCTCCTTTGTTTATATTATTTAATTTTAATGATTAAATCATATATGACGTTTAATGTCAATACCAATAAACATATTTTTATGTGATAATTTTAATGGTGATATTAAATGATAAAAGAAAAAAGAATTGCATGTGGATATACACAAAAACAAATGTCAGACCTTTTAAACATAAGCCTTAGGCAATATGTTAGAATTGATAAAGAGGAAGATTTACCTAGAAGAGATATACTATCTAAATTAATAAAAACATTAAATTTATCAGACAAAGAAATTGGGCAATATATAAGAGATATTACGCATAAAATTGTATAATATCTCTTTATTTTATATTATTCATATTCAACTTTTACCAAATATAGCCCATTAGGTGGCAAGGTTTTGCCTGCTTTGGTTCTTTCCTTTGAGTTTATTATATCTGGTACTTCTTCTGGTAAGATTTTTCCAATTCCCACATCTATTAATGTTCCTGATATTATTCTTACCATATTATATAAAAATCCATTTCCAGTAAGTTCAATATTTACTCTGTCTCCATTTTTATACACCTTTGCGTCATAAATAGTTCTTACAGAACTTTTTGAACTTGTTCCACTTGCTTTAAATCCTTTAAAATCATGTTCTCCAATAAAATATTTTACTGCCTCATTCATTTTATCTACATTTAATTCTTGTGAAAAATTATACTCTAAATTTCTATATATTGCTGTTCCGTTTGCTGAATTATTAATTACATATTTGTATGTTTTTTTCTTACAATTATATCTGCTATGAAATCGTTCATCTACTTCTTCTGCAGCTAAAATTCTTATACTTCGTTTAAGCTTTGTATTTAATGCAATTGGTATTTTTTCAACTGGTATATTTGAATCTGTTTTAAAATTTGCAACTTGTCCCAACGCATGTACACCCGCATCGGTTCTTCCTGAAGCAATTAAATCAACATCTTCTCCTGTTATGTCTTTTATTGCTCTTTCTATTTCTCCCTGAATATTTAATTTATTAGGTTGTTTTTGCCAGCCATTGAAGTCCTTCCCATCATATTCTATTGTTAGTTTAATATTTCGCATATTTTCTTCCTTATTTATATTGCAAATTATTTATTGTTGCTATTTTTAAATTTTAGATTTTTTACTTTATCAAATAATGTTTTTTTGTCTTCTTCTTTAAATCTTTTAGTAATTATGTTGCTAATTAATATTTTCTTTAAGGCTTCTTCTTTTAAATCTGCTATTAATGTTCCTTCTTTTGCAATAGATATTTTCCCTGTTTCTTCAGACACAACTACTATTATTGCATCAGATTCTTTACTCATTCCTATTGCTGCTCTATGTCTTGTTCCTAGTTCTCTTGCAATATTTCCATCAGATGCTAATGGCAACATACACGCTGCAGCTGCAATTTTGTTCTCACTTATTATAACAGCTCCATCATGCAAAGGCGTATTAGGTGTAAATATATTTACTAATAGTTGTGGTGAGATTTCTGAATTTATTGTTATTCCTGTTGATATAATCTCTTTTAATCTTATGTCTCTTTCAATAACAATTAATGCTCCTGTTTTTGTTTTAGATAATTCCATAACAGCTATACCTATTTTATAAATATCTTCTTTTGTTTTAGAAATTATATCTTTTTCTAATCCGAAATACCTTGTTAATTTATTTGAAGATCCAAGTTGTTCTAATGCTCTTCTTAGTTCTGGTTGAAATAGAACTATTAGCAATATTACACCATAGGTCATAACAGTAGTTAAAATATAATTTAATATTTTCAAATTAAATATTGAGCTTAACCACGTTATTAACAATAAAAAAATAATTCCTTTAACTAACTGCATAGCTCTCGAACCTTTTAGTATCTTAACTATTTGTACTGTTAAAAAGGAAACTATAAAAACATCTATAATTAAAGTTATTATACTCCATGGATTTTGCGTATAATGATTAAAGGTTTGTACCCAAAAATCTTTCATTTCTATCATTGGATTATCATTCATAATTTTTTACCTTCTTTTTATATTTATTTTATAATTAAAACATACGAATAATGTAATATATAAATGTAAAGCAAATTCCTAATAGCATTAATCCAGCCATAACTGCTGCTATAGCTCTAGTTAATATTTTGCTTTTATCTATTTTCTTTTTTTCTGCCATTTTTCCATTCCTACCTTCTTATTTGTTATTTATATTTTATATCATATTTTAGTATATTTTTCAACACAAAGTAGCAATAATATTTATTTTTCATATAATATATTAAGCTAATTGCTTAGATTAGTATGAAAGGAAGTTTATTATGGAATTTGAAAATAAATGTTGTCCAATTAGTAATGTAGATGGTCATATTGCAACAGGTAAACAATTCGATTTAGATATAGTTTTACCTGAAGATAATAGAGGTGTATTATACGGTGTAATTAGAGACTGTTATAAAGAACCAATAAGAGATGCTGTTGTAAAACTTATAGAAGTTGATTTTGACTGTGGTAAAGAAACAAGAAGACCTGTCTCTCATACATTTACTGATAAAGATGGTGAATTTGTTTTTGGTCCTCTATGTCCAGATAAAAAATATGACATTCAAATATGGGTAGATAGAGTAAAACATGTTAAAGTATGTGCAAAACCACATCGTGAAGGCAAATGTTTAAAAGGTGTAGATATGAAACACTGTGATTGCTTTGTAGGTAAAAAAGAAGATATGGAAAAATGCATAGATGACCATGGCTGTTGTCCAAAGAAAAATGATTTCGGTAAATTAATTTAGTGAACAAAGCGACTTTAGTCGTCCTTTGTTCTCGCCGATTTGAGTTTCCGAATGAAATGAGGAAATCTCAAAGGCAATAGCGATTATAGCATTTTTAATATACTAGGAAATTTCTCATTTCCTAGTATATTAAAAGAGAAAGTATTTTCTACTTTCTCTTTTATGTTTAAATTATTCCCATTTTTTTTACTAATTGTTTTCCCTTTTTCATTATTTTCTTAGTATTAATACTATCACTATACATAAGCATTGCTCCAGCTGCTAACATTCCACCTATAATCATTCCTTTTGTAAATTTCATATTTCATTCCTCCTACGATAATTATTGTTTTATTTTATTATTTCTTTTTTTATGAATTATATACTCTTTTATAAAAACATAAATTTCATAAATTGATATAATTGCTAGAAAAATTCCAAATGTTCGTTTTAACAATTTTGTTTCCATTTTTTGTGCAATAAATGCTCCTAAAATTGCTCCGTATAATTCCAAATAAAACTATTATTTTAGTCACATTAAAATCTATCTTTTTTTCTTTTATATTAATACATATTGCCGCAATAGAAGTTGGAATAAAAAAAATAAGATTAGTAGCTTGTGCAATTTTTTGATCAAGTCCACAAAAAATTGACAAACACAAAATCAATATTGTTCCTCCACCCATTCCTACTCCACTAACAATTCCAGATATAAAACCACTTAAAATCTCTACCATATCTTCTCCTTTAAATATGCATTATACAATCATTTTATATGATGCATATATTAAAAAAATAGTAAATGCTATTTTTAAATATTTTGTTGGCAACTTATTTAAAATCTTAGCTCCAACAATACCACCAATAATTCCGCCAATAGCACACAGTAAACTAATTTTCCAATCTATATAATTGTTTTTGTAATAAAAAAATCCACTTGCCACCACTAATGGCAAAATACAAATAATAGATGTTGCTCTAGATTTAACATCTTCCAATTTCAATACATGAATAAATGCAGGAACAAGTATCATTCCTCCACCGTGTTGCAAAAAGTCCATTTACTAACCCTGCAAAAAAGCCAATTAGAATTTTTATCCAAATTTTATTTTTCATCATATTCTTATTTTTTGAAAAAAACAATTAAATATTCAAAAACATCAAAAAAAGCTTACATTCTCGTAAGCTTTATTCAATATTTTCGTCTTTTATATAATATTTAGTTCCAAGCATTTTATCTGGTAAGTATTGCTGTTCTACCACATGTCCTGGATAATCATGTGGATATTTATATCCATTACTATATCCTAAGTTTTTCATGTCTTCTATTGGTGCATTTCTTATGTGCATTGGCACTTCTCCTGTGTCTTTACTTGATACATCTTCTAATGCTTTATTTATAGCCAAATATGAAGCGTTTGACTTTTTGGATGTTGCGACATATACACATGCTTCGGCTAGTATTATTCTAGCTTCTGGCATTCCAATTTGATATACCGCCTGCATTGCAGCATTTGCAACAACTAGTGCATTAGGATTAGCCATACCAACATCTTCAGAAGCAGAAATAACAATTCTTCTTGCTAAAAACATTGGATCTTCACCTGCATTTAATGCTCTTGCCAAATAAAAAATTGCTGCATCAGGATCACTACCTCTCATTGACTTTATAAATGCACTAATATTATCATAGTGACTATCTCCAGATTTATCAAAAACAGCTTTCTTTTTCTGCATGCTATCAGCAGCTATTTGATTAGTTATATTTATTACTCCATCCTTATCAACAGCAGTTGTAAGTACTGCTATTTCAAGACCATTTAAGGCTGTTCTAACATCTCCTCCAGATATCTGTGCTATTTTTCTCAATGTGTCATCAGATATATTTATATTATATTCTCCTAAACCATCTTTTCTTTCCAATGACATTTTTAAAACTTTAAAGACATCATCTTCTGTAAGAGGTTCTAATTTAAATACCATAGAACGAGATATTAAAGCTTTATTTACAGAAAAATATGGATTTTCTGTTGTTGCACCTATTAGAATTACTGTTCCATCTTCAACAGCTGGTAATAATGCATCTTGTTGTAATTTATTAAATCTATGAATTTCATCTATAAATAATATGCACTTACCTGAAGGATTTAAAAATAAATTTTTAGCATCTTCAATTACCTTTTTTATATCTGAAACCCCAGATGTAACTGCATTAATTTTCTCAAATTTATATTTTGTAGTTTCACTTATAACTTTTGCTAAAGATGTTTTTCCACAACCTGGAGGTCCAAATAAAATTATACTAGATAATCTATCCGCTTTTATTGTTCTGTATAGTATTTTATCTTTGCCTAAAATATGTTCTTGCCCAACATATTCATCTAATGTTCTTGGTCTCATTCTATATGCTAATGGTTCATTTAAGTTCATGTTTTTCTCCTTCTTGTTATTTTTGTGATAAATATTTTAATCCTTGTTTTATCATTTCTTCTAAGCTTAAATCTTTTAAGTCTATTTTATCAAATGCTTTTTCAATTTCTTTTCTGTTATATCCTAAAACTTGTAAAGCAGTTATTGCTTCATCTCTAGCATCATTATCAATAATTTTGTTTGTTGTCTTGTTTGATTTTGCATTTGAAACTAATTCTTGGTTCTTTAATTTGTCTTTTAATTCTAAAATTATTCTCGCTGCAGTTTTTGCACCTATTCCAGGTATTTTTGTAAGCTTTGATGTATCATTTGAAACAACAGCTAGTGCAAATGACGATGCCTCTATATTTGCTAGTGTATTTAGTGCTGATTTTGCTCCAACTCCACTAACAGATATTAATAATTCAAACATATTTAATTCCTCAATAGTTAGAAAACCATATAAACTAATATCATCTTCCCTTACATGGTAATGTGTATATACTTTTACTTTATCACCAATCTCCCCTAGCTCACTTATTGAAGCCTCAGACATAAAAACTTTATATCCTACTCCTGCAACATCTATTACAACAAATCCATTAAATTTCATTTCTAATATTCCATTAAGATACGCAATCATTTTTGTCTCCTTTTTCTCGAACATCTTTTCTCCTATTGTATCATACTTTTTTATTTTTGCAACACTTTTATATAGAAAATTTCTAACATCTAAGTTCTATTTTAATATTTACATTATTTTCAATATTTGCTATACTATTTTTAGAGGTATATTATGAAGAATTATTATGACGAATTAGAAGTAAGCAAAAATGCTTCAAAAGAAGTAATTGAAAAAGTTTATAAAGTATTAGCAAAAAAATATCATCCAGATATGAATCAAGGAGATTCTAAAAAAGAAGCTGAAGAAAAGTTTAAAAAAATAAGCGAAGCTTATGAAGTATTATCTAATGAAGAAAAAAGAAAAAAATATGATTTAGAATTAGAAGCTTCATCTCCAAGCATTTCTCTAGATGATTATAACAATGTAATTAATGAAAGAAATACATTAATCAATGAATTAAATTTAGTTAGAAATGAATTATATAATTATAAAAATAGAACATCATATAACTTTAACAATACACAAAATTACAACTATAGAAATCAAAATATAAATAATTATAATACAAACACTTCACAATCTGGTAATGTTCAAAATAATAATAAAACAGGTTCACAAAAAAGAACATACTACTATACAGACACAGGAAAACCAGCATCTGCTTTTGATTATTTCAAGTATAGAATAAGAGAATTTTTCTCTAATATTATTCTTTTAGTTTTAATAGTTTTAGTTTTAATATTAATGCTAAATGCATTTTTACCATTTAATCTTTTTAGTTTGTTTTTTAAAAGATAATAAATAATAAAAAAAACCAAAATTGGTTCATCCATTTTTGGTTTTTTTGTTTTATATTAAACTAATTCTAATATTACAACTTCTGCTGCATCGCCTTTTCTTGGTCCTTTTTTGATAATTCTTGTGTATCCACCAACTCTGTCAGCATATTTTGTAGCAATTTCTCCAAATAATTTTCCTGGTAAATCTACACCTTCAACTTTGTTTATCTTTTTCATTATTTTTCTTCTAGCGTTTAATCTTGAAGGCATATCTTTTTGTCTTTTTTCAATAGTTTCTTCTTTAACTACTTTTAAATATTCTTTACCATTTTTGCTTGTTACTTTTTCAGTAACTTTATTTCCCTTACTATCTAATTTAGCTTTAACAACTTTTACATCTACAGTTTCAAAATTGTCTTTTTCTTTTATAGCAAGTGCAATTATACTATCTACAATAGCTTTAACTTCTTTAGCTCTAGCTTCAGTTGTTTCAATCTTACCATGTAATATTAAGTCTGTTGATTGGCATTTAAGCATTGCTAATCTTTGATCAGTTGTTCTGCCTAATTTTCTATTTGTAGCCATCTATTTCACTCCTTTTTCTTTAATTTTAATCTTCTTCTGGTGCAAAATCTAATCCTAATGCATGTAATTTATTTGTAACTTCGTCAAAAGATTTCTTTCCTAAATTTCTAACTTTAAGCATTTCTGCTTCTGTTTTATTAGTTAAATCTTCAACAGTAGAAATACCAACTCTTTTTAAACAATTAAATGATCTTACAGATAATTCTAATTCTTCAATTGACATTTCTAATACTTTTTCTTTCATAGATTCTTCTTTTTCAACCATAACTTGTGTATTTTTAGTTGCTTCTGATAAATCTATAAATAAAGCCAAGTGTTCTGTCATAACTTTAGCAGCTAAGCTTAATGCTTCATCAGCTTTTAAACTACCATCTGTCCATACTTCAATTACTAATTTATCAAAATCGATCATTTGACCAACTCTTGTGCTTTCAACTGTATAGTTAACTTTTCTAACTGGTGTATAAATTGAATCTATTGGTAACATTGCTATATCTTGATTTGGTTTTTTATTCTTACTTGCTGTATTATAACCTCTTCCTTTATCAGCAGTCATTTCCATTACTAAACTTCCGCCCTCAGCAACTGTTGCAATATGTAAATCTGGATTCAATACTTCTACAGTTCCATCTGTTATTATGTCTCCTGCTTTAACTTCTCCTTCTCCTTTGAAGTTAATTTTTAATATTTTATCTTCATTATCATGTGATTTTAATCTAACACCTTTTAAGTTAACGATTATCTCTGGTACATCTTCAACTACATTTGGTATAGTTGAGAATTCATGTACAACGCCTTCTATTTTTACTCCAGTAATTGCACAACCTGGAAGTGATGAAAGTAAAATTCTTCTTAAAGAATTTCCTAAAGTTACACCATATCCTCTTTCTAATGGTTCGCACACAAATTTTGCATAATTATTTTCTTCATTAATTTCTAGACATTCAATATTTGGCTTTTCAAATTCTATCATTTTTACCTCCTAATTTAGAAGTTAGATGAGGGTTATAAGATTTCGTAAAATCTTGTCCCAATCATTTAAACTTCATACCAACTTTATTCAAAAAATTATTTAAGTTACTCATCCCTAGAAGTTGTAATATTCTAATTTTCCAACCTCTAAGCCCTAACCTCTATTTAGAGTAAAGCTCTACTATTAAATGTTCTTCAACTGCTAGGTCTATATCTTCTCTAGCTGCTAATCTAATTACTTTTCCAGATAAATTTTCAGCATCTTTTTCTAGCCAAGCTGGAACTGGTTTTGCTGCATTTGCTTCTAAGTTTTCTTTTACTATTGCAGTATCTCTTTTATTTTCTCTAACTGAAATAACATCTCCTGGTTTTACTTGATATGAAGCAATATCAACTTTCTTTCCATTAACATCAAAATGTCCATGGTTTACAAGTTGTCTTGCTTGTGGTCTTGAACTTGCAAATCCAAGTTTGTATACCACATTATCTAGTCTACTTTCTAATATTTGTAATAGGTTTTCACCAGTAATTCCTTTTTTATTAGAAGCCATTTCAAAGTATTTTCTAAATTGTCTTTCTCCAACTCCATAAAAAGATTTTGTTTTTTGTTTTTCTCTTAACTGTGTTCCATATTCAGAAAGTTTTGCTTTCTTTTGTCCATGTTGACCTGGAGCATAATTTCTTCTTGAAACACTACATTTATCTGAATAACATCTTGCACCTTTTAAGAACAATTTTTGTCCTTCTCTACGGCAAATACGACATTGTTCATCTTTATATCTTGCCATTTTAAAATTCTCCTTTCCCAAGAATAATTTATATATTCTCTTTGTTTCTTTTTATTTCTTCTATACTCTTCTTCTTTTTGGTGGTCTACAACCATTATGAGGTATAGGAGTTACGTCTTTAATTGCACTTATTTCTAATCCAGCTGTTTGAAGTGATCTTATAGCTGCTTCACGTCCAGAACCAGGACCTTTAACAAATACTTCAACAGTTTTTAATCCGTGCTCCATTGCAGCTTTAGCAGCAGTTTCTGCAGCTTCTCCAGCAGCAAATGGTGTACTCTTTCTTGAACCTTTGAATCCTAATTCTCCAGCACTAGCCCAAGATATTACATTACCATTAACATCTGTTATTGTAACGATAGTATTATTGAAGCTAGAATGAATATGAGCTGCACCTTTATCTATGTTTTTTCTATTTCTTCTAGGTGTAGTTTTCTTTGTTACAGTTTTAGCCATTTGGTTTTACCCTCCTTGATTTTTTAATTTTCTATTTTTCATTTATTTCTATTTGTCAGACTTGCTTTTGCTAACTAATTTTCTTGGACCTTTTCTTGTACGAGCATTAGTTTTTGTTCTTTGTCCTCTTACAGGTAGTCCTCTTCTATGTCTTAATCCTCTATAACAGCCGATTTCAGTTAATCTTTTAATATTTAAAGCAACTTCTCTTCTTAAGTCACCTTCTAGTTTGTATTCGTCTTCATCTAAAACTTTTCTTATACTATTTACTTGTTCGTCTGTTAAATCTTTTACTCTAGTATCTGGATTAACTCCAGCTTTTGCTAGAATTTTATTAGAACTAGCTACACCTATTCCATAGATATATGTTAATCCTATTTCTACTCTTTTCTCTCTAGGTAAATCTACTCCTGCTATACGAGCCATAAATTTAGCACCTCCAAATTTAAAATTTAATGGTTTGTTTATTTTATATTTAAAATTGAAATGTATTTATTTTGGATTGTATAAAATAAATAGTTTTTAAATACTTATAAACATATATATAAACACAAATCTGATATGTAAACTTTTTAAAAGTTTAACAGCCGCTACCCAATTTGTGTTATTAACTAAGAATATTATCCTTGTCTTTGTTTGTGTTTAGGATTTTCACATATAACCCTAATAACACCTTTTCTTTTGATTACTTTGCATTTATCGCATATTTTCTTTACTGATGGTCTTACTTTCATTTTCTTCACCTCTTCTTAAATCTATATCTATAAATTAAAATTAAAAACTTATTTGGCACGCCATGTGATACGTCCACGTGATAAATCATAAGGAGAAAGCTCAACTTTTACTTTATCTCCTGGTAATATCTTTATATAATTCATTCTAAGTTTTCCAGAAATATGGGCTAATATTTGGTGTCCATTTTCAAGTTCAACTTTAAAATTTGTATTTGGTAATGTTTCTACAACAGTACCTTCTACTTCTATAACATCCTCTTTTGCCAATGTTATCCCTCCTATTTTTGTGTTTAAAAGCACAAAAGTGCATAATAACACAACTAACTCATATATTATACATTAAAACTATATTATTGTCAATACTTCTGGCTCTTTTTCCGTAATTAAAATTGTGTTTTCATAATGTGCAGAATTAGATCCATCTTCTGTTACAATCGTCCATCCATCATCAAGTTCTAAGATATCTTCTCTACCTGCTATTACCATTGGTTCTATTGCAAGTGTCATGCCTGGTTCAAGCTTTGGACCTTTTCCAGCTTTACCATAATTAGGTATTCCTGGATCTTCATGCATACTTCTACCTATTCCATGTCCTTGAAATTCTTTTACTACACTAAATCCATTTGATTCAACGTATTCCCCAATTGCATGAGATATATCGCCTATTCTATAACCTTTTTTTGCAAATTTTATACCTTCAAAAAAAGCTTGTTTTGTAACTTTTAATAATCTTTCATCTTCTTTTGAACCTTTTCCAACAATATAGGTTCTAGCCGCATCTCCATTAAATCCATCTTTATAAACAACTAAATCTATGCTTATAACATCTCCTTCTTTTAGTATAACTCTACTAGAAGGAATTCCATGAATAACCTCATCATTAACAGATGCACAAATACTAGCAGGAAAATCTGGTATACTTTTATCATATGAAGGATAACCTTTTTCAGCAGGTATTCCTCCATTTTCTCTAATTACTTTTTCAGCAATCTGATCTAACTCTAATGTTGAAATTCCTGGTCTTATAGCTTCTTCTATTGCTTTATGAACTAAAGCAGTTACCCTACAAGCTTCTCTCATTAGTTCTATTTCTCTTTTTGATTTAATATCAATCATTTCTAACTCCCCACTTGCTTCTCTTTATTTTGTTAGCATTTCGTAAACTTCATCTGCAACATCAACAGCCATTTTATTTATTTTCATGCTTACTTCTGAAGAATATAATAACCCCTTATTCTTATAAAAATCAACTATTGGAGCTGATTGTTTATAATATGCTACTAATCTATTTTTTACAGTTTCTTCGTTGTCATCTTTTCTTTGAATTAGTTGGCTTCCACATTTATCGCATATTCCATCAACCTTTGGTGGATTTAATTTTGTGTTATATACAGTTTTACAATCTTGATTTGAACAAACTCTTCTGTTTACAATTCTATCTATTATTTCTTCCTCTGGTGTTTCCAAATTAATTGCTAATGTTATCTCTCTATTTATTTTAGAAAGCATAGTATCTAATGCTTCTGCTTGTTCTATTGTTCTTGGGAATCCATCTAAAATCAATCCATTTTGTACATCTGCATCTTTTAATCTTTCTTCAACTATTTTTATTGTAATATCATCTGGAACTAACATTCCTTGTGATATATATTTTTCTGCTTCTACTCCAACTGGTGTTTTTTCTGCTATAGCCTTTCTAAAAATATCTCCAGTTGAAACTTGTGGTATGTTTAATTTTGTTGCTAATTTTGCTGCAACTGTTCCTTTTCCTGTTCCTGGTGCTCCTAACATTATTAATATCATATGTATCTCTCCTTTTTTATAATTATTTCTATTAATTGATGATTAATAGTGAATAATGAATAACTAACAACGTTATTATTAATCATTCATTATTCATTATTTATAAAGCAACATAGAGGCAGGAAATTAAAGTAAACTTTAATTTCCAACCTCATTTATTGATTTCAATTTTATTCTAAGAATCCTTTATAATGTCTCATTACTAATTGAGATTCTAATTGTTGTACAGTTTCTAGAGCAACACCAACTACAATTAGAATTGTAGTTCCTCCGAATGTAAAGTTTAAGTTTGTAAATCTTAAAAGCATTGGAAGTATTGCTATAACTGCTAAGAATAATCCACCAAACCAAATTAATTTCTTCATTATTGAAGATAAATAATCTGTTGTAGGTTTTCCTGCTCTAATACCTGGTATGAAACCACCATTTTTCTTAATATTACTTGAAACCTCTGCTGGGTTAAATGTTGCATATGTATAGAAAAATGTAAATCCAACTATTAGTAATAAATATACTATTGCATTAGCAATTGTGTATCCTAGTGGTACAGCTGTTGATGATGTAGCAAGTGAAAATTTATATACACCTGCCCAAAATCCTGTTGCTGTTGCAATATTTCTATTAAATAAAGGTATTATCATCATTGGAAATGTCATAAATGATGACGCAAAAATTACTGGCATAACTCCTGCCATAACCAATTTAATTGGTATATGTGTATTTTGTCCTCCATACATTTTTCTTCCAACAACTTTTTTAGCATATTGTACAGGCACTTTTCTTTCTGCTTCTGTAACAAATACAACACCTGCAACTAGAATTATCGCACCAACAATTATTGCAAGAGCTGTTAATAATCCTGTTGTCGAAAATCCTGCACTTGTAACAATTAATCCATATAAGGTTGTTACTGCAGTTGGGAATCCAGCTATAATACCAACAAATATTATCATTGAAATTCCATTTCCAACACCTTTAGATGTTATTTGTTCTCCTAACCACATTAAAATTGCTGTACCTGCAACTAAAGATAATATAAATATAAATCCTGTTATAAAACTTGTATCAACAAATATTCCTGAATTTCTATATGTAAAGTATAATCCTAAGCCTTCAATTATAGCAAGAACTATTGAAAGAACTCTGGTATAAGCATTCATTTTTCTTCTACCTTCTTCTCCGCCCTCTTTAGCAAGTCTTTCTAAAGAAGGTATTACCATTGCTAATAATTGTATAACAATTGAGGCTGTAATATATGGGTTAATACTCATTGCAAATAGTGACAATCTTGAAAATGCACCACCTGAAATCATATCAATTAAACTACTAATTCCATTTGTTGATGCAGCCATTATTTCATTTAGTGTTACTGAATTTACACCTGGAACTGTTATAAAACATCCTAATCTAAATATTACAATAAGTAATAATGTATATAACAATTTTTTTCTAACATCAGGTGTTTTTATTGCATTTTTTAATGTTTTAAACAACTAAATCACCTCAGTCTTTCCACCAACAGCTTCTATTTTTTCTGTAGCAGACTTAGTGAATCTTTTAGCTTTAACTGTTAATTTTTTCTCTAAATTTCCAGTACCTAAAATAACTATTCCGTCATTTATCTTACCTATTATTCCTTCTGCTAATAAGCTTTCTGCAGTAACTTCTGTAGCTTCTGATTTATTAAGCATATTCAATGTTACTTCTGTGTATTTATTAGCATGAATATTTGTAAATCCTCTTTTAGGTAATCTTCTATATAAAGGTGTTTGACCACCTTCGAAACCACGTCTTACTCCGCCGCCGCTTCTTGCTTTTTGACCTTTATGTCCTCTTCCAGAAGTTTTTCCAAGACCTGAACCTATTCCACGTCCAACTCTTCTTCTTTCTACTTTTTCTGTAGATGCTTTTACTTCACCTAATTGCATTTAAATTGCACCTCCTTTTGTTTTAATTAAAGTATGTCGCTTACTTTTTTTCCTCTTTTTTCAGCGATTTGTTCTACTGTTCTCATATTTGAAAGACCATTTATAGTAGCATAAACAACATTTCTTGGATTGTTTGTTCCAATAACTTTTGTTCTTATATTTTTATATCCAGCAAGTTCTATTACTGGTCTAACGCTACCACCTGCTATAATTCCAGTACCTTCTGCAGCTGGTTTTAGAAGTACGTTTGCACTACCAAATTGTCCAACTAATTCATGAGGTATAGTTGTTCCAACAATAGGAACTTCAACTAAGTTTTTCTTTGCATCTTGTATAGCTTTCTTTATAGCATCTGGAACTTCTGCAGCTTTACCATTACCAACACCTACGTGTCCATTTTCGTCACCAACTACAACAACTGCGCTAAATCTAAAAGTTCTACCACCTTTAACAACTTTAGCAACTCTGTTTATAGCAACAACTTTTTCTTTTAATTCAACTGTATTTTCTTCCATGTGTTTTAGTTTCCTCCTTTTTAAAATTCTAAACCTGCTTCTCTTGCAGCTTCTGCTAATTCTTTTACAACTCCGTGGTAAACATATCCACCTCTATCAAAAACTACTGTTTTTATATTCTTTTCAGCAGCTTTTTTAGCTATTAAAGTTCCAACTTCTTTAGCTGCTTCTTTATTAGCATGTTTCATTTTTACATCTTTATCTAATGTAGATGCGCTAACTAAAGTATTTCCAGCTACGTCATCTATAATTTGAGCATAAAGATTTGTATTACTTCTATAAACACATAGTCTTGGACATTCAGCAGTTCCACTTATTTTTCTACGAACTCTTAAATGTCTTCTTTGTCTTGTAGCTTTTCTATCAATTTTAGAAATCATTTTTTTCTCCTCTCTACTAACATTATGACATTAGTAATTATTTTTTACCTGTTTTACCTTCTTTACGTCTAATAACTTCTTCAACATATTTAATACCTTTACCTCTATATACTTCAGGTGGTCTCTTTGTTCTAACAACTGCTGCTGTTTGACCAACTAATTCTTTGTCAATTCCTCTAACAATAATTTGGTTAGCACTTGGTACGTCAAAAGTTATTCCTTCTGGTGCTTCCATTTCAACTGGATGAGAATATCCTAAGTTCATAACAAGTTTATTTCCTTGTTTTTGAGCTCTATATCCAACACCATTTATTTCTAATTCTCTTTTAAATTCATCTTTAACACCAATAATCATATTGTTTATTAAAGTTCTTGTTAAACCATGTAAACTTCTGTTTTCTGGTTCATCATCAGGTCTAGAAACTGTTATAACATTATCTTCTAATTTAATATTCATATTTTTATGAAATTCTTTAGATAAAGTTCCTTTAGGTCCTTTAACAGTTATAACATTATCAACTATAGTTACTTCTACACCTTCTGGTACAGTTATAGGTTTATTTCCTATTCTTGACATTTTTCTTTCACCTCTTTCTTATAACTACCATATGTAAGCTAATACTTCTCCACCTACACCTAATTCTCTTGCTTGTTTATCTGTCATTATTCCTTTTGATGTAGAAATTAAAGCTATTCCTAAACCATTAAGAACTTTTGGTAATTCATCCTTAGCTGCATAAACTCTTAATCCTGGTTTGCTTATTCTTTTTAATCCAGATATTACTTTATTTCCTTTTTCATCATATTTTAAAGTAATTCTTATAATACCTTGAGTATCATCAGAAATTTCTTCATAAGCTTTTATATATCCTTCTTTGAATAATATATCAGCTATTGATTTCTTAATATTTGATGCAGGTACATCAACTATTTTATGTTTTGATCTACTTGCATTTCTAATTCTAGTTAGCATATCTGCTATAGGATCAGTTATATTCATTTTTCTTGTTCCTCCTTTTCTTTAAAATTAATGAAAATCTTCGTATTACTTCGTCAATCTTCATTTCAAAATCCTCGATATACATATGTATTATCTGCGGTTTTTCAATTTCGATTTCCTTGTACTACTTGCTTTTGATTAATTTTCAAAATTTATTTACTTTTCTACCAGCTAGCCTTTTTCACTCCTGGTATCTCTCCCTTGTGTGCTAATTCTCTAAAGCATACACGGCAGATTCCATATTTTCTTATATAAGCATGTGGTCTACCACAAATTTTACATCTGTTATATTCTCTTGTCTTATATTTTTGATCTTTTTGTTGTTTAACTTTTAAAGATTTTTTAGCCATCTTTAATCTCCTTTCATTAATTCTTGAATGGCATTCCTAACAATGTAAGTAATTCTTTTGCTTCTTCATCAGATTTAGCAGTTGTTACAAATATAATATCCATTCCTCTTAATTTATCAACTTTATCATATTCAATTTCAGGGAAGATTAATTGTTCTTTTATACCCATTGAATAATTTCCTCTACCATCAAATGAGTTTGCAGATACTCCTCTAAAATCTCTTACTCTTGGTAATGCAACATTGAAGAATTTATATGCAAATTCATACATTTTTTCACTTCTTAATGTAACTTTGCATCCCATGTTAACGCCTTCTCTTATTTTGAATGCTGCTATTGATTTTCTAGCTTTTGTTACAACTGGTTTTTGACCTGTTATAATGCTTAAATCATTTATTGTATTTTCTAAGGCTTTAGGATTTTCTCTTATATCTCCTAAACCTACATTTATAACTATTTTCTCAAGTTTTGGAACTTCCATAACAGATTTGTAATTAAACTTTTTCATTAAAGCTGGTATAACTTCTTTTTGATATTGTTCTCTTAACTTTTCCATTATAAATTTCCTCCTTTCTTAAAAACTTATTTTAATTTTGCTCCACATTTTTTACAAACACGGACTTTTTGATCTTTATCCATTTCATATCCAATTCTAGTAGCTTTATTACATTTTGGACATACTACTGCAACTTTTGAACTATGTATGTTGCATTCTATTGAAACTATTCCGCCTTCATCTCCTTGTTTTTTAGGTTTCATATGTTTCTTTCTTATATTAACACCCTTAACGATTATTTTTTCTGTTTTAGGTATTACTTGTAATACTTCACCTGTTTTTCCTTTATCATTTCCAGATAAAACTTTAACAGTATCACCTTTTTTTATTCTCATTTAGGTATCCTCCTTCTTTAAGAATTTTCATTCATTTCATTTAACTTATTATTTTGTTTTATTATAGTACTTCTGGAGCTAATGAAATAATCTTCATATAATCTTTATCTCTTAACTCTCTAGCTATAGGTCCAAATATACGTGTTCCTTTTGGAGTTTTATCATCACGTATTATTACAGCTGCATTTTCATCAAATTTTATATAAGAACCATCAGCACGTCTTAATCCTTTTTTAGTTCTTACAACAACTGCTTTTACTACATCACCTTTAGCAACAACTCCTCCTGGTGTAGCACTTTTAACAGAAGCAACTATAACATCACCTATTTCAGCATATTTTCTATATGAACCACCTAAACATCTAATGCACATAATTTCTTTTGCACCAGTGTTATCAGCAACTTTTAATATTGACTGTTGTTGTACCATTTGGTTTTCCTCCTTTTTATTTTATAACAGCTTTTTCCATAACTTCAACAACTCTCCATCTTTTATCTTTTGATAAAGGACGTGTTTCCATTACTTTAACTGTATCTCCTATTTTACACTCATTCGCTTCGTCATGAGCTTTTAGTTTATATGTTCTTTTTACAATTTTGTTGTATACTTTGTGTCTTACACTTGTTTCAACAGCAACTACTACTGTTTTGTCCATTTTGTCTGATACAACTTTTCCTACCATAACTTTACGAAGATTTCTTTCTTCCATTATTTGATTTCCTCCTTCTTTTTGATGTTTGAGGTTTGAGATAACTCTCAAAATTATTTATTTTCTGCTAATTTTCTTTCTGTTAAAACTGTATTTATTCTTGCAATGTCTTTTTTAACTTCTTTTATTTTCATAGGATTATCTAGCCCATTTGTTGCTAGACTAAATCTTAATTTAAATAATTCAGTTTTTAACTCACTTAACTCTTTTTCTAGTTCTGGAGAAGACATTTCTTTTATTTTATCTATCTTCATCACTATCACCACCTACTTCATTTTCTCTTACTACAAACTTAGTTTTTACAGGTAGTTTGTTTGCAGCAAGTCTCATAGCTTCTCTAGCTACATCCTCTGTAACACCTGCAAGTTCAAACATTACTCTTCCTGGTTTTACTAAAGCTACCCAATATTCTGGAGCTCCTTTACCTTTACCCATACGAGTTTCTGCTGGTTTTTTAGTTATTGGTTTGTCTGGGAATATTTTAATCCAAACTTTACCACCTCTTTTAATATAACGAGTCATAGCAATACGTGCAGCTTCAATTTGATTTGATTTAATTGCTCCAGCTTCTATTGCTTGAAGACCAAATTCACCATCAGTAACTAATGTTCCTCTTGTAGCTTTTCCTCTATTTCTACCTTTTTGCATTTTTCTATATTTTGTTCTTTTTGGCATTAATGGCATTATTCTTCTCCCCTTTCTGTTTTCTTAGTTGGAAGAACTTCTCCTCTATATATCCAAACTTTTACACCGATTTTTCCATATGTTGTATCTGCTTCTGCAAATCCATAATCAATATCAGCTCTTAAAGTTTGAAGTGGAATTGTACCCTCTTTGTAGAATTCAGTTCTAGCCATATCAGCTCCACCTAATCTACCAGATACTGCTGTTTTTATTCCTAATGCTCCAGCTTTCATTGTTTTTTGCATACATTGTTTCATTGCTCTTCTGAATGAAATTCTTCTTTCTAGTTGAGCTGCGATATTTTCTGCAACTAATTGTGCATCTAAATCTATATCTTTAACCTCAACTATATTTAAATTAACTTCTTTGTTTATCATTTTTGATAATTCATTTTTTAATGCTTCTGCTATAGCTCCACCTTTTCCTATAACTAATCCAGGTTTTGCTGTATAAACATTAACTCTAACAAATTTTGCAGTTCTTTCAATTTCTATTTTTGAAATACCACTAACAAATAATTTTTTCTTAACATATTCACGGATTTTATGGTCTTCTACTAAGTAGTCACTAAAGTTTTTAGAATCTGCATACCATTTAGAATTCCAATCTTTAATAACACCTACTCTTAACCCATGTGGATTCATTTTTTGTCCCATGTTAAAAATCCTCCTTTCTTTACCTTACAATATTATTGTCTTTCTTTTAAAACGATTGTTATATGACTTGTTCTTTTTCTAATTCTAACTGCTGATCCCTTTGCTGCTGGTCTAATTCTCTTTAAAGTTGGACCTTGGTTAGCATATATTTGATCAACATATAAATTACTGCTTGTCATACCATGATTGTTTTCAGCGTTTGCAATAGCTGATTTTAACAATTTTTCTATTACTTCAGATGAAGCTTTTGGTGTAAACTTAACTATTGCTAAAGCTTCGTTTACATCTTTTCCTCTAATTAAGTCTGCAACTATTTTAACTTTTCTAGCTGAAATTCTTGCATACTTAAGAGTTGCTCTTGCTTCTAGTACTGTATTTTCCTCCATTGTTAATCCTCCTTATTTAGATTATATCTCATTATTATTTAGAAGATTTAGCTCCTGCATGACCTTTGAATGTTCTTGTTGGTGCAAATTCTCCTAACTTATGTCCTATCATTTCTTCAGTTATATAAACTGGAACATGTTTTCTTCCGTCATGAACAGCTATTGTATGTCCAACAAATTGTGGATATATTGTAGATGCTCTTGACCATGTCTTTAATACTTCTTTTTTACCTGATTCATTCATAGCTTCAACTCTCTTCATTAATTCTGGAGCTACAAATGGAACTTTTTTGCTTGATCTTGACATTTAATTATTTCCTCCTTTTTTATTTTCTTCTCTTAACTATAAACTTATTAGATGCTTTATTTTTCTTTCTTGTCTTATATCCAAGAGCTGGTTTACCCCAAGGAGTCATTGGTCCAGCGTGACCTACTGGAGCTCTACCTTCACCACCACCATGAGGGTGATCAACTGGGTTCATTACAGAACCTCTAACTGTAGGACGAATTCCCATATGTCTTTTTCTTCCTGCTTTTCCTAATTTAACATTTTCATGATCTGCATTTCCTATAGTACCTATAGTTGCTCTACATTTTGTTAATACTAATCTCATTTCTCCTGATGGTAATCTAACATGAGAGTATTTTCCCTCTTTAGCCATAAGTTGTGCACCTTGACCTGCAGCTCTTACCATTTTTCCACCTTGATTTGGGTGTAATTCTATATTGTGTATCATAGTACCTACTGGTATATTTTCGATTGGCATACAGTTACCTGGTTTAATATCTGCTTTTTCTCCAGATATTACTTTGTCTCCATCTTTTAATCCTTGTGGAGCTATAATGTAACTTAATGTTCCATCTTCATATTTTAACAATGCAATATTTGCACTTCTGTTTGGATCGTATTCGATACCAACAACTGTTGCAAACATATCGTCTTTATTTCTTTTAAAATCAATTATTCTATATTTTTGTCTATTTCCTCCACCTTGATGTCTAACTGTTATTCTTCCATAAGAGTTTCTTCCTGCTTTTTCTTTCTTTTTAGCAAGTAAAGATTTTTCAGGAGTCTTTTTTGTAATTTCTTCGAAAGTAGAAACAGTCATGTTTCTTCTTGATGGGGTATATGGATTAAAATGTTTCATTCCCATTTTTTTCTCTCTCCTTTAATTTTATTTTCCTAGTCTTAAAACTAGATATTATTGCTTTCTAAGCACCAAATTCCTCAATAGAATCTTTAAACTTCTTAGAAGTTTTAACTTCTTTTCCACCTTTAGCTAAATATGTAGCATCTGTTGGATTTGTATCTATTGTTACTATTGCTTTTTTCCAAGCTGGTGTAAATCCTGTATGAGCACCAACTCTTTTTTCTTTTCCTTTAACACTTACTGTGTTAACTTTTAATACTTTAACTCCAAAAAGTTTTTCAACAGCTTTAGCTATATCAACTTTTGTAGCTTTTTTATTAACCTTAAAGGTATACTTTCCTTCTTGTAATCCCATGCTACTTCTTTCAGTAACTATAGGTTTTATAATAATTTCTTCTGCTAACATTTAAGCGTACACCTCCTCTAATTTTTTAACAGTATCAAGTGTAACTACTAAATTGTTATATTTTAATAAATCATATACATTTATTGTGTTAACTAAAGTAGTTTTAACACCTTCTATATTTCTAGCTGATTTTTGAACGTTTTCATTTTTCTCTGGTAACATTATTAATGTTTTTCCTGTTACTTTAAGATTATTTAATGCATTTACCATATTCTTTGTTTTAATTTCATCAAAAGCTAATTTATCAACTATAACTAATGATTGTTCTAAAACTTTCATACTAAGCATTGATTTAACAGCTAATCTTCTTTCTTTTTTATTAACTGTGTATTTATAACTACGTGGTTTTGGTCCTAATGCTATACCACCTTTAATCCATTGTGGAGCACGTATACTTCCTTGTCTTGCTCTACCTGTTCCTTTTTGTCTCCAAGGTTTTCTACCACCACCAGAAACTTCTGATCTTGTTTTTGTACTTTGAGTACCTTGTCTTTGATTAGCTAAGTAATTTACAAGAACGCTATGGATAATAGCTTCATTTGGTTCTATACCAAATATTTCTTCTTTTAAATCTATATCACTAACTTTTTTACCTTCTATGTTATATACATTTACTTTTGGCATTTATTGTTCCTCCTTTCCCTATTTAGCACTTTTTACTGTAGCTTTTATTTTTAATATTGCACCTTTAGGTCCAGGTACACTACCTTTTACTAATAATACATTTTTGTCCATATCTACTCTAACTACATCTAAGTTTTGTATTGTAACTGTTTGAACTCCCATGTGTCCTGGTAATTTTTTACCTTTAAATACTCTACCTGGTGTAGATGTAGATCCCATTGAACCTGGTCTTCTATGATACATAGAACCATGTCCCATAGGTCCTCTTGATTGTCCATGACGTTTTATAACACCTTGGAATCCTTTTCCTTTAGTTGTTCCTTGAACGTCTATTTTATCTCCAGCAGCAAAAACATCTGCTTTAACTTCTTCTCCAACTTTAACGTCAGCTGTTTCAACTCTAAATTCTCTTAAATGTTTTTTAGCAGCTAATTTAGATTTAGCAAAATGTCCTTTCTCTGGTTTATTAATATGTTTATCTTTTACTTCACCGAAACCCAATTGTACTGCATTGTAACCATCAGTATCTACTGATTTAACTTGAGCAACTGTACATGGTCCAGCTTCAATAACTGTAACTGGAATAACATATCCGTTTTCATCAAATATTTGTGTCATTCCGATTTTCTTTCCTATAATTGCTTTCATTATAATATTTCTCTCCTCTCATTGGCTGATTTAAATACCAGCATAAGTTTTTTAATTTTTAGAATGTTTTATAGTTTGATTTCTATGTCCACACCAGCTGGTAATTCTAACTTCATTAAACTATCAACTGTTTTTTGTGTTGGGTAAAGAATATCAATAACTCTTTTATGTGTTCTCATTTC
>CAKPIK010000004.1 GCA_934162365.1 uncultured Clostridia bacterium | reverse complement strand
GTTAGCTCAGTTGGTAGAGCGCTCGGCTGTTAACCGATAGGTCGCTGGTTCGAGCCCAGCACGAGGAGCCAGAAAAAGCAGTTCAAAACGAACTGCTTTTTATTGTATATCTTATATATATAGTATATAATTATTAAGAAAATATAAATATAAATATAAAAAAGAAAAGAGTTGATATAAATGCCATCATGGGGAATACATTTAGCAACATCATATGCGGTAGCTAATAGAATAAAAATAAAGGATAAAAATACATTTATAGTTGGAAGCTTCTTACCAGATGCAGAAAGATATGTAATTAACGATTTTTCTATTTATGTTCCATATAATAAATCTCATTTTGCTAAAATAATTAAAATTAATGGCGTAGAGGAAAAATTACCAGATTATAATGAATTTATTAATAAATATAGAAAAAACTTAGATAATCCAATTATTTTGGGATACCTTACTCATTTATTAACAGATTATTATTGGAATCATTTAACTTTTTCAAAATATACAGCCTCTAATGAAAATGGAGATGTAACAGGAGTGTATATAAATGAAAACAATTTTCTTAAGGGAGATAAAGAATTAAGAAGAATTCTGAAACAAGCCGATTTTGCAAATTTTGATAAAGAAATTATACAAACGCAAAAATATAAATTACCAATATTTACTCAAAATTGTATGGAAAATTTAAAATTGCTTGAAGAAACCCGATATAATTCAAATGATATATTAAAAATAGAAAATTATTTGAAAGACATGGTTAAGACCAAAAGTAAAGAAAAAAATTGTGAATATAAAATGTTTACAAAAGAAAAATTAAATGAATATTATATTCAAAGTATTGAGTTTATTGTGAACATTTTAAATAATTTATAAATTACTAGAAAAAATTTCATATTGAAACATATTCAATAAAGTGCTACAATATTATTAGAATAAGTAAAGGATGAATATTATGATAGCAGTAAAAAGAGAGTTTTATTCTAATTTAAGAAATATAGAGAATTATAAGCAAATATGCAAACTCGAATCTTTGTATTTTCAACATGGAAATACAACAGTACATAAACATTCTAGAAATGTGGCATATTACAGTTTGGTAATTGCAAAAAAATTAGAAGAAAAGTTTAATATAAAGTTTAATTACGAAAATTTAATTGTAGGTGCTTTTTTACATGATTTATTTCTTTATGATTGGCATGAAAAAGATGCATCACATAAATGGCATGGATATAGACATCCATTAATTGCAAGTAAGAATGCAAGAAAAATGTGTCATATAAATGCTGAAACAATAAAAATAATTGAATCTCATATGTGGCCTTTAACAATAAGTAAAATTCCATCTACCAAAGAAGCATTTATTGTATGTATAGTAGATAAAATTATGGCAATTATTGAAACATTTAAAATAGCATAACCAAAGTTATAAAAATTGATTTTAAGTTATATCTTTTTAGATATAACTTTTTTATTTTAATAAAAAGCGAATATTATATAAATTTTTATAAAAAATAAAAATTTCACTTGAAAAAGTATCAGTAAATAATATAAAATAATTTTGTACAAAATATAACTGACAAGAATTTTTTTACAAAAATTATTTATAATAAATTAAGGAGGTAGAAATAATGGAAAGAAAAGTTAAAGTTGTACAAATTGGTACTGGAAAAATGGCGAGATACACAATGAGGTATGTTTTAGAAAAAGGCGGAGAAGTTGTTGGTGCAGTTGATGTGAATCCTGCTGTTATAGGAAAAGATATCGGAGAGTTAATGGGTAGAGAAAACCTTGGTGTAAAAGTCGTAGATTTAAAAGATGCAGAAGAAATGTTAAAACAAGTAAAACCAGATATATGTATTGTAGAAACAATGAGTTTATTAAAGGATGTAGAAGAACCACTTATGTTGTGTGCAAAATTAGGAATAAATGCAGTTACAACTTGTGAAGAAGCATTTTATTCTTGGAATTCAAATCCAAATTCAACTAAAAAAATTGATGAATTAGCTAAACAAAATAATTGTACAATTGTTGGAACTGGATATCAAGATATTTATTGGGGACAATTAATAACAAGTATTTGTGGATCAACACAAAAAATAACAAAAATTAAAGGTAGTTCAAGCTATAACGTTGAAGATTATGGAATAGCTTTAGCAAATGCTCATGGAGCTGGATTGACACTAGATGATTTTGAAAAAAATGTTGCAGTAGTTGATAAAATTAGTAATGAAGAAAGACAAAAGATTATTGAAAGCGGTGAATATTTACCTTCATATATGTGGAATACAAATGGTTGGCTATGTGATAAATTAGGATTAACAATAAAATCTCAAACACAAGTTACTGTTCCAACAACATATAAAGAAGATATATATTCAGAAACATTAGGAGTAACTGTAAAATCAGGAGATGCAACAGGAATGAGTGCTATTGTTACAACAGAAACAGAAGAAGGAATAACAATAGAATCTGAATGTATAGGAAAAGTATATTCAAAAGAAGATTTTGATAAAAACGAATGGACTGTATATGGAGAACCAAATACTACAATAACAGTAGCAAGACCTGCAACAGTAGAACTAACATGTGCAACAGTAGTAAATAGAATACCAGATATAATAAATGCAAAACCAGGATTTATACCAACAGCTGAAATTGGAGAATTAAAATTTAAAACAAAAGCATTAAATGAATATGTAAAATAAAAAATAGCCTAATTACAATTTTTTGTAATTAGGCTTATAATTTGTTATTAGCTTGACAAAATCAATTCTTATTGTTATAGTGAGAAACATGAACGTGATGAAATATAAAAAATATATTTAGGATAAAAGTGATAGGTGGCAATGAATTAAAAAATGAAGCAAAAATTTAACAAGGAAATTTTAAAAACATTATACATAATTTTATGATAAATATATAATAAAAACAGAATTATTATAGGAGAAAAGAGAAAATGAATATAGGAATAGATATAGATAATGTCATTTCAAATTTCGACGAAATGTTATTGAAGGCATATCTTATACATGATAAAGAATTAGGAAATAATGGTATCATAAACAATAATGCAAGCTATATAAGAAATGGTATGTTTGATTGGACTGAAGCGGAAGAGAAAAAATTTTATAAAGAAAATATAGAAAGAATAGCAAAGAAACTAAATCTCATTGAAGATAGTAAAGAATATATAGATAAATTACACAAAGAGGGAGATTCTATTTATATTATATCAGGGAGAGACAATGGAGAGTATACAGATCCTTATAGTATGACTAAAGAATGGCTTAATAAGAACGATATTTATTATGATAAATTAATTTTAACCAATGCTTATGATAACAGTGCTAAAACTAAAAAATGCTTAGAATATAATATTGATATTATGATTGATGATTCAGTTAGAATATGTAATGATTGTGCAAACAATGGAATAAGAACACTTTTAATGAATACAATACATAACAAACATGAAAGTAGTATTTTTAGAGTTAACAATTGGAAAGAAATATATGGATATATCAAAGAATATAAAAATAAAAAAATAAATGTCATCTTAGATACAGACACATATAATGAATGTGATGATCAATTTGCTTTAGCATATATGATTAAAAACCAAGATATATTCAATATAGAGGCAATAACAGTTGCTCCATTTTCACATGACGAACCTAAAAAAGTAACTGTAAAAGATGGACAAGATTTAAGTTATAGAGAAATAATTAAAATATGTAATTGGTTGGATTTTGATACTACTAACAAAGTATTTAGAGGTTCAATGGATTATATGCAAAACGGATACAATGAAGATAATGATGCTGTGAATAAAATTATAGAAGTAGCATTAAAAAATGATAAAACATATATATTAGGAATTGGAGCTATTACTAATATTGGACTAGCTATAAAAAAAGAGCCTAAAATAATTGATAAAATAGAAGTTGTATGGTTGGGCGGAAATGAAATAAATTATAAAAACAATTTAGAATATAATTTTAGACAAGATATAGAAGCGGTAAAAATAGTATTTGAATCAAAAGTAAAGTTGACAATATTACCATGTAAAGATGTTGTATCAAGATTAAAAATAAATATAGATATTCTAAAACAAAAACTAGGAAATAAATCAGAGTTATGTAATTACTTAATAGAAAGATTTTACAATGATGGATACCATGGAATACAAGAAGAAAGAGTTATATGGGATATCGCTGTTATAGCATATATGATAAATAAAAAGTGGTTTGAAACTCAGGAACTTAGTTGCCCAAAAATAAAAGAAAATACATCATATGAAATGACCCCAAATAATCATAAAATTACATTTATAACAAAATTAAATAAAGATAAAATATATGAAGATTTATTAAAAAAAATAGGAGAATAAAGATGAAATTAACAATCAAAGAGGCAAGAACATTGTTAGAAACAGAAAGAAAAAAAGTAACGGATGATAGATGGATAGAGCATTGTATATCCGTGGGAAATAGTGCTGGGATAATTGCGAAAGCATTAAGTAAAAACGAAATCAATGTAGACATAGATAAGACAATTACTTTAGGCTATTTACACGATATTGGTAAATATAATGGTGTGTCACATGGACATGTTATGAGAGGATATGAATACTTAAAAAATAAAGGATATAATGATGAATATGCTAATATATGTCTAACTCATTCATATTTAAATAATGATATAGTGTGTACTGCTGGAGGAGTTCCTAATCCAAGCGATAATCCATTTTTGACAAATTTTATAAAAAATCATAAATATACTATAGAAGAAAAATTAATAAATTTATGTGACTTGATGTGCCCACAAGGAAATAAAGTATTTACAATTGATAAAAGGTTGATTGATATAATGATTAGAAGAGGAGCTTATTCCAATACACAATATCATATAAAGGAAACATATAAATTAAAAGAATATTTTGATAATTTGTTAGGATATAATCTTTATGATTTATTTCCAGAGATAAAAGAAAATTTGTAAGAGGTAAAATATAAAGATAATTATATAGGAGAAAGTACAAAGTTAGAAATTGAATATGCAAAAGAATTAAATAAGGAAATATATTATTATGAAGAATATAAAACAGAAGTGAGTAATGATATAATTAAGAATAAATATAAAAACCAGGAGTTGGATAATGAAAATTAAATATCATAAGCAAATTGTAGATATGCTGGATGATGAGTGGGATTTAGGAAAGAAGAGGTCTAATGCAATAGGAAAAATATGTGCATGGATTTATTGGTTTGAAATATTAACTGATGTAGAGAAAATAATCATAGAAAAACAAGACAATAAAGTGGTAGGGGTATGTGGCTATTCTAAATGGAATTCTAAGAAACGTTATTTTAGAAAAAAGTTTTATAAAATATTAAAAAATATCTTAATTTATAGTCCTTTTGTGAAAAACAGACAAGCCATAAAAGAATATAATAAGGCATATGAATATTTACCAAAAAATCTTGAACATTATTTTGATGGAGAAGTGGCTATTCTAATTGTTGATAAAAAGTATAGAGGTAACAAAATTGGAGAAAAACTACTTACTAATATATTTGATTTAGCATATAAAGATAACATGAAAAATATTCAAATATCAACAGATGAATCTTGCAATTATAAATTTTATGAAAAAATGAATTGTAAAAAAGTATATGAAACAGATGTTGTAAATGGTGAACCTAATGAGGATACAGACAAATTTATAGAAAAAGGTTTTATATATGAGAGAAAATTAACACAATAAACGGAGGTAAATATGGCAATCATAGAAGTTAATAACTTAGTAAAAAAATATAGAATTATTGAAAAAGAAGAAGGAATAAAAGGTTATTTTAAGCATTTGATAAAACCAAAATATAAAGAATTCAATGCTGTTAATGGAATTAATTTTAATATTGAAGAAGGAGAATTAGTAGGTTATATTGGAGAAAATGGTGCAGGAAAATCAACTACTATAAAGATGCTCACAGGATTATTAACTCCTACTTCTGGTAATGTTGTTGTTAATGGGATAATACCTAATAAGAAAAGAATTGAAAACAATAAAAATATAGGAGCAGTTTTTGGACAAAAAACTCAGCTATGGTGGGATTTGCCTGTTATTGAGTCATTTAGATTAATTAAAAAGATGTATAAAATTCCAGAAAATGAATATAGAAAAAATTTAAAGAAATTTGCAGAGATTTTAGATTTAAATGATTTATTAGAAAAACAAGTTAAAAATTTAAGCTTAGGGCAAAAGATGAGATGCGAAATAGCAGCTACTTTTTTACATAATCCTAAAATAGTATATTTAGATGAACCAACTATAGGACTAGATGTTTTTGTTAAAGAAAAAATAAGAAAATTCATTAAAGAAGTAAATAAGGAAAAGAAAACAACTGTGATACTTACAACTCATGATTTAAACGATATAGAGGATGTTTGTGATAGAATAATTTTACTAGACAAAGGCCAAATAATTTATGATGGAAGTAAACAAAAGTTTAAAGATACTTATGGAAAATATGTTATTGCAGAACTTATAGTTAATAATAAAACAAAGGAATTGAGTAAGGATATTGATTTAAAAAATGTTGAAATACTTGAAGAGACTGAAAGAAAATTAAAAATGAAATTTAGTCATGAAGAAATAACAATAGTGAAAATTATGGATGAAATTTCTAAATATTGTGATATTGAAGATATCCATATGAAAGAATCAGAACTTGAAGATATATTAAAAGAAATATATAAAGGAGCACATACGAATGGTAAAAACAATGTTAGCGTTAGCTAGAATGCAGTTTAAAGATTATAATATATATAAATCTAATTTTTATTTATTCACTTTAAATAGAATTGTTGAAGTTGTTGTATATATATTTGTATGGCAAGCAATATATAATCAAACAGGTAATGCAGGTGGATTTGAATTATCACAAATGATAACATACTATATATTAGCAATATCATTTAGTTCACTTGCTACTTGGGGAATAAATGAAATGATGGCACATTCTATAAGAAATGGACAAATTAATAAAGAATTATTAAATCCTATATCATACTTTAAATATTATTTTGGAATTAATCTAGGGGAACTTGCATTTGCCACAGTAATAGGAATTGCAACATTTATAATATGTTCAATATTTTGGCAATTAAATTTACCTGCTAATTTTTTGGACTTTATACTATGTGTAATTGTAATTTTACTCGGTATACCAATTACTTTTTTTATTCAAATGATAGTAGGGACAGCAGGTTTTTATACTAACTCAATATGGGGAATGCAAATATTAAGAAGAGCAATAATTCAGATATTTTCAGGAATTATTGCACCAATTAGTTTATTTCCACAATGGTTTCAAAAATTATCAGTTATTTTACCTTTTAAAGAGTTAATTTATACACCAATAAATATATGGTTAGGACAAGCTTCATATAATGAAATAATATTTGTGATTATTAAACAAATAATATGGGGATTTATTCTTTATATTGTGGCAAAATCATTTTTTAATCATGCAGTGAAAAATCTAACGATAAATGGAGGGTAAAATGAAAAAAATATTAGATAATATTAGTCTGTATTTTTCCTTTTTAAAAGCATCTTTAAAAGAAATACTTATTTATAGAATAGATTGTATTGTTGGGATTTTCTCTCAATTTATTGTACAACTTGTGAGCTTAGTATTTATATTAGTGGTATTTCAACATACAGAAAATATTGCAGGTTGGAACTTTTACCAAATACTTTTGTTGTATGGAGTAACGAGAATTTCTATAGGAATCTCTGGTTATTGTTTTGATGCTCTTTATGATATAGGACCAAAGTACATAAAAAATGGTGAGTTTGACAAGATTCTTTTAAGGCCTGTTCATCCATTAATATCAATAATTGGTGCTTCATGTGAATTTGTGTCAATAGCTGATTTATTTATTGGATTAGGAATAACAATATGGATGCTAATTAAACTTTCTATTCCTATAACAATATTATTGATTATTAAAATATTATTTTTTAGTATAATAGGGGCATTAATTGTTGGAGCAATCAATACAATATTCAGCATTTCATCATTTTGGACATATAGGTCAAATGAAGTAATATGGTCATTTTATAGAATGTATACTTTTACACAATATCCAATAACAATATATAATAAATTTATAAGAATATTAATTACAACAATCTTACCATTTGCTTTTATTGGATACTATCCAACTATGGCATACTTAGGTATTAATACATATATGATATATTTATCACCAATTATAGCTATTGTGTTATGGATAATTGCAGTTAAATTGTGGAATTTAGCCTTAAATAAATATAGAAGTACAGGAACATAAAAGATTAAAATAGGAGAAATAATAGATGAAAGAATATTTTTATAAAAAAGAATATAAATACATATATTTATCAAAGTTTTGCTATTATTTTGCATATACACTAATAGAAACGTTTGGCACAGTAATGCTTTATAGGAATGGAATACCAGTTTGGCTGATATTGATGATTTATGGAATAAGGTTTGGCATAACAGGTTTATGCACACCATTTTTTATGAACATATCTAGTAAGTTTGGAATAGCAAAAGTTATATTGGTCTCAAATACATTTAGTTTCTTGGCATCATATATGATGCTTGTAACCAATGATTTATCAAGTAAAATAGTTATTTTTATAGTATTTATGGGACTGCTAGGACTATCTAATCCAGCTGGAGATGCTTTGTCAAGTAAATATGTAACAACAGAAACAAGAGGTAGATTTAATGCATTTTTGAATGTTTCAAAAATAACAGCTACAGCATTATCAAGTATTATAGTTGCGAGTTCTATTATTTTTAATAATAAAATCATATTATTAGTATTGATTGCAATATTTTTCTTTCTTGATTTTGTTTTTACTTCACAGATAGATTATAAAACAAAATCTAATGGAAATATATTTAAAGAAACTTTTAGATATATTATAAAAAGTAAAAGTAAATATAAATTGATATATGCATTAAGAGCAAATCATATAATAGAAAGATTATTTTTACCACTTTATATATACATACTCTTGAAAGATTTTAAAATGTTTTCAACAGTAATTGTAATATCGCTAACTTTCCAGATAGTAACAATTATATTAATTGGTAAGTATACAGATAAAAATATAGAGAAATCTAATAAGCTTGTTTCTATAATAAAGATTATAATAACTTCTGTATTTTTGTTTATAAGAAATAAATATGTTGTATCTGTAAACAAGACATTGAGTGATAATTTCGACAAAGTATATGAAACTTCAATACAAACATCAATTCAAAATATAATAAAAAATTCAAAAGAAGATCATGCTTTAATGTCCTCTGTTGGACAGATGACATTATGTTTTGCAGAAGTAATTGTATTTGCAATATTAGTAATATTAGCATTATTTATAAAAGAAAAAGTACTATTAGTTATTTTTGTATTTTCTATTATTTCTACAATACTTATAGATGTTCTTATACATAAAGAAAATATCGAATTAAAAGATATTAATTAGGAGAATAAAATGTTAGTAATTGGAAAAAAGAAAGTGGGAGTACAATACAAGAAAAGAGTTTGTGCTTATGCTATAATTGAAAGAAACCAAGATAAAAAAATTGCCATTGTAACCGATAGACCAGGAGTTTATTTTTTACCAGGTGGTGGACTTGAAAATGATGAAACAGAAGAAAAAGCACTTAAAAGAGAAGTAATTGAAGAAACTGGATTTACATTAAAAAATGTAAAGATATTTGACAAAATTAATTCTTATTGTTATAGTGAGAAACATGATGAAATATAAAAAATATATTTAGGATAGAAATAATAGGAGAAAATTAAATGCACTCAAATAGAAAACCAATTATAGGAATAGTTTTAAAACATCTTTTAAAAGAAGAAATAAGACCTAATATGTTTATAAGAGACGAAATAAAACAAGCAATATTTGATAATGGTGGTATAGCAATAGGAATAATTTTGCCTAAAAACGAAAAAAATGATGTTACAGATAAGTGGGAAAATAATCTAAATGATATTGAATACAATAATTTAATTTCACAAATAAAATTATGCGACGGAATATTATTTCAAGGCGGTGGAGCTTGTGATAACTATGAAATGATAGTGGCTAAATATTGTTATGATAACAATATACCAACTCTTGGAATTTGCTGTGGACAAAATGTTATGGTGAGGGCTTTAGGTGGAACAACTAGAAATATAGAAAACCCAGAAAAACATAAAACAAATGATTTATATGTTCACTCAGTAAAAATAATTGATAATACTAAGTTTCATGAGATTATAGGAAAAGAGAAAATTGAAGTTAATTCTAGACACAAAAAAACTATAGATAAACATCCCAAATTGATAGTAAATTGTGTATGCGAAGATGGGTATATTGATGGTTTAGAATCTCCTGATAAAACTTTTTACATGGCATTTAGATTTCATCCGGAAAGCCTATATAAGATTGACAAAAATCATAATAAGATATTTGAAGAATTTATAAAAACATGTAATGAAAAAAGAGTAAGTTAAAATATAAGGAGAAAACTAATGTTATATAAATTTGTTGCATTAATAATAATGAAATAATTGGAGTTGTTTCTTCAAATATATTTTATATTGAAATGTTAAAAACAATTTTGTTAGTTAGTTTTACAGGGAGTAATAAATGAGTAAGATATGGAAAAAAACGGAAAATAAAATATTAATTATACTATTATTATTTAGCATATCAATTGGATTATGGAATAATTTTAGACAATTATGGATGCAAGATAATGGACTTGACCCAACACAGATAAGTAGAATTTTAAGTTTTGGAACATTATTTTGTGTAGTTGGTATATTAATTTTTTCAAAATATATAAAATTAGATAAGATAAAGAAATTTATAACAATTGCTTTACTAATTAAAATAATAAATTTAATTGTATTATTTTTTATAAATAATACAAGTTTAGGTCTATTCATAAATTTATCTATTATTATTGATATAATTATAGAACGATTAATAATTATTAGTATTTATCCATTAATTGTTACAATTAAGAAAAGTAATACTTTATATAGCAAACGAAAGTTGGTAGAATATACAGGAAGAGATTTAGGAGTATTAATAGGTGGCTTTGTAATTGGTAAAACAATATTAGGAATAATATTTAATTATAATATATGTTTATTAATTTCAATTATATTTTCCATTATATCATTAATAATTCTATTTAATGTTAAACTAGAAAGTGTTGATACAAAAACTTCAAATGAAAATATATTTAAATATATCTTTACAAATAAATTTAGAACAACTTATATTATATATTATTTGATAGGACAAGTAGCATATTCTACTGCACTAGGATTAAAAATGCTAACCCTAACTAATTATTTAAACTTTACAGATAGTATGGCAACAAAGTATTTTTTAATTATAGGAATACTTGCTGATATAATAGGGATAGTAGCCCTTAAATTTTTAACTCCCAAAAATGATTACATTACAATAACTATAAAGTTTGGAATAAGATTTTTAGGCTATACTCTAGCATTTTTATCAAATAATATTGTGGTTGTAATATGTGCAATGTCTTGGTCTTTACTAGTTTCAACGGCATATGAAAATGTTACAGATGCACCTTATATTAATAGTATCGAACTTGATAAACAATTAGCATATACTAATTTAAGATATATGGTTGGTTCATTAGGAGAAGCAATTGGTACATTTTTATGTGGAATTATGTATGCTATTGGTTTAAGATATATGTTTGGACTATCTGCATTCTTCATGCTAGCACAATTGACATTAGCTTACATATTAATTTATCAAAGAAAAAAATTAAATTTATAAAATAAATATTTTAAACAGATATTACAATTATTAAAATTACAGTTGTGACATTATTATCTTTTACATCACTTGGTATTTTAGGAGTATGGTTAGGATTTTAAGTATATGGAATAATGCAAGAATATTTATCTAAAAAAAGATATGAATATATAAGTTTGGAAAGTGAGTAATTATGCCAATTGGGACGGAGAATTTTGACAACCATCCAATTGACAATATAAAATAAAAACTTACGAATGATTAAGTTCGTAAGTTTATTTTAATTGGAGCGAATAAACAACAAGTTACGAACTAAATTCTCTTTCTAAAAAATATTATATAGTAATTCCTATATTTTTATAAGGAAGTATGGGAATTTTTTGTATTTTATTGTATAATATATTTAAAATTATTAATATGGGAGGAATAATATGAATAACAAATATTATTTTAAAAACGATACAAAATTAACGAATTATTTTTTGTGTGATGTTATAGTAGATGGAATAAAATATTCTTCAAGTGAAGCAGCATATCATTCACAAAAATTTTTAGATGAAGATATAAAGAAAATAATGACTAAACTTACACCGGATGAATCAAAACATGTTAGTAGAGAATTATCAAGATTTATACGCGATGATTGGGAAAATGTTAAATATGATTTGATGAAAAAGGTAGTAATGGAAAAATTTAAACAAAATCAAGATTGTTTAGAAGAATTATTAAATACTCAATCTATGGAATTAATAGAAGATACAACGGGTTGGCATGATAATATATGGGGTGAATGTACGTGTGATGATTGTAAAACTTCAGAACATAAAAATTTATTAGGGAAAATTTTAATGGAAGTAAGAGAAGAATTAAAATAATATTTTTAAGGAGTAAATCAATGGAATTAAATTGCAAAAAAGCATTAATACTATTAAATGATTGTAAAGGTATGGCAAAAAACGATGATTGGATTGTACCAATTGGGACGGAGAATTTTGACAACCATCCAATTGACAATATAAAATAAAAATTTACGAATGATTAAGTTCGTAAGTTTATTTTAATTGGAGCAATTAAGCTACAGTTTACGAACCACAACATTTAGGAATTCACACATTTTTTAAAGGAAGTATTGTAATTTTTTGTAATATATAACACAATTTTGTAGTAAGGAGTAAAAAATGGAAAACAAAATCGGTAAAAACGCAAAATTATTAATTGCAAGTGATCTAATATATACACTAACAGCAGTATTTATAGAAACATTTTTAGTTGCTTATTTTTTAAAAGTAACTAATGAAAACATAACTACAATTTCTATATATTATATTTTAGTATATACTTTACTTAGTCTAGGAAATGTATTAATGGGCAAGATTATAAAGAAAGTTCCAACTAAAAGTAAACATATAATGTCATTTGGAATTGTAGCCCGAGCATTATTCATACTCTTTATTGTTTTACTATCTAATAAAATTGCAACTAATTATATTCTTATTGCAATAATATATGCTTTTTCGGAAATATTATATTGGTGTGCTCACGAATTAATTTATATAGAAGTCACAAATAATAATAACAGGAAGCGATATATGTCTATAAAAAAAATATTAGGTAAAATTATAAATATAATATCTCCTATCATTTTAGGAACTTCAATCGAATTATATTCATTTACCAAAATAGCAATATATGTTTTTATATTATCTGTTATTCAAATAGTAATAACTTTATTTATTAAAGCAAATGTAAAAGAAGATAAAAAGGAAAAATATAATTTCAAAAAATTTATGGATTATATTAAAGAAAATAAACTATCAAAAATACAAAAATATAATTTATCTGGTATATCGTATGGTATTATAGAAAGTTCAATTAGTACTTTAATAATTATTATAACTATTATGACGTTTAAAACATCTTTAAATCTAGGAATATTGACTACAATTTTTTCAATATGTTCTATGTTATCTTTAATGTTATATAATAAATTTTATAATAAGAATAGTGCAAAGTTTATATTATCATTATGTTCAATAATTGTAGTAGCAGGAGTTGTCGGTTTATTAATAAATATTAGTAAGACTTCTTTAATAATTTATAATTTTTGTTATATAATTACATTTTGTATTTTTGATGTAGTTTATAACACCAGAAAAGGTGATTTAGTAAAAGAATGTGGAATAGAAAAATTTAGAGAAGAATATATCGGATATACTTCAATTTCAATTGGATTAGGAAGAATAATTGGATACATATTAATGTTGATTGTATCTTTTACAACTGACATTATTTACTTTAAAATATTACTTGCTGTGGTTACATTGTTTGCACCTATATATTGCTATCTAATTATAAAATCATTAAAAGATTAAAGGAGATGGAAATTTCCATAGTAGAATTTGTGCAGGAATACAAATTCAGTGCTGGATAGACAAGAATTTTACTCCCAAATCAAGGAAAATATAAAAAGAGGATTAAATTATTTTAATAATTTTTCCTCTTTTTTTGATAAATAAAAACTTACGAACTATAAAGTCCGTAAGGTGTTTTTTATTGGAGCCACTAAGCAGAATCGAACTGCTGACCTACGGGTTACGAATCCGTTGCTCTACCAACTGAGCTATAGTGGCGATTGAATTACATAGCTTATTTTAACATAATTAATAGCAAATTTACAATAGATTTTGAAATAAAACACTTGAAAAAAATAAGTAAGATAAGTATAATTTACTAAGACGAAATAAAGAGATTAAGTAGGAGATGCACAAAAATGCCAGAACCAGTTGAAATAACAAAAATGAGAGAAAATTGTAATGACAGAGATTATGTTTTAAATGCAGTATCTAATCAAGGAAGCTTGCTAGATTTTGCAGCAGAGAATTTTAAAGATGATAGAGAGATTGTTCTTGCTGCAGTTAATAATAATCCTGAAGCGTTGGAGTTTGCAAGTGATAGATTAAAATGTGATAGAGAAATTGTATATAATTCAGTAAGTAAAGTTGGATGGACTTATTGCTATACTGGGGAAAGTTTACTAGCAGATAAAGAATTGTTACTTGCAGCTTTAAAAGTATCTGGACAGGTTTTGTATTATGCAAGTAAAAAAATGAGAGATGATAAGGAAGTTGTTTTGGAGGCTGTAAAAAATAAAGGACTAATTGTTAAGTATGCTAGCAAGAGATTGAGATCTGATAAAGAAGTCGCAACAGAAGCATTAAAACAAAATAAAAAGTGTTATGAATTTTTAGAAGAAAACATAAAGCAAGATGAAGATATTAAAGCTTTATGTGAATAAAGAAAAAATAATTTATTTTATAAAAATAGTGCACAATTAATATAAAGTATGATAGAATAATAAAAAATAAATTTGGAGGTTTTTTATGAGTGACATTAAGTATAAAAGAGTGTTATTAAAACTTAGTGGAGAGGCATTAGCTGGAGATCAAAAAACAGGAGTAAATCCAGAAGTTATAGGAAAAATATGCGATCAAGTTAAAGTATTAATTGATATGGGCGTTGAGGTATCCATTGTTGTTGGAGGTGGAAATTTTTGGCGTGGTAGATATGGTTTAAATATGGAAAGAACAACATCAGATTATATGGGAATGCTTGCAACTGCGATGAATGGTTTAGCACTTCAAGATTCTTTGGAAGCAAGAGGCATGCACACAAGACTTCAAACAGCTATTGAAATGAGAGAAATTGCAGAACCATATATAAAAAGAAAAGCATTAAAACACTTAGGAAGAAAAAGAGTTGTAATATTTGCATGCGGAACAGGTAACCCATATTTTACAACAGATACAGCTGCGGCATTAAGAGCTGCTGAAACAGAAGCAGATATAATACTTTTAGGAAAAGCTATAGATGGAGTATATAGTGCAGATCCAAAATTGGATCCAACAGCAACAAAATTTGATAAAATATCATACTTAGATGTTTTAAATAAAGATTTAAAAGTTATGGATTCAACAGCAACAGCACTATGCAAAGATAATAATATTCCAATAATGGTATTTGGAATTGCAGAACCTGAAAATATGGTTAAAGCAGTATTAGGCCAAAATGTTGGAACACTTGTAGAATAAAAGGAGAAATGAAAAATGGATTTTAGTGAAATAGAAAATAAGATGGATAAAACAATAGATGTTTTTAAAGTTAGTTTATCAGAAGTAAGAGCAGGAAGAGCAAATCCTGCAATATTAAATAAGGTATCAGTTGAATATTATGGTACACCAACACCAATTAATCAAGTAGCTGGAATTTCTGTTCCAGAGGCAAGATTAATTGTTATTCAACCATGGGATACAAGTATATTAAAAGAAATTGAAAGAGCTATACTTGCAGCTGATATTGGAATAAACCCAAATAATGATGGTAAGGTTATAAGACTAGCATTCCCTGAACTTACAGAGGAAAGAAGAAAAGATCTAGTTAAAGATATTAAAAAAATGGCTGAAGAATCAAAAGTTGCAGTAAGAGCAATTAGAAGAGATGGAATAGATAAAGCTAAAGCTATGCAAAAAAATAGTGAAATAACGGAAGATGATTTAAGAGGAGCAGAAGATTCAATACAAAAAATAACTGATAAGAAAATAGAAGAAATTGATAAAATTTTAGCTGATAAGGAAAAAGAAATACTTACAGTATAAATTCTATTAGTTAAATATAATAAAAAAGGAACATTTATATGGAAGAATTGAAAAATATACCACAACATATAGCTATTATCATGGATGGAAACAGAAGATGGGCTAAGCAAAAAAATCTAGATATAAGACTTGGACATAAAAAAGGTGCAGAAACATTAGAAAATATAGTTAAATATTGTAATAAAATTGGTGTGAAATATTTAACAGTTTATGCTTTCTCAACAGAAAATTGGAAAAGAAGTAAAGAAGAAGTTGCTGCACTAATGTTACTATTACAAAATTATTTAGATAATTTTGCGAATATGGCTGATAAAGATAATATAAGAGTAAAAATGCTAGGAAGTAGAGAAAATTTATCAGCTGGCTTATTAAAAAAGATTGATAGCACAATAGAAAGAACAAAAAATAATACAGGTTTAACTTTTAATGTTTGTTTAAACTATGGGGGAAGACCTGAAATTGTTGAAGCAGTAAAAAGCATAGCTTACTTGATAAAAGATAACCAGATTGATATTAATGATATAACAGAAGATTTAATTTCAAATAATTTATATACTGCTGGTATGCCAGATCCTGACTTAATGATAAGAACTAGTGGAGAAATTAGAACAAGTAATTTCTTGCCATGGCAATTGGTATATTCTGAATTTTATTTTATAGATAAGTTATGGCCAGATTTTAATTCTAAGGATTTAGACAAGGCAATTGAAGAATATAATAGAAGAAATAGAAAATTTGGAGCTAGTTAAACAATTTTGTTTTATTTCTAATATAAAGAGGAAGGAAAATAGTAAAATATGGATTTTAAAAGATTAAGTTCAGCTTTGCTTGGATTGCCAATGGTAATTGTTGTATTGTTATTTGGCAATAAATATGTAATTGATGTAGCACTATCAATAGTGGCGGTTATATCTTTGCATGAATATTTTAATGCTTTTAAGGAAAAACATAAACCAATAAAATGGATAGGATATTTATCAGCAATTTTAATTTGTTTTATTCATTTGGTTAATCCAGAACAACTATTTATGTATATTGGACTATCAATACCATTTATAGTGGTAATTCTGTTTATAGAATTAATTTTTAAGAATTTAGAACTAAATATAGTAGATATATCTATAACATTGTTTGGAATATTTTATATAGTATTATTTACAATGTTTGTACCTCTATTAGCTGGTACGCAAGATGGAAAAATATTAGTTTGGTATGTTTTAATAAATGCATGGGGAACAGATATTTTTGCATATGTAACAGGCAAAACACTCAAATTAGGAAAACATAAATTTAGTAAAATTAGTCCTAACAAGTCTATAGAGGGATGTGTAGCAGGTGTATTAGGGGCAGTGATTTTATCTGTAATTTATACTTTTTGTTTAGAAAAAATTGCTAGTATATATGTAATGTCATATATAAAAGTTATTATAATGGCAATCATTTTAAGTATAATTGGACAATTTGGTGATTTTGCAGCATCTAGCATAAAGAGATATGTTGGTATTAAAGATTACAGCAATTTAATACCAGGACATGGTGGACTACTAGATAGAATAGATAGTTTAATATTTATTGCACCATTTGCATATATATTATTAACAATGATAATATAATCTAGGAGGAAAAAATTGCTTACATTTTTATTAAATGCTTTAAAAATAATAGTAATGCTAGGTTTTCTAGTTTTTATACATGAAGGAGGACATTTTCTAGTTGCAAAATTATTTAAGGTAAAAGTTAATGAATTTGCATTAGGATTTGGACCAACAATATTTACAAAAGAAAAAGGCGGGACTAAATATGCTCTTCGCCTTATTCCTTTGGGAGGATTTGTAAGTATGGAGGGAGAAGAAGAACGTTCTGATAAAGAAGGTTCTTTTAGTAATGCTAGTGTTCCTAAAAGAATTTTAATTGTAATGGCAGGAGCAATAGTAAATATTATATTTGGGCTTTTAGCATATTTCTTGCTTATTTCATTTGCAACAGATTTTTCTAATACAACAATTGAAAATAATTTATTAAGTAAGCTAAATTATGGGCTTGCAAATACAAAAAACTTTATTTTAGCTATATTAGATAATTTAAAACAACTATTTACAGGAAAAGTTGGAGCAAATCAAATGGTTGGAATTGTTGGAATTTCAGATATTGTTGTAAATACAAATGGCTTTTTTGAGTATTTATATATAGTTGCTCTAATATCGTTATCATTAGGAATAACTAATTTATTACCACTACCACCTTTAGATGGAGGAAAAATTTTAATATATATTATAGAATTAATAAGAAGAAAACCTATGAAGGAAGAAACAGAGCTAAAAATTCAAACTTGGGGATTTTCAATATTAATAGCTTTATCTATATATGTTACATGCAATGATATAATAAGAATATTTTAAAATAGGAGAAAATAGTAATGTCTGCAGAATTAAAAACAGTAGGTCAAGTTTTTCCGGATGAAAAATTTGATGATTCATTATTAAGATGTAAAATTAAATCAGCTAATCTATATAAAAAAACAAATACAATAACTTTACTTTTATTATCTAATGAAAAATTAGATTTAATTAGCATATATAAATTTGAAAACTTTTTAAAAAATAGATTTAATGTAAAAGACGCAAGAATAATAGTAGAGGCAGACATTGATTTTGATATAAATATAGAGTGGATTGGAATAGTTAGGTATTTAAATATAAAACATCCAATGACAAAAGCAATATTAATAAATAGTAAGCCAATCCTACAAGATAAAAACTTGATTGTAAAATTGGCTGTTAAAGGAAAAGACTTTTTAATTGGTGGAGGGTTTGAAAAAGAATTAGAAAAAGTATTAAATGATTTCTATGGCCGAAAGATAAAAGTTGAATACGTAGAAGAACTAGATAAAGAATTAGTAAAAAAATACGAAGAAAACACAAAACGTATAGAAAGAATGGCAATAGAATTAGCATCACAAGAAATTGTAAGTAATGAGAAAGAAGAAGAAAAGGTTAAAACTCAAAGTAAAGATAAAAAAGAGAATAAGAACTTTAGTGAAAAAAGTACACCTAATGAACAACAACCTACTATGGAGTCAAATGCTCCAATAGTTAATGAACCAGAGGAGATTACACCTTTAATCTTAGGACGTTCGTTAAATATAAAGGAAACTTTAGTCAAAGTTGAAGATATTAGTGTAGATAGTGGAAAGTTATCTCTAGAAGGTGAAATAATTAATATGGATTCTAGAGAATTAAAGAGTGGAAAATTCCTTGTAATGTTTGATTTATATGATGGTACAAGTACAATAACTTGTAAGTCATTTGTTATACCTGAAAAAATTAAAGAAGTTACTAAAAGACTTAAAAATGCGAAGGGAATAAAAATAGAAGGAACTGCACAATTTGATCCATTTTCAAAAGAGTTAGGGGTTATTGCTAATACAATAATAGAGACACCAGGTAGAAAAAAAGATAAAAGAATGGATAATGCAAGTGAAAAAAGAGTTGAACTTCACATGCATACTCAAATGAGCCAAATGGATGGGATGACATCAGCTAAAGATTTAATAAAAAGAGCAATGAGTTGGGGAATGAAATCTATAGCTATAACAGACCATGGTGTTGTACAAGCTTTCCCAGAAGCTCATAAATTATTAGGTAGAGATAATCCTGACATGAAGGTTATATATGGAGTTGAGGCATATCTTGTGCCAGACAAAACACCAATAGTATCATATCCTAGAAAACAAGATATAGATACTGAATATTGCGTATTAGACCTAGAAACAACTGGTTTTTCATTTAGAACAGAAAAAATAACAGAAGTTGGAATAATGAAAATCAAAAATGGTGAGGTAATAGACAGCTTTGAAACTTTTGTAAATCCTGAAAAACCTATTCCATATAGAGTAGTTGAAGTTACTAATATTACAGATGACATGGTTAAAGATGCACCTAAAATTGATGAGGTATTTCCTAAAATATTAGAATTTGTTGGAGATAGTGTTTTAGTAGCCCATAATGCTGATTTTGATATAGGATTTTTGAAATATAATGCAGCTCAATTAGGATATAAATTAGAAAATACATATTTAGATACACTTAGACTTGCAAAAGAATTGTTTCCTAATTACAAGAAATATAAACTTGGAATAATTGCTGAAAATTTAGGTATAAAAGTTGAAGTTGCACACCGTGCTTTAGATGATGTTGATACAACAGTTAAAGTGTTTAATGTAATGACTAAAATGTTAAAAGAAAAAGGTGCTAAAACAGTAGATGATATAGATAAAGTTGCGGCAGACGAAGAATTTGTAAAAGATGCATATAAGAAATTACCTGCATATCATGCTATAATATTAGCTCAAAATTATGTTGGACTAAAAAATTTATACAAATTAGTTTCATTATCACATTTACACTATTTTTATAAAAAACCAAGAATATTAAAAAGTTTGTATAAAAAGTATTCTGAGGGGTTAATCTTAGGAAGTGCATGTGAGCAAGGAGAATTATATAGAGCAATAGTTGGTGGAAAAGATGATGAAGAAATTGAAAATATTGCTAGAGATTATGATTATTTAGAAATACAACCACTTGGAAACAATGAATTTATGGTTAGAAACGGAACTGTTGCAGATAGAGAAGCACTAAAAGATATAAATAGAAAAATAGTTGAATTAGGTGAGAAATTAAATAAATTGGTTGTAGCAACTTGTGACGTACACTTTATGGATCCACAAGATGAAATATATAGAAGAATTTTGCAAGCTGGTCAAGGATATGACGATGCGGATCAACAAGCACCGCTATATTTAAGAACTACAAATGAAATGCTGGAAGAATTTGAATACTTGGGCATGGATAAAGCATATGAAGTAGTTGTAACAAATACTAATAAAGTTGCGGACATGTGCGAAAGAATATCACCAATTTCACCAGAAAAGTGCCCTCCACATATTCCAGGATGTGAGGAAACAATAAAAGAAATTGCATATAATAAGGCTCATGAGTTATATGGAGAAACATTACCAGAAATTGTACAAACAAGACTTGATAAAGAATTGAACTCAATTATAAGTAATGGTTATTCAGTTATGTATATAATTGCACAAAAATTAGTTTGGAAATCAAACGAAGATGGATATATAGTTGGATCAAGAGGATCTGTTGGTTCTTCACTTGTAGCGTTTATGACAGGTATTACAGAGGTTAATTCACTTCCACCACATTATAGATGTCCTAAATGTAAGTATTCTGAATTTGAGGATTATGGAGTTGGTAATGGATTTGATTTACCAGATAAGACATGTCCTAAATGTGGGGCTAAGCTTGCAAAAGATGGAATGGATATTCCATTTGAAACCTTCTTGGGATTTAATGGAGACAAAGAGCCAGATATAGACTTAAACTTCTCAGGAGAATATCAAGCCAAAGCTCATAAATATACAGAAGTTATATTTGGAAAAGGTACAACATTTAAGGCTGGAACTGTTGGTACTGTTGCGGACAAAACAGCTTTTGGTTATGTTAAAAAATATTTTGAAGAAAGACAAATTCCGGTTAATAACGCTGAAATTGCAAGACTTTCTACTGGATGTACAGGAATTAAAAGAACAACTGGTCAACATCCAGGAGGAATTATAGTTGTTCCTAAAGGAAGAGAAATATATGAATTTACACCAGTTCAACATCCAGCAGACGATCCAAATTCAGATATTATAACAACTCATTTTGATTACCACTCAATAGACGGAAACTTATTAAAACTTGATATACTTGGCCATGATGATCCGACGGTTATTCGTATGCTACAAGATTTAACAGGAATTGCACCACAAGACATTCCTTTAGACGATAAAGAAACAATGTCTATATTTAATTCAACAGATGCACTAGGGGTAACACCAGAGCAAATACATTCACAAGTTGGAACTTTTGGAATACCTGAATATGGAACAAAGTTCGCACGAGGAATGCTTTTGGATACACATCCTACTACATTTGATGAATTAATACGTTTATCAGGATTGTCTCATGGAACTGATGTATGGCTTGGAAATGCACAAACCTTAATTGAAGAAGGTGTTGTTACTCTTCAAGAAGCAATATGTTGTCGTGATGATATAATGATATATTTAATAAAAAAAGGACTACCACCAGATAAAGCATTTAAAATAATGGAATCTGTACGTAAGGGAAAAGTCGCAAATGGAAAAGAAGATAAATGGCCTAGCTATATAGAACTTATGAAAGAACATGGTGTACCGGATTGGTATATAAAATCTTGTGAAAAAATTAAGTACATGTTCCCTAAAGCCCATGCGGCAGCATATGTTACAAATGCATTTAGAATTGCATGGTTTAAGGTTCACATTCCACTTGCATACTATGCAGCATATTTCACAATTAGAGCTAAAGCTTTTGATGCAGGTTGTATGATTTATGGAAAAGAAAAAGTAAAAAATAAAATGAAGGAAATTGAAGTTAAAAATCAGAAAAAAGAAGCTACAAAAGTTGAACTAGATATGTATGACGACTTAGAAATAGTGCTAGAAATGTATGAAAGAGGATTTGAATTTTTACCAGTAGATTTATATAAATCAGATGCAACGAAGTTTAAAATTGAAGGCGATAAAATAAGACCTCCACTAAACAGTATAGCCGGACTTGGAAATGTTGTAGCAAACAGTATAGATGCGGCAAAAGCAGATGGTGAATTTATGTGTATAGACGAATTACAACAAAGAGGCAAAGTTGGAAAAACGGTAATTGAATTATTAAAATCATTTGGATGTTTAGATGGAATGTCACAAAGCAGCCAGTTAAGTCTTTTTGGATAGGAGAAAAAATGCAGTTTTTAAATAGCGCAGGATTAATTGAATATTTTACACCATTAAATGTAATAATTTATTTATTAATAATAAATTTAATTGGAATACTTATAATGTACATAGATAAAAGAAAAGCTAAATACGGAAAATGGAGGATACCTGAAAAAACATTACTTATAATTGCATTACTTGGTGGTTCAGTAGGAACGATTATTGGTATGTATGTATTTAGACATAAGACACAGAAACTAAAATTTGTATTAGGCTTTCCCACAATACTAATTGCAGAAACAGTAATAATAACATATTTTTTAATAAAATATTAAATCAAAAAAAGCAATCTATTTTATTAGGTTGCTTTTTTGATTAGTACACATAATTGATGAAAAAGTATGCAGAACAAAAATTTGTAAACTTATTAATTATGCAAATGTGAACAAAATGTAAAAAATATGCTTTGTTTTCAGTTATTCACAGAGTTATCCACAATATCCACACGTAAAGTAACATAGATAATATGTAAACTAAAGCACTTAAAAAGAGTTACATAAAATAAATGATTGAAATATTATTGTAAGCACATTGAAATATTGTTGTAATATTTATTGACAAATATATGAAACAAAGTATTGATATTTGAGGACTTTTAACGTTTTGACTATAAAACAGATATTACAACAGCTTTAAAAGCACAATATTACACAAAATTAACAATAATATTACAAATCTCATAATATATATTATGAGATTAAAAGTAAGGAATGTGAATAAAATGATGTTTTTTAATAGATTGTGGAAAACTAAATATGGAAATAATAATTTTAATAGAGAGATAAAAGAAGTAACTCTAAAAGAAATAAATTTGAAAGATTATATTATTATAGATGTAAGAAGTAGAAGAGAATTTATGGAAGGACATATAAATGGAGCACTAAATATTCCGCTTCCAGAGGTTAAAAGAAATGTTCAAAGATATGTAAAAAATAAAGAACAAAAAATTTTAGTTTGTTGTAGTTCGGGAATGAGAAGTAAAAAGGCAATAGAAATAATGGAAAACTTAGGCTATAAAGAATTATATAATTTAGAAGGTGGATTAGAAAATATTTAAAAAAATATTGTAAAAAATTTTTTTATTGATATAATATGTATATATCGATAAAAGGAGAAGAAGAATTATGATAAAAAAAGTTGCAATTTTAGCTAATGGTGGAGATGTTTCAGGATTTAATGCAGTTATTAGAGGAATAGTAAAAACAGCAGAACATCATGGTGTAGAATGCTATGGATTTATAGAAGGATATAGAGGATTATTAAAAAATGAATATATAAAATTAGATTCAGCAACAACTGCATCTGGCATACTTCATAAAGGTGGATCAATAATAGGATCTTCAACTAATGCAAATGTATTTAATTATAAAGTAGAAGAAAATGGACAAGTAGTATATAAAGATTTGTCTGATGTATGTGTACAAAATGTTAAAGATGATGGATTTGATTGTGTATTTACCTTAGGTGGAGACGGAACACAAAAGTCAGCTAGAGATTTTTCATTAAAGGGTATAAATGTAATAGGAATACCAAAAACAATAGACAATGATGTTGCATGTACAGAAATAACATTTGGATACAATACAGCTGTTTCTGTTGCAACAGAAGCAATAGATAGACTTCATTCAACAGGAGAAACACACCATAGAATTATGGTTTTAGAGGTTATGGGAAGATATGCAGGTTGGATAGCACTAGAATCAGCAATCGCTGGTGGAGCTGATATATGTTTAATACCAGAAGTTCCATACGATATGAATGTAGCAGCACAAAAAATAGAAGAAAGAAAGAAAATGGGAAAAAGTTTTAGTGTTGTAGTTGTTGCAGAAGGAGCAATGCCAAAAGGCGGAACTATTACAGTAGAGAATGTTAGAAATAATGGAGCGGGTGTTGATAATACAAAATTAGGTGGTATTGGAGACAGAGTTGCAAAAGAACTAGAGGCATTAACAGGACTTGAAGCTAGAAATACAACACTTGGATATATGCAAAGAGGAGGAACTCCAACAGCATTTGATAGAGTATTATCTACAAAATATGGAGCTAAAGCAATGGAACTTGCTTTAGAGGAAAAATTTGGAGTTTTAACAGTTATAAAAAATGGAAAATTAGATTATGTTTCATTAGAAGATGTAGTTGGAAACAATAAACAAATTGGTGCTGTTTCTGGAAATACTGCAGAAAGCAATATAAGAAAAGTATCTAAAGATCATGACTTATATAAAACGGCTGTTGATATTGGAATTTCTTTTGGAGAATAATTGACAAAGTAATATCATAGATATAAAATGTAACGGAAAGTTAAATACTTTCAAATATAATAAGGAGAGGAAGAAAAATATGGAAGAAAAAGAAGAAAAATTTTCTATTGATACTGAAAATTTAAAAAACGAAACTGCTGAAACAGCAAAAAAAGTTAAGGAATCTGTGAAAGAAACAAATATAAAAGACGAAACAATTGCAACTAAAGGATTTGTTAAAGAAATGATAAAAAATCCTTTAGAAAAAATAAGAGAAGTTGCAGAAGATAACTCAGCAAAATTCTTTAAAACAGCATTATTTTTACTAATTATATGGACAATTGCAGTATTTATAACATCAACTCATCAAATGATATATTTTTATGGATTCTCAAGGGTATTTAGTAATATTCTTGCTGTATTAAAAAAGATATTGGCTCCAGTTATTGGTATCTTAGTATATTCATTAATTATTTTATTATTGAACACTAAAAATAAGAAATCTTTAACAACAATAATTTCTACAGTTACAATTGCACAAATACCATTAATAGTTGCTGATATAGTATCTATACTTACAATGATTAGTAAAAATATAGTAACAGTAACAGGACCATTTTCTAGTTTATGCTCTGCTGTATCAATAGTATTAAGCTTCTTTGGATTTAAATACTTATTTGGAAAAGAAGAAAGCAAAGGCTTTATAAAGAAATATGTATTAATACAAGCTATTTATGCTGTTTGCTATATTGTAATTAAATTATTAGAAATTTACATTTATATGTAAATAAAATTGACAACATAATAAATTAAGTTATTTATAAAATAATAAAGATGTAGGTTTTAAAAATTTAAGAACCTACATTTTTTTCTTTTTCATTGTATATAGTATTGTAAAAAACTTCTAAATAGTATAAAATATAAAGGAAATTGTTTATTTAAGGAGATATATAATGAATAAGAAATGGGTATGTAATGAAGTAGATTTAGAAAAAGTTAAAGAAATAAAAGAAAAATATAATTTGACAGATTTAGTTGCTCATATTTTAGTTGGAAGAAATATTGCTAAAAATGATGAGAATATTAAAATATTTTTAAATCCAACAAGAAATGATTTTTATGACCCATTTTTATTACCAGATATGGAAAAGGCAGTAAATAGAATAATTGAAGCTGCAAATAACAAAGAAAAAGTTATAATATATGGCGATTATGATGTGGACGGAATAACAAGTATTTGTGTTTTAAAACAATTTTTAAATAATATAGGGATAGATGCTGCTTATACAATACCTAATAGGCTAGATGAAGGATATGGATTAAATAAAGATGCTGTAAAAAGAATAGCAGATGAAAAATATAAATTGATGATTACTGTTGACTGTGGTATTTCTGGAATAGAAGAGGTAGATTATGCAAATTCTCTAGGCATAGAAACAATTGTTACAGATCACCATGAGCCATTAGATAGTTTACCAAATGCAATTGCGGTGATAGATCCTAAAATAAAAAGCAGTAAATACCCATTTAACCAATTAGCAGGAGTTGGCGTTGTATTTAAATTAATTCAAGCAATAGGTAAAAAATTAAATATAGATGAAAAAGAATATTTAAAATATTTAGATTTAGTCGCAGTTGGAACAATTTCTGATATTGTGCCATTAGTAGATGAAAATAGAGTTATTGCAAAATTAGGACTAAAACTAGTAGAGGTAACAAAAAATATAGGTTTAAAAACATTAATAAATAGTTTAGGATATAACAACATAAATTCAATGACAGTGTCTTTTGGAATTGCACCAAGGATAAATGCTTGTGGAAGAATGGGAATGGCAGAGGAGGCTTTAAATCTATTTTTAACTAATGATAATCAAGAAGCGTTAAATTTAACAGATAAATTAAATGAATATAATAGAGTGCGCCAAGAAATTGAAAAAGGAATATATGAGGATGCAATTGAAAAAATTAAAAATGATAATATTAAAGAAAAAGATTGCATCATATTAGCAGGTGAAAACTGGCATCATGGAGTAATTGGAATTGTTGCTTCAAAAATAACAGATATGTATTTTAAACCAACAATATTGGTGTGTATGGAAGAAAAAGAAGGGAAAGGTTCTGGAAGAAGCATACCAGGTTTTGACTTACATAATGCACTTTGCAAATCAAGCCAATATCTTCAAAAGTATGGCGGACATGAAATGGCAGTTGGATTAAGCTTACATAGAGAAGATTTTGAAAATTTTAAAAAAGTATTTGAGAATTATGCTAGCTCATGTAATTTGAACCAGATAATACCTATAATAAATATAGATAAAGAAGTTACAGATAAAGAATTAACTATTCAAAACGTTAAAGATTTACAAAAACTAGAACCATTTGGTGAAGCAAATAAAACTCCTTTGTTTTTATTTAAAAATCTAAAAATAGATTCTATACGCTCATTAACAGAAGGAAAACATATGAAACTTACACTAAAAACTGAAAATGGTAATATCATAACTGCTATGGGATTTAATATGGGAAATAGAGCAGAAGAATTTTTAATTGGAGATAAAGTAGATATTGTTGGAACTTTAGAAATTAATTCTTTTAATGGTAGAGATTCTATACAATTCAATCTTAAAGATATTATGAAATCTTTATAAATTATTTTAAAGATTTGAAGTTAGAATGGGGATGAAAAAATGACAGAAAATAAAGAAGCAGGAATTAACGATATAATTGCAGAATTAAAAAAGAGAAAAAGAAAAGCTAATATAAAATTAGTTTTAAAAGCATATGATTTTGCAAATGAAAAACATAAGGGACAACTTAGAAAATCAGGTGAACCATATATAATACATCCACTTCAAGTGGCATACATTTTAACAACAATAGATATGGACGAAGCAACAATATGTGCTGCTCTTCTTCATGATGTGGTAGAAGATACTGAAATTACGCATGAAGATTTAATTAAAGAATTTGGAGAAGAAATTGCAAACTTAGTTGATGGTGTTACAAAATTAAGCAAATTACAAGAATATACTACTATAAAAGAGCAACAGGTTGAAGATTATAGAAAAATGTTCTTGGCAATGGGAAGAGATATAAGGGTAATACTAATAAAATTAGCAGATAGATTGCACAATATGAGAACATTAAAATTCTTAACAAGAGATAGACAAATTGCAAATGCAAAAGAAACAATGGATCTATATGCACCGCTTGCTAATAGATTAGGTCTTTATTCTATAAAATGGGAACTAGAAGATTTATCTTTTAAATATTTGTATCCAGAAGAATACAGGGAATTAGTTGAAGGAATTGATAGAAAAAGAGAAGAAAGACTTGTATTTATAGAAAAAATAATGGATAAAATTCGTTTAGAATTAAAAAGAAACCGCATTGATGCAGAAGTAACAGGAAGAGCAAAACATTTATATAGTATTTACAGAAAAATGAAAAGAGACAATAAAACTCTAGATGAAATATATGATTTATTTGCACTAAGAATACTTGTTAATTCAGTAAAAGATTGTTATGCAGCGTTAGGAGTTGTACATGAGCTATATTCACCAATGCCTGGTAGATTTAAAGACTATATTTCAGTTCCAAAATCAAATATGTATCAATCATTACATACAACATTAATTGGACCTAAAGGAACACCATTTGAAGTACAAATACGTACATGGGACATGCATAGAGTAGCAGAATTTGGTATTGCTGCACATTGGGCATATAAAGAGGCTAACAAAGAGAAAAAATCAGTAGTAAAAGTTGAAGAAGATAAACTTGCCTGGCTTAGAGAATCACTAGAATGGCAAAAAGATATGCAAGACCCAGATGAATTCTTAAATACATTAAAAACTGAATTGTTTGAAGATGAAGTTTATGTATTTACTCCAAAAGGAGATATAAAAGTTCTTCCAAAAGGTTCAACTCCAATTGATTTTGCATATCATATTCATGCTGAAATTGGGCATAAAATGACAGGATGTAAAGTTAATAATAAAATGGTACCTATAATAACGAAATTAAAAAATGGGGATATTGTTGATATTATAACTTCAGATGCACCAAAAGGCCCAAGCAGAGACTGGTTAAAATATGTAAAAAGTACTACTGCTAAAAATAGAATACTTAGTTGGTTTAAAAAGGCTGAAAGAGAAGACAATATTGTAAAAGGAAGAGACTTAATTGAAAAAGAAATAAAAAGAATAGGTATGAGCCAAAATGAACTATACAAACAAGAATATGTTAATGCTGCTTTAAATAGATATAAATTTGCTACAATAGATGATATGTATGCATCTGTGGGATTTGGAGCAATATCACCGTCTAAAATTATTTCTAGGATGCTAGAGGAATATAGGAAAGAACATAAAGAATTAAACATAGATGAAAAAATAGAAGAATTATCAAAAGCAAAGAAGATAAATAAAAAAGCTTCAGATAATGGAATAGTTGTAAAAGGTATTGATAACTGTTTAGTAAAATTATCAAAATGTTGTAATCCAGTTCCAGGTGATGATATTATTGGATATATCACTAAAGGAAGAGGAGTTTCAGTACATAGAACTGATTGCGTTAATGTAAAAGAACTGTTAGATGAAGATAGCAGAATAATAGATGTAGAATGGTACAATGCAAATAAACAAGCTTCATATACAGTTGATATAGAAATTTATGCAAATGACAGAAGCGGGCTTTTAGCAGACATCATAAAAGAACTTTCAAATTTAAAAACAAAACTTTTAGCAGTAAATTCAAGAGCAAATAAAGAGAAAATTGCAATTACAGAAGTGAGTGTAGAAGTAGAAAATCTAGAAGAATTAAATAAAATTCTAAGAGCATTAAGAAAGATTGATAGTGTTTATGAAGTAAAAAGAAAAAAATAAAGAGAAGGGATAAACAAATGATTTTAAAAAGAATAAAAGTTGGAACACCAATATCTGAACCAACTAATTGTTATGTTATTAAAGACGAAGAAACACACGAAGCTATGGTAATTGACCCAGGAGGAGATGCTGAAAAAATCATAAATATGCTTGATATATTAGAGGCAAAATTAAAATATATATATTTAACACATTGCCATGCAGATCATATTGGAGCAGTTAAACAAATCCAAAATAAATATGGTGGCAAAGTATTAATACATAGAAACGGTGCAGAAAACTTAGAAAATGATAATATAGTACTTGCAAGTTATATTGGAGAAGACAAAATAGTTTTAGAAGCAGATTCTAGAGTTGATGATGAAGACATTTTACATGTTGGAAATATTGAGTTCAAAGTATTGTATACACCAGGACATACAAATTGTTCTACCTCATTATATTGTGAAAAATACAAAATGTTATTTTCTGGAGATACTATATTTAGAGGAACTTGGGGACGAACAGATTTAATAACAAGTAGTTTTGAACAAATAATGGATAGCATAACTAAAAAAATACTTGTACTACCAGAAGATACAATAATTTATCCTGGACATGGTAAATCAAGCATGATAAAAGAGGAAAAGCCAATATATCTAGACTTAAAACCAAGACTAGATTATTAAGGCTAGAATTTAAAATTAGAAAGAGAGGAAAATTATATGATACAAAAACCAAAAGGGACAAAAGATGTTTTACCAGAAGAAAGCATAAAATGGAGATATACAGAAGCAGTTGCAGATTGTATTTTTTCTAATTATGGATTTAAAGAAATAAGAATACCTACATTTGAATATACAGAACTTTTTGAAAGAGGAGTTGGAGATACAACAGATGTAGTACAAAAAGAAATGTATACATTTGAAGATAAAGGTGGAAGAAGTATAACATTAAGACCAGAAGGAACAGCTGGAATTGTAAGAAGTTATATAGAAAACGGAATATCATCTAAACCTTCACCATTTAAAGCTATGTACTGTATGCCTATGTTTAGATATGAAAATGTACAAAAAGGTAGATATAGAGAATTTAATCAAATAGGTGCTGAAATAATAGGGACACAATCATACTTAGCAGATGTAGAACTAATATCTATGGCATACAAATTTTTAAAAGAATTAAACTTAGGAGATGTTATATTAACAATCAATTCAATAGGATGCCCAGAATGTAGAAAGAAATATCAAGAAGCATTAAAAGAATTTATCGGAAAAAATATAGAAGAGTATTGTTCTACATGCAAATCAAGATTTGAAAAAAATCCAATGAGAATATTAGACTGTAAAGAAAAAAGATGTAAAGAATTAAATCAAGGGGCACCAATAATATTAGACTATTTATGTGAAGAATGCAAAACACATTTTGAAAATGTTAAAAATGCATTAGATGAGTTGAATATTGAATATGAAATAGATAGTAGTATTGTAAGAGGATTAGACTATTATACTAAAACTGTATTTGAATTTATATCTAAAAAAGATGGTTATACTGTTCTTGCAGGTGGAAGATATGATGGCTTAGTAAAAGAACTTGGAGGACCAGATACTCCAGCAGTAGGCTTTGCAGCAGGGGAAGAAAGACTTCTTTCATTAATTCCAGATGAAGATATAAATGACTTATCAACAGAAGTATATATTACCTCTATGGGAGAAGAATATGATTTAACAGCAATGAAATTAGCAAATGATTTAAGAGATAATATAAGTGTTCAAACAAATATTTCTTCAAGAAGTTTTAATGCGCAAATGAAATACGCAAATAAAATTAATGCATTATATACAATTGTTATTGGAGAAGATGAAGTAAATAATAATAAGTGTAAAATAAAGAATATGAAAAATGGAGAAGAAATAGAAATAGAACTTAATGCAGATTTAATTTCAGAAAAAATAATTGAACTTGAGGAAGATTTATAAAACCAATCATATTTTTAAAATTTGTTTAATATATTTTAAATATGTATATTAGACAAAGGAGAAAATAATGATTAAAACAATTAAATTAAGAGAATTAATAAAATATCTAGTAGGATTAATAGCTTTTATAATAATAGCTATAGGCTCTACTAGATTTTTTTTAAATTATAAAAATAAAGGTGAAAAACAACATTTTATTAGTTTTAATGTTACATCTATTGTTAAATCTAATATTATTGTAAGTGAATTGGAACAAACAATAGATACAATTGGACAAGAGAACAATAGCAAGAAATACACTTCTAGAAGCGGAATTAATAGACTACTTAGTGTAGAATTACCTAATATCGAAAAAAAAGAAGAAAACGAGGAAATAGCAAAAGAAAATGAAGAAGAGAAAGAAAGAACAACAACAGAAATTAAAGATACATATACAAATAAATATGGTAGTGTTACTGTAAAAAATTTAACTGATATAAAACTTACCGAAAGTATTCTAAAACCAGATTTTATGGTGTCAAATAAAAAAGATATATTAATTTTTCATACTCACACATGTGAAAGTTATACACAAACCAAAGAAAATTCATATAAACCATCTGGAAATTTTAGAACTACAGATTTAAAATATTCGGTAGTTGGTGTTGGTAGAATTTTGGAAGAAGAATTAAAAAAATATAAATTTAATGTTTACAGAGATGAAACAAAACACGATTATCCTGCATATACAGGTTCATATAGTAGATCACTTGAAACAGTAGAAAAAATGTTGAAAAATACTGAAAATGCAGAAATTGTATTCGACGTACATAGAGATGCAGTAGGAAGCAAAAGCGATTATGCTCCTACAGTAGAAATAAATGGAGAAAAGGTTGCACAGCTTATGTTTGTTATAGGAACAAATGACGGAGGCGGAAAACATCCTAATTGGAAAAATAATTTAAAGTTTGCTGTAAAAATTCAAGAAAAAGCAAATGAAATGTATCCTGGTTTATTTAGATCCATTAATTTAAGGAGTTCAACTTTTAATCAAAAAGTTACCAATGCGGCTTCAATTATAGAGGTTGGAGCAACGGGTAACACGCTAGAGGAAGCAGAAGCAAGTATGAAATATTTGGCAAAAGTTTTAAATGAGGTTTTAAATAATTAAAAGAAATACTTAAAAAGTATTTCTTTTTTTTATGTTTTTATATATAATATACTCATAAATTTATAATAGGAGTTTTTATAATGAATTTAGCAAATAAATTAACAGTTTTAAGAATAATTTTAGTACCAGTAATGGTTATTGTACATTACCTTCAATATTCAATTGGATTAAGTGGTACTTTTTTAAATATTTCGATAGCCAATTGGCTAATTATTTTAATTTTTGCTGTTGCTTCATATACAGACCATTTAGATGGAAAAATTGCTAGAAAAGAAAATATGATAACTAATTTTGGAAAATTTGCTGATCCATTAGCAGATAAAATATTAGTTTTAACTGCAATGCTTTTATTAGTTGAGGACGGTAAACTTCCAGCATGGATTCCAATAATTGTTTTATTTAGAGAATTTGCGGTTTCTGGATATAGATTGATTGCAGTTCAAAATGATGGTAAAGTAATTGCTGCTAATATGTGGGGAAAAGCCAAAACAGTTACTCAAATGATTGCAATTATTTTGATGTATCTAAGTAATTTCTCATATTTTAGTTTTATATTTAGAACTTCAAGTTTTGAACAAACATTTAATAATTCTGCGCTTATATATATGAATAACATTGAATTTACTATTAATATTTTGGCTACACTATTTATGACAGTATCTGTAATTGCAACTATTGTATCTGGATGGAGCTATTTAAAAAATTCAAAAGAATTATTGAAAGATTGCTAAATTGATTTTTATTAAGAATCAGTAAATTGTAAAGGGGTTAACAATGAATAAGCAACAAATAGAAAAAAGAATTAAAGAGTTAAGAGAAAAAACGGAATATTATGCTAAAAAATACTATGATGATGATGCACCAGAAATAAGCGATTTTGAGTATGACATGATGATGTTAGAACTTAGAAATTTAGAAAGTGAAAACCCAGAGTTTATATCAAAAGATTCATTAACTCAAAAAGTTGGCGGAACAGTAAAAGAAGGTTTTAACAAAGTTACACATATTGTTCCTTTACAAAGTTTACAAGATGTTTTTGATTTTGAATCTATTAATGCTTTTGACGAGAAAGTTAAAGCAATTGCAGATGAAAATAATGTTAATTTGAAATATGTTGTTGAAACAAAAATAGATGGTCTTTCTGTTGCATTAGAGTATAAAAAAGGAAAGTTTGTTAGAGGAGCTACTAGAGGAAATGGTTTAGTAGGTGAGGATATCACAGAAAACTTGAAAACTATAAAAAATATACCAATGGAATTAAAAGAAAAAGTTGATATTATAGTTCGTGGAGAAGTTTTTATAGGTTCAAAAGAGTTTGAAAAATTAAATGAACAAAGAGCTTTAGAAGATGAACCTTTATTTGCAAATGCGAGAAATGCTGCAGCAGGTTCGTTAAGACAGTTAGATAGTACAATTACCGCAAAAAGACCTTTGGATATATTTATATTTAATGTACAAAAAAGTGATGATATTAAATTTACATCACATTATGAAAGTTTATTATATCTTGAAAAACTTGGATTTAATGTTAATCCAGTTAAAATATTGTGCGAAAACTTAGAAGATGTGTTTAGTGCTATAAATAAAATAGGAGAAGAACGTCCAGATTTATCATTTGGAATTGATGGGGCAGTTGTTAAAGTTGATGATTTAGAATTAAGAAAAATATTAGGACAAACTGCTAAAGTTCCTAAATGGGCAATTGCTTATAAATATCCACCAGAAAAAAAGGAAACAATTGTTAAAGATATAATATGTCAAGTTGGAAGAACCGGAGCAATTACTCCTCTTGCAATATTGGAACCAGTTGTTGTTGCAGGCTCTACAATATCTAAAACTACACTTCATAATGAAGATTTTATAAAAGAAAAAGATATTAGAATAGGAGATCATGTTTATATTCAAAAGGCTGGAGATGTAATTCCAGAAGTAGTTGGAGTATTAAAAGAAAAAAGAACGGGTAAAGAAAAAATATTTGAAATGCCTAAAACTTGCCCAATATGTGGTGGAGAAGTAGTTAGAGAATTTGGCGAAGCCGTTTCTAGATGTATTGGAATTGAATGCCCTGCACGTACGTTAAGAAATATTACACATTTTGCTTCTAGAGAAGCCATGAATATTGATGGTCTGGGTGAAGCAATAATAGAACAATTATTGGATAAAAAATTAATTGAAAATATTGCAGATATATATTATTTGAAGTTTGAAGATATTTCATCTTTAAAAAAGGATGGAAAAAAGTTTGCACAAAACTTAATAGATTCTATAAATAAGAGTAAAAATAATGATCTAGATAGATTGATTTGTGGGCTTGGTATAAGAAACGTTGGATCTAAACTTGCTAAAGTATTAGCTAAGAGATTTAAAAGTATGGATAACTTAATGAATGCAAGTATAATAAATTTAAATTCAATTGAAGAAGTTGGAGAAATTATTGCAAATAATATATATGAATTTTTTGCACAAGACCAAACAATTGATTTAATTAATAAATTAAAAGAAGCTAATGTTAATATGCAATATCTAAAAGAAGATTTTAATGATGAAAGATTTTATGGACAAACTTTTGTATTAACTGGAACTTTGGAAAAATATACAAGAGATGAAGCTAGTGAAATTATTGAAAGTTTTGGAGGAAAAACATCAGGTTCAGTATCTAAGAAAACAACATATGTTTTAGCAGGTGAAGATGCTGGAAGTAAATTAAGGAAAGCAAATGAATTGGGAGTTAAAGTTATAACAGAGGATGAATTTGAAGAAATGATAAAACAATAGGAGCCGTTTATGGATAAAAATTATAAATTACATGATTTTGAAAGAGATTTAAATAATGGATATAAAATATTTCTAACATATGTTAATAATAGATACTTAATATACAAAACAACAGAAAATTGTTATACTTTAGAATTATTAGATTATGACGAAAGTAATCCACAGCCAAGAGTATCTATGATTACGAAAAAAAGAATGAAAGAGATATTTAAATATTCAACTGAATTAGAATATAAAGTATAAAATAGAACCCCCTTTTGCATAGCAAAAGGGGGTTAGCCTTAATCTTGAAAACTTATAAAGAACTCTCTACTCTCTTCGATCAATTAATTTTAACATATTTATAGAAAATAATCAAATTTCGCTAGGATTGACTATTATTGTATTGTGTTTATTAAATATTACAAAACCAGGTTTTGCACCATTTGGTTTCTTTATATTTTTAATCAAAGTATAATCAACCGCAACTTTGTTTTCGTTGCTAGCTTTACTATTTAATGCTGCGAGTTTAGCACATTTTTTTATTATTGAATTGTCATCACTTATGCTTATACCATTTGTTTTTAACAATACATGACTACCATGAAAATTTTGAACATGAAACCATAGGTCATTTTTATCAGATAGTTTAAATGTAATATAATCGTTTTGTCTGTTGTTTTTTCCAATATATACTTTATAATTATCTATAATTGTTTCTTTAATATCTAAATCTTTATTTATTTTCTTATTGCTTTTAGTCTTTGCGCTTTTTAATACTGTATCAGATATTTCTTGATATATTTCATCAATATCTTCTATTGTTGAACTGTTCTCTAAAGAATACACAATACTCTGCAAATATTCAATTTCACCTAATATTTCATTTTTTTGCAATGTGACTATTGATAAAGTGTTTTTAAGTTTATTATATTTCTTAAAAAAGTTTTTTGCATTAATAGCTGGAGAATATTTGCTATCAAGTTTAATGTTTATAGGATTATTATTATCATAATAATTTTCTAATTCAATATTTGAAACATTAAAGTTGTTGTTAATTTTATATAAGTTAGCGGTTATTAATTCACCATATAATTTATATGTATCCATATTCTTACATTCATCAAGCTTATTTTGAATATTTAAAAGCTTTTTATTATATTTATTTAGCAATGATAATATTACTTTTAAAATATTGTTTCTATAATTTTTAAAGATTTCGGTAGTTTCTTTATTAAAGTAAAAATCATCAATAAAAGAATTTATAGATGTGTGATTTGAACTATCAATACATACAGTAAAATCTTGTTTATTATTAAATTCAAAATTAGCACAAGAAACATTTTTAAAACTTAAAATATCATTACAATAATTGAATAATTTAATTAAATCTTCATTTGTAAAATTAGTTTCAGGTATTCCTAAAGTGATTAATGCATATGAAATACATTGCTTACTTATACCAGTAAAAAGTGATGGGATTATATCTAATAAATTTTCATTTGACTTAGAATTAATTAAATCTAAAAATTGATTAATATTAACTTCTAATAAGTTGTTTTTTGATGAGGTAGGGTAGATATATGGGTTGGCTGGTAAAATTGTTCTTAAGGCATTTTCAGACGAAATACGCCTTATTGCATCTATAATAATATTGCTATTATTAATTAATATAATATTACTATGTTTTCCCATTAATTCAATAACTAATTTATATATAATTTTATCATTTAATTCATTAAAGTTTTCTAATTCTATTATTACAATTCTATCTAAGTTATAAGTGGTAATATTTAGAATTTTAGAACTGGTTAAGTACTTTCTTAAAACCATACAAAAATTTGGTGCTACTTTTGGGTTAGCTTTTGTATGTTTAGTTAAGTTTATTCTATAGTTTGAAGCTTCTATGCATATATCAAGTAAAAACTTCTCTTTATTATATATATCTAAAATTATTTCATTTTTATTTGGCTCATATATTTTGTTTATTTTTCCACCTGTTAGATGGTCTTTTAACTCATTAACAATTGAGTGTGTTAACATACCGTCAAATGCCATTGTTTTCTCCTTACATTATATAAAATATTTATAATTATATTATAATTTACTAAAATAATCAATAAAACACCTGAAATACCTAAAATATTTAGGTTTTAGGTATTGACAATTCATTTTTTTGCAAATATAATTGTTTAAAGTACAAAATACGGAGGCTTTTATAAATGGGGAACGCAAATGTTTTTTATTCACTTGATACAAATTATAATTCTATGTCAGATGAAGAACTTATTTCTTTAGTTAAATCAGATGACAAATATGCTCTTGATTTTATAATTGAAAAATATAAAGATTTAGTTAACATGAAAGTTGGCAAATACTTTATTATTGGTGCAGAAAGAGAAGATATAATCCAAGAAGGAATGATTGGTTTATTTAAAGCCATTCAGTCTTTTAATCCTGACAAACAAAATTCATTTAAAACATTTGCAAATATGTGTATAGAAAGACAATTAATAACTGCAATAAAAACATCTAACAGACAGAAAAACATGCCTTTGAATTCCTATTTATCTTTAAATACAGCAGCTTATGAAGATGATGAAGACACAAGCGTGTTAGAGGTATTTAATTCTCACACAACAGAAGATCCATTAGATACTATTACCAAAAAAGAATATTATGAAAGAATAGAAGACGCAATAGATAAAAACCTAAGTAGTTTTGAAAAACAAGTTTTAGCTCGATTTATTCGTGGTGAAAGCTATGTTACAATAGCTGAAAAACTTGATACACAAGTTAAGTCTGTTGATAATGCAATACAAAGAATTAGGAAAAAAGCAATAAAAAATATAGTGGATAGTGAAGATTAATATAAAAATTATCCACTTTGTTATATATGCTTCTATAGCTCAGTAGGTAGAGCACAGCCATGGTAAGGCTGGGGTCGCCGGTTCGATTCCGGCTGGAAGCTCCATTATGAATAATTACGAGATAAAAAACACATCAACCGTCAAGTTACAGGTGTGTTTTTTTATTGATTATTTGCTTTTAATATTAAAAAAGTGTTGCTATTTATTGTCATATAATGTAAAATAAATTCATAAAAAATAAAAGGAGGAAAAAACTATGTACAATTACTCTTATCTAACAACTAGTGCTGATATTTCAGATGCTGGTTATGCAGCTTTAGGAGGAGCTCTTGGAGGAGTTTTTGCTGGAATGATAATGGCAATATACTTAATATCAATAGCAATTGGAGTATTAACTATCATTGCAAATTGGAAAATATTCACTAAAGCTGGACAAGCAGGATGGAAATCTTTAATACCAATTTATAATATAGTTATTTTATTTAGAATAGCTGGAATATCACCATGGTGGATACTTGCATACCTAGCAGCATTTATACCAGTTATTGGTTGGGTAGCTTCATTTGCACTTTCAATTTATTTAATGATAAATCTTGCTAAAGCTTTTGGAAAAGAAGGCGGATTTGCAGTTGGATTAATATTGTTAAATACAATATTTATGATGATACTTGCATTTGGAGATGCAGAATATCAATTAGATAGTAAAGAAGCATAAGTTAATAAAATAAAAAAAAGACTTTAAATATTAAAAATATTTAAAGTCTTTTTTTATATTCTCATTCTTTACAATATTTAAACCTTGTGATATATTATTACTAGCTAAAAAAGAAAAGAGGAGAAATAAATGAAAATAGGTATTGTAGGACTTCCAAATGTCGGGAAAAGTACAATGTTTAATGCGATTACTAATGCAGGTGCAGAATGTGCTAATTATCCATTTTGTACAATAGAACCAAATATTGGAGTAGTTCCTGTTCCAGATGAAAGATTGGATACTTTAACTAAGATGTATAATCCACAAAAAACTACTCATGCTGTAATTGAATTCGTAGATATTGCAGGGTTGGTAAAGGGAGCAAGTAAAGGTGAAGGCTTAGGAAACAAATTCTTGTCACATATAAGAGAGGTAGACAGTATCGTCGAAGTTGTTAGATGCTTTGAAAATCCTAATGTTGTTCATGTTGATGGAAATATAAATCCAACAAGAGATATTGAAACAATTAATTTAGAATTAGTGTTTGCAGATTTAGAAACAGTTGATAAAAGATTAGAACGTGCAAAGATTAAATTAAAGGCAGATAAAAAAGCGCAATTGGAGATTGATGTTTTAAATAAATTAAAACAAGCATTAGAAGCTGGAAAAGCAGCAAGAAGTGTTGATTTAAGTGAAGAAGAAAAAGATTTAATAAAAGATGTATATCTTTTAACATCTAAGCCTATACTGTATATAGCAAATGTTTCTGAAGAACAATTAGCGGACATTGAGAATGATAAATATTTTAATGAAGTTAGAGATTATGCAAAAAATGAAAATGCTAAAGTTATTCCTCTATGTGTTAAAATAGAAGAAGAATTATCTTCGTTAGAAGGCGAGGACAAAAAAGAAATGTTGGAAGCTTTAGGTTTGGAAGAGTCTGGACTTGATAAAGTTGTAAAAGCAAGTTATGATTTACTAGGACTTATGTCGTTTTTAACTGCTGGAGAACCAGAAGTTAGAGCATGGACAATAAAGAAAGGAACTAAAGCACCAGAAGCAGCAGGAAAAATACATTCAGATATTCAAAGAGGTTTTATAAAGGCTGAAGTTGTTAGCTTTGACGATTTAGTAAGAGAAGGTTCAATGAATGCTGTTAGAGAAAAGGGACTTTTAAGAATGGAAGGAAAAGAATATATTATGCAGGATGGAGATATTGTACTTTTTAGATTTAATGTGTAATTTATAATATAAAGGAGGATAAAATATGGGTGAAGAAACTAAAGAATTAAAAGAAAGGTTATTTAATAAAAAAGAGAATGGGTGGCTTAAAGTTAATGAAGAAAAAGATAAAATAATAATGAACTTCTCTAATGAGTATATTTACTTTTTAAATAATGGAAAAACAGAAAGAGAATGTGCAACATTTGCAAAGAAAATGCTAGATGAGAACGGATTTAAATCTATTTGTGAATGTGAAACTTTAAAACCTGGCGATAAAGTTTATTATATTAATAGAAATAAAAGCGTTTATGCAGCTGTTATAGGAAGCAAGGAAGTACAAGAAGGAATAAATGTTGTTGGAGCACATATAGATTCACCAAGATTAGATTTAAAACCAAATCCATTATATGAAGATGGAGGTTTTGCTTATTTTAAAACACATTATTATGGTGGAATAAAAAAATATCAATGGACTACAATTCCACTTGCAATACATGGTGTTATAGTTAAAACAAGTGGAGAAAAAATAAATGTAAATATAGGTGAAAGTGATGAAGATCCAATATTCACAATTACAGATCTTTTACCTCATTTAGCTCAAGAACAAATGGAAAGAAAACTTAAAGAAGGTGTTAAAGGAGAAGATCTAAACCTTCTAATTGGAAGTAGACCATATAACGATAAAGAGATTGATGAAAAAGTAAAATTAAATATTCTAAATATTTTAAATAATAAATATGGAATAACAGAAGCAGACTTTTTAAGTGCGGAATTAGAATTAGTGCCAGCATTTAAAGCAAGAAGTCTAGGCTTTGATAGTAGTATGGTTGCAGGTTATGGCCAAGATGACAGAGTGTGTGCTTATACTGCTATAAGGGGATTATTAGATACTCATAGTCCAGAAAAAACTGCTGTAATGATTTTATCTGACAAAGAAGAAATAGGCAGTGTTGGAAATACTGGAATGGAATCATTAGTATTTGATTATTTCATATCAGAAATATTAAACAAAACAGGAGAAAACAAACCTGATTTAATAAGAAAAGTATTTTGCAATTCTAGAATGTTATCTTCTGATGTTGATGCAGGATTTGACCCAATTTATGCAAGCGTATCAGATACAAAAAATGCAGGATATTTAGGTAAAGGAATTGCTGTCGTAAAATATACAGGAGCAAGGGGAAAATCAGGAGCATCAGATGCAAATGCTGAATTTGTTGCAGAGATAAGAAGAATGTTAGATGATAACAAAATAGATTATCAACTTACTGAACTTGGAAAAGTTGATGTTGGTGGCGGAGGCACAATAGCATATATTTTAGCTAATAAAGGTGTAGACGTAATTGATTGTGGCGTACCAGTATTATCAATGCATGCACCATATGAAGTGACTTCAAAATATGATGTATATTGTGCATATGAAGCATATAAAGTTTTTTGGAATTAGAATAAAAAAATAAATAAAAAAATGTGATTTAAAAATCACATTTTTTTATTTATTTTCTTCATTATTTTTTACAGTCATAACTTCTTTACCATTATAGTAACCACAATTTGAACATACTCTGTGTGGTAACACTGCTTCATGACAATGTGGGCAAGTAGCTAATGTTTTATTTTCTAATTTCCATGTTGATCTTTTTAAATGTGTTCTAGCTTTTGACCATCTTCTTTTTGGTTGTGCCATTTCAAATCCCTCCTCTGTAAAATAGAAACGATATTTATATATCTTAAATTTTATTCAAAATAATTTGTCACTAAAAAATTATACAATTTTTTTATTTATTTGTCAAGACTGAATCCAAATTTCTTGCTAAAATTGAAATATTCACAAATATATGATATAATATATAATGCATTGGTTAATACACCAATTTGTATAAATCATCATACAAATAAATAACAAAGGAGAAAGCTGATGAAGTTTCGGAGAAAAAATACATATAACTTATATAAAGTAAAGATAGTATCGGATTTTGAACTTGATAGCGATCAAATCAATAGCATTATTAATATAATTAATAATGCTATGACACAAGGATTTTATGAACCGGGCTTTCATATTTCAAGAAATGTTTATTATTTTTTAAAAGAAAAAAATGCCAAAATATATGTAAAAACTTATTTTACTAGAAGAGGTAAAGCTAGAATAAATATAGCTACCAAATAATGTATTAATAACTTGTATGATGTGATAAAAGATATAGTGTGTTTATACTATATCTTTTATTTTTATTTAAATATGTATTTTCATTAATTATAAAATATGATATAATGCAAAACAGAAAGGTGGGATTATATGCCTAAAAGAGTTGATAAAATTAATTACTATTTAGATATAGCTGAAACTGTATCAGAAAGAGGAACTTGCTTAAGAAAAGATTATGGCTGTATTATAGTTAAAAATGATGAGATTATATCAACAGGTTATAGTGGTGCACCTAGAGGAAGAACTAATTGCATTGATTTAGGATATTGTATAAAAAAGAAACTTTATCCAGAAATACATCATGGCGGACATGATGCATGTAGGAGTGTTCATGCGGAACAGAATGCAATAATTAGTGCTGCAAGAAAAGATATGCTAGGAGCTACAATGTATCTTGCGTGCAGAAGAAAAGATACTGGAAAATATGAAGAAGGCGCAATGTGTTGTCAAACATGTAGGAAATTAATTATTAATGCCGGAATAGAAAAAGTTTTTGTTAGAATTAATAAAAGAAAATATCTAGAAGTAAATGTAGAAGAATGGATTAATAATGATGAATTATTAAATGGCATTGCCACATATTAAGTTTATGTTTATTAAGAAATGAGGAAAGAAAATGTCAAAACCAATAGTTGCTATAATAGGAAAACCAAATGTTGGAAAATCAACATTTTTTAATTATATTGTTGGACAAAGGATATCAATTGTTGAAGATACACCCGGAGTTACAAGAGACAGAGTTTATTCAGAAACTGCTTGGCGTGATAGAATATTTACTGTCGTTGACACAGCGGGAATAGAACCAGAAACTGATGATATAATTATAAATCAAATGAGAAAACAAGCTGAAATAGCAATACAAATTGCTGATGTTATTTTGTTTTTAACAGATATAAAACAAGGCGTAACAGCAGCAGATAAAGATATTGCATTAATGCTTAAAAAATCAAAAAAGAAAGTTGTGCTAATTTGTAATAAAGCAGACAATTTTGGAAAAGAATCAGATGATATATATGAATTCTATAACTTGGGACTAGGAGAACCTATGGCAATTTCAGCAGCAAATGCTAAAGGAATAGGTGATGTTTTAGATAAAGTATACAATCTGCTTCCAGAAAAAGATACTTTAGAAGACGATAATGAAATAGTAAAAGTTGCTGTAATAGGAAAACCAAATGTTGGAAAATCATCTTTAGTTAATAAAATATTAGGTGAAAATAGATTAATTGTAAGTGATATTGCCGGAACAACAAGAGATGCTATAGATTCTGATTATCAAAATGAATTTGGAAAATATACATTTATAGATACAGCGGGTGTTAGAAAGAAAAGTAAAATTAAAGAATCTATAGAGAAATTTAGTATTATGAGAACTTTATTTGCGATTGAAAGAAGCGATGTTTGCTTAATGATGATAGATGCCAATGAAGGCGTTACAGATCAAGATGCAAAAATTGCAGGAGAAGCTCATGAGGCAGGTAAAGGTATTGTTATTGTTGTAAACAAATGGGATGAAATAGAAAAAGATAATAATACAACAGAAAAATTTAAAAAAGATATTTATAATAGATTATCATACTTAAGTTATGCGCCTATTATATTTATATCTGCTAAAACTGGTCAAAGAATAAATAAATTATTTGAATTAATTAATCAAGTGGCTGCTAACAATGCAATGAGAATGAACACATCTGTTATTAATCAAGTATTAAATGAGGCAATTGCTTTAGTTCAACCACCAACAGATAAAGGAAAAAGATTAAAAATCTTTTATATGACACAAGCTTCTACAAAGCCACCAACATTTGTAATATTTGTTAATGATAAAGACTTATTTCATTTTTCATATGAACGATATTTAATAAATCAATTAAGAAAAGAGTTTGGCCTACAAGGTACACCAATTAGAATGATTGTACGAGAGAAAAAGGAGGAAAAATAATGATACCATATTATATAATAATGGGAATAGTTGCTTATTTAATTGGAAGTGTTAATTTTTCAATTTTGATAAGTAAAAAATTTGCAGGATTTGATGTAAGAGAAAAAGGAAGTGGAAATGCAGGAACTACTAATATGCTTAGAACAGTTGGAAAAGGAGCTGCTATTATAACTCTTGTATTAGATATTCTAAAGGGAGTGCTTGCAATTTATTTTGCAATTTTCTATAAATGGTTATGTTTAAAGCTTGCACAAGTTGAAATTGATACATCAATACTTGTACAAATCTCAGGAATTTTTGTAATAATAGGTCATACATATCCAATTTATTTTGGATTTAAAGGCGGAAAAGGGGTTGCAACAGCCTTAGGAATACTTTTAACTACTAATTATCAAATTGGATTAATATGTTTAGTATTTGCTTTAGTATTAATAATTTTAACAAGAATGGTTTCAGTTGGTTCTCTTGGAGCAGCAATATTATTTCCTGTGTTAACTTTATTTTTAAAGGAAAATTATATTGTGCCAGGCAATTATCTAATATATAGCATAATAATTGCATTAATTATAGCTTTTAATCATAGAAGTAATATAAAAAGATTATTTAATGGAACTGAAAATAAAATTTCTTTCAAAAAGAAGGAGGATACTGTTTAATGAAAAATATTGCAATAGTAGGAAGTGGAAGCTGGGGAGTAGCTTTAGCTATTCACATGGCAAAATTAGGAAACAATATTAAAGTATGGTCCTTTTTGAAAGAAGAGGCAGACTTAATTAATAATGAAAAAAAGTGCAAATTTTTACCTGATATAAAATTACCTGATAATATATTAGCTACCCAAAGTTTTGAAGAGTGCATAAAAGACTCAGATTATATATTTCATGTTACACCTTCTAAAGTTGTACGAAATACTATAAAACAATATAAAGAATTTGTAACTAATCAACCAATAATAATGTGTTCAAAAGGATTTGAAATGGAAACATTAAATACATTAGATGAGATAATTACAGAAGAATTACCTAAAAATCCAAAAGCAGTATTTTCTGGACCTAGTCATGCAGAAGAAGTTTCTAAAGGAATACCTACAGCTATGGTATTAGCATCTGAAAATAATAAATTACTTAGTGAGTTACAAGATTTGCTAATGAATGAAAATATGAGAATTTATTTGTCACACGATGTAAAAGGGGTAGAACTTGGTGGGGCTTTAAAAAATATAATTGCTTTTTGTGCAGGGATATTAGTTGGAATGGAATTAGGAGACAATTCATTTGCTGCACTTCTTACTAGAGGGTTAACTGAAATTTCAAGATTAGGAGAAGCCTTAGGAGGAAGAAGCGAAACATTTTATGGACTTTCCGGTTTAGGAGATTTAATTGTAACTTGTTCAAGTAAATTCAGTAGAAATAGAAAAGCTGGTATGCTAATTGGAGCAGGTAAAACAATAGAAGAAACAAAAAAAGAAGTTGGAATGACTATTGAGAGCATAGACAATATTGATGTTGCTTATAAGTTAGGACAAATGTATGGAATAGAATTACCGATTATTAATACTGTTTATGCGGTTTTGTATAATAATTTAGAACCAAGAACAGCATTAAAACAATTAATGACACGTGATAGAAAATTTGAATAATTTAAAATTTTGAATAAAAAAATAAAAATTACAAAAAATAAAAAATGGAGGTAGTATTATGGATTTTTTTAATAAAATAGGAGATATAGCAAATAAAACATACAAAAAAACTAGTCAAAAAACTGGTGAGATTGCAAAAGAAGCAAAATTAAAAATGAAAATGAATGATAATAAATCAAAAATAAATAACTTATATGAAGAAATTGGAAAAATTGTATATCAAAAATATTTGAATAATGAAGAAGTAAAAATAAACGAAGACTTAAATACTTATTTAAACCAAATAGATGAATTGTCTAAAGAAATTGAAACTTACCAAGAGGATATTTTGAAAATAAAAAATAAAAGAATATGTGAAAACTGTTATTCAGAAATTAATTTAGATGCTAAATATTGCCCACATTGTGGATTTGAACAAAAAGAAGAAAAGGTAGAAGATGCAAAAGAAATTGAAATAGTTGAAGAAGATAATGATAAAGAGTAGAAAAGAGCGACTATGTCGCTTTTTTCTATGGAAATCTTTCAAAAATATATCTAATTATTTTGTCTGCATTATGTTCAGTTACATTGATGTAAACCCCTTTATCTAGACTAATCCACATATTAATTTTATATTTATAATTATTTTCTATAAAAGTACCAATTATGTCTGTAAGCTCAGTAGGATTATCGTAATCATGTCTCCACTTCAATGAATTATCTAATATTATTTCTTTTTGATACATTAAATTTAAGAATTTTTGTATTTCACCAGGAATTGTGCTATATAAATTTACATTAACTTTCAAATTAATCACCTAATTATATTATTTGAAAATATAAAATTCATATACAGAGAATAAAAGGTAAAAATTAATGAAATAATAAAATAAAGGTGAAATATATGAAAATTTTAAATAAAAGTAAGATACTCATTATTTTTATTTTTTTTATAATTGTAATTATAGCTCTTATTTTGATACTTATAGGAAAAAACAATAATAAAGACAAATATGAAATTGATGATGAAAAAATATATTATGAAATAAATTACCTTGATAATGAACTTGTTGAAATTTCAAATTTGCTAAATAGTTCTTCGTTAAATATTAAATGGAATGATTTGAGTAATAAAGTAAATATTCTTTATAATTATTGGAATTCAACAATATTAGATTTTAATGAGTTAGCCATTGATAATACAATATTAACAAATTTTGGAAAAGATTTAGATAATCTAAATTTATCAATAAAGAATAAAGATAAGCAGTCTTGTTTTGCAAACTTATTAGAATTATATAGTAAAGTTAATATCTATTATGAAAAATCAAGTTACAATCAAGAATATGTAGGTGTAATTAATGCAAAATATTATATTTTAAAAGCTTGTTCAATTGTAGATACAAATAATTGGACTTTGGTATATGATAATATTTTAGAAGCAGATAAAAGTTTATTAAACACTATTAATACAATTAATAAAAATGAATATGTACAATATAACTTAAATCAAGCATATGTTTCGATAAAAGAACTAGAAAATATTATAAATATAAAAAATGTAGATATATTTTATTTGAAATATAATATCGTAATGAGTAAAATAAAAAACATATAGATTTGACTTTTTATGAAATTAATAGTAAAATAGAAAAAGAGTGAATTGAATAGTCGCTGGTAGATTTCGCAAGGAACTACGAGAGGAAAGTCCGGGCTCCATAGAGCAATGATGCTGGTTAACGGCCAGTGAGGGAAACCTTAAGGAAAGTGCAACAGAAAACAACCGCCACATAAGTGGTAAGGATGAAAAGGTGAGGTAAGAGCTCACCGCCAATATGGTGACATGTTGGGCTGTGTAAACCCCATCTGGAGCAACACCTAATAAAGAAGGTTAAGACTGCTCGTCATCTTCTTGAATTGGTGGCTTGAAGCATATAGCAATATATGTTCTAGATAAATGGCTATTCACGACAGAACCCGGCTTACAGATTTACTTATATATGAAAAGAAATAGGCTAAACCTATTTCTTTTTTAATTTAATAGAATTTTCCTAATTATTTATTAATTTTTTTATATCTTCTGGTAATTCGGCTATAATATTTATTTTTTCTTTTGTAATAGGGTGAATAAAACAAATTTTATATGCATGTAATGCTTGTCTATTAATTAAATCTGACGGAACACCATATAATGTATCACCAAGTATTGGATGTTTAATAAATTGCATATGTACGCGAATTTGGTGAGTCCTACCAGTTTTTAAAATACATTTTATTAAAGAATAGTTATCAAAATTTTTTAATAGTTCAACAATAGTAATTGCTTTGCTTCCGTTAGCAGCCACACATCTTTCTATAATACTATTTTCTTTTCTAGATATTGGAGCTAAAATAATTTGCTCTTTTTTAGATAGACTTCCATTTACCAGTGCAAGATATTCTTTTTTAAATTCATCAGTTTTCATTTGCTTTATTAAACATTCTTGAATGTATTGATTTTTAGCAAAGATGACAATTCCAGAAGTGTTTCTATCTAATCTATTTACAGGTCTTATTTTACGTTTTAACGATATTTGCTCAAAGTAATATTTAACTCCATTAGATAAACTATCAGTATAATGTTCCATTGATGGATGAACTGGAATGCCAGCAGGTTTATTTAAAATCAGTAAACTTTCATCTTCATATAAAATATCTAATTTCATTTTTGTTGGAACAATATTCTCACTTTCTTCATTAAAGTCTAAGTTAACTGATAATACATCTTCAGTAGAAAGAATATGATTTATATATACGGGTTTATTATTAATGTAAATTTGACTTGTATTTTTTAATTTAGCAATTAATCTATCAGACATTAAAAACTCTTCTTTTAAAATTGCTCTTATACTATTATATTTAGTTAAGTTTGTTATTTTATATTCTAATTTCATAATAGATTAAGTATACAAATTTTAGATTTAAATGTCAAATTTTATGTTGATAAAGCTACATAAATATGATAATATATATGAAAACTATATAGGAAAGAGAAAAATATGAGAATAAGATTTAAACCTTGGGCTAGACCTGAACTTGAGGCTAGCTATTTTTATGAAGATAATCCAGAAGAATATATTGGAAAATGGAAAGAAAAATTTAAGAACGAAAATAATCCTTTGTATATTGAATTGGGATGTGGTAAAGGAAGCTTTATATCTGAACTTGCTTTTAGTAATCAAAATATAAATTATATAGCAGTTGATTTAGTTGATGCAATGCTTGGACTTGCCAAAAGAAAAGTAGAAGAAAAATATAGTTTAAATAATATAAAAGTTGAAAATCTAATATTAGTTAGATATGATATTGAAAGAATATTAAATATATTCAATAAGAACGATAAAATCGAAAGAATATATATAAATTTTTGCAATCCTTGGCCAAAAGCAAAACACAAAAAGAAAAGACTAACACATACAAGACAACTTGAAAAATATAAGGAGTTTTTGGTTGAAGGTGGAGAAATTTATTTTAAAACTGATGATGATGAATTATTTAAAGATAGTCTAAATTATTTTACTGAAACTGGATTTGAAATTATCTCAAAAACATTAAATTTGCATCAAAATGATATTTTTAATGGACAAAACATTATAACTGAACATGAAAAAATGTTTTCGGATGAAGGCATAAAAATAAAGGCTTTAATTGCAAAGAAAAAGATATAAATCAGCACACATATTTAGTAAAAAAGCTTGTACTTTTTTGAAAATATTTATATAATATAAAAGGTTTTAAAAGAAAGGAGAATTTAAATGAGCTTTATTGATACAATAAAAGAAAAAGCAAAAAAAGATATAAAAACTATTGTATTACCAGAGAGTAATGATATACGTACTTTAGAAGCTACTCAAAAAGTCTTAAATGAAGGTTATAGCAAAATTGTATTAATTGGTAATGAAGAAAATATATTAAAATTAGCAAAAGAAAATAATTTTAATATTAGTGGAGCAATTATAGTGGATCCACTTAAGTCTAGTAAATATGAAGAATATGTAAATAAATTTTATGAATTAAGAAAAGCAAAGGGAATTACTTTAGAACAAGCAAAAAAAATAATGCAAGACTATGTGTATTTTGGTATGATGATGGTAAAAAATGGAGATGCCGATGGTTTAGTTAGTGGAGCAGCACATTCAACGGCTGACACTTTAAGACCAGCACTTCAAATTTTAAAAACAGCACCTAATACAAAATTAGTATCTGCATTTTTTTTAATGGTTGTTCCCAATTGTGAATATGGAGAAAATGGTACTTTTATATTTTCAGATGCTGGATTAAATCCAAATCCTACAAGTGAAGAATTAGCAGAAATAGCAATTTCATCAGCAAAAAGTTTTGAACAATTAGTAGAAAAAAAAGCAAATGTTGCAATGCTTTCATATTCAACATATGGAAGTGCAAAATCAGAATTAGTGGATAAGGTTGTAGAAGCAGCAAAGATACTAAAAGAAAAAGTACCTGAAATAAATGCAGATGGAGAATTACAGTTAGACGCTGCAATTGTACCAGAAATAGGAAAAAGTAAAGCACCTGGAAGTAAAGTTGCAGGATATGCAAATACATTAATATTTCCAGATTTAAATGCTGGAAATATCGGATATAAATTAGTTCAAAGGCTTGGAAAAGCAGAAGCATATGGACCGCTATGTCAAGGTATTGCAAAACCGGTTAATGATTTATCAAGAGGTTGTAGCAGTGATGATATAGCTGGAGTAGTAGCTATTACTTCTGTTCAAGCACAAAATAAATAAAAAGAGAGGAATTTGTAAAATGAAAATTTTAGTTGTAAACTGTGGAAGTTCATCTTTAAAATATCAATTAATTAATATGGAAGATGAAAGCGTTTTAGCAAAAGGAAATTTTGAAAGAATAGGGGAACAAGAGGCATTTTTAACGCATAAAGTTAATGGTAATGCTACGGTTATAAAAAAGCCTGTAATGAATCATACAGAAGCATTAGAAGTTATTTTAGATCAATTTATTAACCCTGAATATAAAGTCATAGAATCTTTAAAGGAAATCGATGCTGTTGGACATAGAATAGTACATGGTGGAGAATTATTTAATAAATCAGTATTAATAGATGAAGATGTAATTGCAAAAATAGATCAATGTTCAGCATTAGCACCATTACATAATCCAGCAGCAATATTAGGAATTAGAGCATGCCAAAAAGCAATGCCAGGTGTACCAATGTCTGCAGTATTTGATACAGCATTTCATCAAACTATGCCAGCAGAAAACTATATATATCCAATACCTTATGAATTTTACGAAAAATATAGAATTAGAAAATATGGAGCTCATGGAACTTCACATCAATTCGTTGCAAACTTAGCTGCAAAATTAGAAAATAAACCAATAGAAGATTTAAAAATAGTAACATGCCACTTAGGACAAGGAGCAAGTATTACTGCTGTTGATGGTGGTAAATCAATAGATACATCAATGGGACTTTCACCTCTTGGAGGGATACCAATGGTAACACGTTCAGGAGACTTAGATCCATCTGTTGTAACTGATATTATGGAAAAAGAAAATTTATCTGCTAAGGAAGTAAATACATTACTTAATAAAAAATCAGGATTATATGGTATAACTGGTCTCGATCCAGACTTTAGACAAATAGAACTTGCATCATATGAACCAGATAAGCCAAAAGCACATATAGCTATAGAATTATTTACAAAATCAATTGCACAATTTATTGCTAAATATGCTGTATCTATGAAAGGAATAGACGTAGTAGTATTTACAGGTGGAATCGGAGAAAATCAAATAAATATTAGAAAGAAAATTTGTAAGAATCTTGAATTTATGGGACTTTTAATTGATGAAGACAAGAACAATGTAAGAGGAGAAGAAGTATTAATTACTAAGCCAGAATCAAAAATAAAAGCTTATATAATTCCAACTAATGAAGAATTAGTAATAGCAAGAGATACTAAAAATTTAATTAAATAGGAGAAAACAATGCAAGAACATATTGAATTAGAAGTTTCACTTGAAAAGATAATGGCTAATATTGCTCAAACAATTTTTATGATTAATAATTGTAAAGATAATGAAAAGAAAAAAAAATTAGAAGTTGAATTAAACCAACTTATAGATTTAGAAGAAAAAGCTTATAAAGGAAGTAGAGAAGCAGTAAAAGCAATACTTAATAAGGAGATAAAATATGAGTAAGAGATTAATTTCAGAAAATGTATATGATGAACTAATTAATGAATTACCAGAAATTATAATAAAAATGTTACCAGATGAGCCTATTAATTTGTTAAAGTATGCACAAAGAGTTAAAGAAATACATTTTGCTCCAAATTTAAAAGATGATGTAAAATCATTAATGAAACAGTATTTATTAAGTGACAAAGAGTATTTAAGAACTTTTTATTATGCTATGGCTATAACTTTTTACCATAAGGAACCAGTAGCAAATCCCCAAATATCTATTGTAGCTGCACAAACTGGTAGTGGAAAAAGCAATTTAACTGCTAAATTATTAAGAGCTAATGATAATTATATTTTTGTAGACTCTGATAAATATAAACATTTTAGATATGATGCACAAGAAATAGCAAAAAAATATCCAGTGTTGTATCCGTTTTTAACAGGACCTGATGGCTATGATTGTGCAGATAATATATATAATTATGCAGTTAATAATAAATATAATATTATAAAAGAAACTGCACCATCTGCCAATAAAGGTTTATTAGGAATTAATGAAGAGGAATTAGTAATAAAGGGCTATAAAGTTAATGTACATATATTAGCCGTTGGGGAATTAAATAGTATTTTATCATTACATGAAAGATATGAAAAACAAATACTATCTGGCTTAAGAACAGCTAAATTAACACCGTTGTCTAGACACGATGAATCATATAATGCATTACTTAAAAATGTTGAAGATTTGGTAAATAATAATAATATTTCAAATATATGCGTATATAAAAGAGGAATTAAAGAAGAAAATTTTGACCCTAATTTAGTCTTTCCTTCACCTAATATTAATGATCCTATTCAAGCAATTGTCGAAGCTAGAAAAGAAGATAATAATAAAACTAAAAAAGAATTTGCTGATAGATATAATTTAATTTTTGAACAAATGAACAACAGAAATGCTCCACAAGAACAAATTGAACAATTAAAATCTGTTAAAATAAGATATGAATCTAGCATAAAGGAGGAATAAGTTGTGGATGATATTGAATTAGATATTAAATCTGATATTGCTATTGATATAGTCATGAACAATATTGCAGCCTTAACTAATGAGTATTCAACAACGAAAGATGAAAAAAGAAGTAAAGAACTAAAAGAAAAAATAAATATATTAAACAAAATAAAAGATGAAGTATATTTAGGAAATAAAGATATAATATTAAATGTAATAAAAAAAGGTAAAGAAGGAATATTGTAATATGGATGATAAAATTTTTAGAAATATAAGTACTGATGTATTAAATCGAGTAAAAGATAAATTAAATCATGATTTTGTTAGCGAACTTCCTGCTTCTCCTGAAGAATTATTATCTTTTGCAAAAAGAAGAGTAGATCCAGTTATATCAGATAATATAACATATGCTTTAGGACAATCAATGTTATCTCACAGATTATCAGATGAAGATTATTTATTAACATTCTTTAATGTGGTGCATTCATCTTTTTATGGAAAAAGTAAATCTCAATCTCAAAAAGTAGCTTCAATTATTATTTCTCAAACAGGAGCTGGTAAAACAAATTTAAGAAATTTAATATTAGCAAATAATGATAGTATAGTTATTAACCCAGATTTATGTAAAAAATTCAGACCAGATGCAAAGCAAATTTTTCAAGAAGATCCAACTCATTTTGGTGCATTAACAGGAATAGATTCTTATGATCATTCTAGTAATATAAGTGCTCTTGCGGCGAATAAGGGATATAATTTATTATTTGAATGTGCTCCATCTGAAAAACAAGGATTAGTTGGAATTGATGTTGAAAGACTAGAAAACGATGGATATAAAATTGAAGCAAAAATTTTAGCTGTCGGAGATTTAATAAGTTCGATTGCAATTCATGATAGATATGAGGAAAATCCAGAAGCACCTGGTGCTAAATTAACTGATTTGAATAGACATGATGAATCATATAGAGCAACTTCTAGTGTAATTAGAGAATTGGACAAAAGAAATATTCAAATTTATAGAAGAGGATTGAAAAAAGAAAATTATGTTCCTCAAGAATTAACCAAACAAGATTTAGAATATACTGTAGAAGATTTTATGAAAATGTTGGCGCAAGAAAGAAGAAAATCAAATCATAACTATGTGTTTGATAATACTGGTAAAAATTTTCAAGAGGACTTTAATAGAATAAAATCACATATGTTACAAAGAAATGCTCCAGCCGCACAACTTTCACAATTCAATTTAATTTACGATAAATATATATCTTATTTGAACTTTATTAAATACCAAGAAGAAAGTGAAGGTATAGAATTATAAGTTATGTAAAAACAAAACTAGAATTTGAGTTCTAGTTTTGTTTTTTATTATTCTTATATTCATAATAATATAGGTTGAATTTGTTCATTATCTAAAGCATATTCAAGAGTTTTTTTAATATAAGTTGCATCAAATACTATAGAGCGTGGCTTAGTAATAGGATTATCTTGCCTAAATGGAACAAAGTAGAAATTTTTCTTATTAAGTAATTTTCCAATATTTTCAGCACTATTAGATAATCCGTCGTTTGTAGAAGGAGCTATAATCAATGGATTTCCGTTTCTTAGATGTGATTTTGCAGCCATAAGTACTGGAGTATCTACAATGCCATTACTTAATTTTGCCATTGTATTACCTGTACATGGAGCAATTATCATTATATCTGTTAAATGCTTAGGGCCAATAGGCTCAGACTCTTCAATTGTATGAATAATTTTATTATTTGTTATCGTTTCAATTTCTTCAATAAATTCTTTTGCCTTACCAAATTTAGAATTAAGCTTATAAGCATTGTATGACATTATTGGTATTATGTTAGCTTCTTCCTTTACTAGTTCTTTCATTTGTAATATAGTATTTTTAAATGTACAAAAGGAACCTGTTAAGCAAAAACCTATGTTTTTATCTTTTAATTTCAAAGAATTTTCCCTCCTTTTATATCAATAATACTTCTTTATATTTTATGTTTTTATGTAAAATAAGTTACTATTTATTATTCCTACCTATATATTGTCAAATCAATAAAAACGTTAATATAATAAAACATGAAAGGAGAAGATATGAAAAAATTTACACTATTATTTTGTTTGTTGATTTTAATATCATTATTTCCATTTTTGAATTATTGTTTAGCTTTTGAACCATCTAATGATAATATATATAAAGGAATAGATATAAGTCAATGGCAAAAAAATATTAATTTTATGAAAGTGAAAAATGATGGAGTTGAAATTGTATATATAAAAGCCACTCAAGGAAATGATTACATTGATCCATATTTTAAACGAAATTACGAAAATGCAAAAAACGTTGGTTTAAAAATAGGAGTATATCACTTTTTAACTGCAAGAAATATAGAAGATGCCAAAGATGAAGCAGATTTCTTTTGTTCAGTTATAAGTAACAAAAAAATAAATTGCAGATTAGCAATGGATTTTGAGTCATTTGGTAGATTAAGTAAAGAAGAAATAAATGAAATATCATTAGCATTTTTAGAAAGAGTTGAACAAAATACAGGTAAAGAAGTTGTAATATATAGTGATACATATAATGCTAAAAGAATATTTAGTGAAGAACTAGCAAAAAAATATCCTGTATGGATAGCAGAATATGGTGTTAATAACCCTGGCAACAATGGTAAGTGGAATACATGGATTGGATTCCAATACACAGATAAAGGACGAATAGAAGGAATAAGTGATTTTGTAGATAGAGATTATTATACATCTGATATTTTTTTAAATGATGAAAGCTTGATTAAAGAAATTTCTCATAGAAATAATGTAGAAAAAACAAGAACAATAAGAGTTAAAAGAGGAGATACATTAAGTAAATTAGCTATTAAATACAAAACAACTATTGAATTAATTATTGAATTCAACAATATAAAGAATAAAAATTTAATTTATACAGGTCAGATATTGAAAATACCATATTCAACACAAGAGGTAAAAGGTGAAACAAACCATATTTTATATACAATAAAAAGAGGGGACACACTATCCCAAATTGCAAAGGAATTTAAAACAACGGTTAGTGAATTAGTAAAATTAAATCATATAAAAAATCCAAATTTAATATATGCTGGAGATACACTAAAAATCAGAAATGAAAAAACAAAATAATAAAAACAAACATTTTTTCTCTTTTTTTAAAAAAAGTATTGACAAAGAACTTATGTTCGTATAAAATATACATATAGAAAACGAACAGATATTTGCAATATAAATATTTAAAAAGAGGGGTTTTAAATGAAAAAGAAAATAAATATAAAAAAATTTTTAAGAAGTTCTATAATCACTATCCTTTTAGTAATAGCGTTAATTTTAATATTAAGTAATATAAGTTTATCGCATAATAATGTAAATTATAAAAAGATTTCAATTCAATCAGGAGATACATTATGGAGTATTGCTAAATTTGAAAAAGACAATAATGAATATTTTGAAAATAAAGATATTAGAGATATAGTATATGAAATTCAAGATTTGAATAATCTTTCAAGTAGCAATTTAAAAATAGGTGAACAAATAAATATTCCAATTAATTAAGGGCAAATTAAATTGCCCTTAATTTTTTAAAATTATATATTTGCTAAAGGATTACTTTCAATAGCATTTCTAACTTGTGAATTTTCAACATGGGTATATATTTCTGTTGTGGAAATGCTTTCATGTCCTAATAATTCTTGTAATGCTCTAATATCAACTCCTCCATATTGATACATTAAAGTTGCAGCAGTATGCCTTAATTTGTGTACAGAGTACTTGTTTATATCTAATCCAGCTTTCTGTAATTCTTTTTTTACAACACTTTGAACAGTTCTATTGCTAATTCTTTCTTTACGTTCACTCAAAAACAACGCATCTTTCGAATCATATTTAATACCTTCTTTAGGTCTTGCATTACTTATATAATCATTAATTGAATTGACACAGGCTTTGTTCAAATATATTGTACGTTCTTTATTACCTTTTCCAATAACAGTTAACTTATTTTCACTAAAATCTATATTTTTAATATTAATACCAACTAATTCAGATAAACGAATACCACAATTTAAAAATATAGTTATTATTGCATAGTCACGTTTAGCATTTCTATTATCTTCTTCATTTGCGGTTATAGCTAGAAGTTTTTTGCTTTCATCTAAAGATAAATACTTAGGCATTCTTTTTTCCTGTTTAGGTGTTTCCAAATTTTGTGCAGGATTTGCATCTATCAAACCAGCTTTTTGAGATAAATATTTAAAGAATATTCGTATAGTTGAGACTTTTCTTGCTCTTGTAGCAGCTTTACTATGATGTTCTGTTGTTAAATATGATAAAAACGCATGAATATCATCAAGCTTTATTTTCCTTATTTCAGATATAGGTATATCAAATATTGTTATAGCAGAAAAATCTGTCTCATTTGTCAATTTAAAGCGTAATTTAATAAATTTTAGAAACATAACTAGATCGTAATTATATTCTTTTATTGAATTAGGTGATTTATTTAATATTGTAACAGAATAATCTAAAAAAGAATTTAAATAATCTGGGTTCAAACTTCTATCTATCATTTTTCCTCCAATCATAAAAACCCAACTAGGGAAGAGAGGTTATATTAGCCAAATTTGATTTTTATAAAAATAAATTAAAAATATATAATAATATTAAAAAAGTCTAAAAAATTAAAAAATATATCTTTATAATAAAAATTTAATTTTTAATAAATATTATTTTAGTAATTAATTAAATTAAAACAAATTTATAAATTAAATAATTATAAATTTTGTAATCAATAAATTTATAATTTTACAAAATTTTAGTTTTATCAATAATAAAAGTAAAATTTTAAACAATATTATTACTTAAATAAACATTTTAATATATAAACAAAATACAAGTAAAAAGGTGTAAAAAACGACACACGAGAATCGATTTTAAGGCATTTTATTTTAAAAGTAATATAGTTATATACCTCAAAAAATGCTCAAAATAAGCTATATTAGTAAAAGAGGGGGTTTTTCAAGTTTTCATATTTCTGTCCTATCTCTTTATGCGCAAAACTTTGATTTTGCGCAATGTTTATTCTCGAAATTATACTATCACTATTCTATTCCCTTTGTCAAGCGTTTTAATAATTTTTTATTTATAATTATTACTCTTTTATTGAATTTATATATTTAATATGTTTATTTTTAACATTATCACTGCAAAACATATAATTTACTAATTTATCATAAATATTTGTTATTTCAGAATTATTTAGTACTTTTCCATATTTTTTATAATCATTATTTAATGTATCTTGTAATTGATGCCTTTTTATAACTTTAAGATTTGGTTTGCTAATATAAATCTTCTTTAATTCACATCGTTCACTAAAAACAATATATGATCTAAAAATATTTGGATTATTTATTTCTAATATTTTAGCTAAGCTTTCAATATGAATTCTATTTTGAATAATCGGATTAAAGAAATGTGTTCTATGCTTATAAATAATTTGAGTCCATGTTTTATTAGTTTCATTTCCAAATATCCATCCACTGTACCCTTTTGATTCTATAACAAAAACCCCATAATTATTTATTAATATTGAATCAATTTCATTCGTATGATTTCCATTTGGTATATATATATTAATTAATACCTTTTTATATTCTGGTTGATTGTTTAATATATCCCATGTAAAATATTCTGCCATCTTACCTTTATCAAATAAAATACTTAAATATGATTTTTGGGTTATTATTTTATAAATTGATTTATCATATTTTCTTTTTCCTGGCATAAGTGCTAACATAAGTCCAGATGTAAAACTAATTATCAATACAGGAATAGATATGGGAAAAAAGATAACAATTAACAACAATGTAAAAAGTTTTACTTTATGATTTTTCTTAATATTATAAAACTCTGAATATATGTAATTTTTTATGTTAGTAAAAAAATTTTTCATTAGATTTTCCTTTATTTTTAATATAAGCCTAAATATATTTGTAAGTTATATTTAGGCTTATATCTTTATTTTAAAATGTTTTTTATTTTTTCTATAAATTCTTGATTGTTTTTGGTTGAAAGCATTAAGTTTATTACTTGTTCAGTAACGTCTGCAGTATTTAAATTTGATAAAGCTTTTCTTAATGTATATACAGCTTCTTGTTCTTCTTTAGATAATAGTAAATCTTCTCTACGTGTTCCAGATTTGTTAATATCTATTGCTGGGAATATTCTTTTTTCTGAAAGTTTTCTATCTAGATGTACTTCCATATTACCTGTTCCCTTAAATTCTTCAAATATTACATCATCCATTCTACTTCCAGTTTCTATTAATGCTGTTGCAAGAATTGTAAGGCTTCCCCCATTTTCGATATTTCTTGCTGCACCGAAAAAACGTTTTGGTTTATGTAATGAACTAGGATCTAATCCACCAGATAATGTTCTTCCAGATGCTGGGACTACCAAGTTATATGCTCTAGCTAGTCTAGTAATACTATCTAATAATATTACTACATCTTTATTTTGTTCTGTTAGTCTTTTAGCTCTTTCTAGTACCATTTCAGCAACCTTAACATGGTGTTCAGGAAGTTCATCAAATGTTGAATAGATTACTTCACCATTTATTGAACGTTTCATATCCGTTACTTCCTCCGGTCTTTCATCTATTAATAATACTATTAATTCAACTTCTGGATTGTTAGCTGTAATACTGTTTGCTATTTTCTTTAATAATGTAGTTTTTCCAACTTTAGGTGGAGCAACAATCATTCCTCTTTGTCCTTTTCCAATAGGCGAAACTAAATCAATAATTCTCATTGCATATTCGTTGCTAACTGTCTCTAATCTTAATCGTTCATTTGGAAATATAGGAATTAAGTCATCAAAATTTTTTCTTTTATATGCATTTTCTGGAGATTGTCCATTTACTTCGCCAACAAAAATTAATGCTGGAAACTTTTCTTCTTCTGTTGGTTTTCTTGAAATACCCTTTATCATATCGCCTGTATTTAATCTAAATCTTTTTATTTGTATTGGAGAAATATATACATCTTTAGGTGTTGGGAGATAATTATCACCCCTTAAAAAGCCATAACCATCAGGAAGTACTTCTAATATTCCTTCAACAATAGTATCATTTTCACTTGTTACCTTATATCGTTCATTCTTTTCTTCAAAGTTTGTATTAGATAAAATTTTTATTAGTTCTTCCTTTTTTAATTTTGAGATATTTTTAATCTCATTATTTTTAGCGATTTCTTTAAGCTCTGATAAACTTAAATTTTCAATTTCCATATATTCAATTCTCCTTTTATTTAAACTTTTTTTAATGGGATTTTTAATAGAATAAATAATAAACAAAAAAGCGTTTTAGCCTTTTTGTTTATTTATTAATGTTTATATAAACTCTTTCATTGTTTGAATACATATCTAGCTTTTCTCTACTTATTGCTTCTATATATTCTTTTGAATCTAAGTTACTTTTGGTTGCAACTAATGTTTCATTATAATTTTTTGCCTCTTCAATTTTTTTAGAATAATACTGCTTTTGAGAATCATATGAATTTAAAGTTTGTTGTTGATTAATAAATACAACAGTTACATATATAAAAAAAATAAAAAAACAAATTTTCTTAATTAATTTACTCTTAAAAAGATTTTTCATAAGTATAACTCTTTCATATTTTATAATTTAATAAAACCTTACGGTTTTAATATATACACTTATATTTTTCTACAAATAATACTAAAATCCTTCTTATTGATTATTCTTTTTTGACTTTTTTAAAATTAATTGTTAATTTTTTTGTTATTTGTTCAATTAATTTTCTAATATTAAAAATAACAAATAAAAATGGTTTAAATAATATTTTTTTGACGAATTTTACAAAAGAAATAATTGGTTTGAATAAAAATTTTAGAACTTTTTTTATAAAATTAATTATGCAAACATTTATTTTTATAAAATATTTACTAATAAAAAGCATATTAAGAATAATTCCTATACCTAGTCCAATAAATATGTATAATCTAAGTTCACCATTATTAAATTTAAATATAGTAATTAAAATTATTACACCAGCCATTAATCCAAATAATACATCTTCTAAATTAGTAATAAAGTCAGATGTTTTAATTGTACGTCTTGCTATTCTAAATACATCAAAAATAATACCTAAAACTATTCCTGTTAATATAAAATAAATGAAGCTTGTTAATTGTTCAATATTATTTGTGTACATAATTAAATCACCTATTTAAATATTTTGCTTAAAAAACTGTCACTTTTTTTATCTAAATCTTTAGAACTATATGTAAGTGAAATAATTTCACCTTCAACAATTACTTCTGAAGTATCTATGCTTAATTTATTTATTCTTAGATTATCTCCTTTTATTGTTAATAATCCTAATTCTGTTTCAACTATAACTATTTGATCGTCAAAGCTCAATACATCAAGCACCCCTGATATATTTAATTTATTTCTATTTTCTAATAATAAATTTTGAACAATATTTGTATTAATATTTTTTCTTTCTTCTATTGTCATATAAAATACCTCCATAGTAATAAAAGTTTATATATAATATATATTCTGTTTATTAGAAAATATAACTAAAATAACAAATTGAGAATTAAATTAATTCTCAATTTGTTATTCTTGTTCCTTTTGAATTTTCATTGTAAACTGATTTGACATATATCGGAACATTAAATTCTTTGGCAATCATTATACTTTTGTTGTGTAGAACTCTTGCACCATTATTTGATAATTCTAACATTTCTTCGTAATTTATATTTTCATATTTAAATGCATTATTGTTAGATTTAGGATCTAAATTGTATATGCCATCTACATCTTTAAAAATATCACATCTTTCTGCATTAATTGCTGCTGCAATTGCCACTGCAGTTGTGTCTGATCCACCTCTTCCAAGGGTTGTTATGTCATTTGTGTCATCTGATATTCCTTGAAATCCTGCGATTACAACAACTTTCTCTTGATTTAATTCTTTAATTATTCTGTCTAAATTGATATGTTTTATATTAGCATCTCCATAATTACCATCAGTTTGTATAGGAACCTGCCATCCAGTTAATGACACCGCATTAATGCCAAGTTTATTTAAGCACATTACTAATTTGGCTATAGTAATTTGTTCTCCAATTGAAATTAAAGTGTCTAGTTCTCTTTTATTGATATTATCATTTATTTCAATTGCTTCTTTAATTAAATTATCTGTTGTTTTTCCTTGTGCTGATACAACAACTATTATTTTATTTTTCTTATTATATTCTTTTGTAATATGTTTACATACATTATAAAGTTCTTTTGTATTAGCTACTGAACTTCCTCCAAATTTTTGTACTATAATGCCCATATTTCGGCACCTCTTTATATATTTTTAAAGCATATTTAATTAAATATTGCTATATTATATTATATTTACATAATTGAAAAAAAGTGTCTAAAATTTTAGACACTCCTTTTATTTATTCATCTTCTATCATCTAATGACAATTTATTTAACATTGATTTGCACAAATTCTAAGATATTCTTCAATAAACTCGTCTATTTCTCCATTCATAACAGCTTCAATATTTCCTACTTCATAATTAGTTCTGTGATCTTTTACCATTGTATATGGACAAAACACATAAGATCTAATTTGGCTTCCCCATGCAATTTCCTTTTGAATTCCTTTTAAATCTTCTATTTTTTCTTTATGTTCTCTTTCTTTTAAATCAAGCAATTTCGATTTGAGCATTTTCATTGCAGTTTCTTTATTTTGAATTTGAGAACGTTCTGTCTGGCATGCTGTTACAATTCCAGTTGGAATATGTGTTATTCTAACAGCTGAATCAGTTTTATTTATGTGTTGACCTCCAGCGCCAGAAGCTCTATATGTATCAATTCTTAAGTCATTTGTATTTATTTCTATCTCTACATCATCGCTTATTTCTGGTAGGACCTCTAGTGATGCAAATGATGTATGTCTTCTTCCTCCTGCGTCAAATGGTGAAATTCTAACTAATCTATGAACTCCATTTTCACATTTTAGATAACCGTAAGCATTTTCGCCTTCAACTAAAGCTGTTACACTTTTGATTCCTGCCTCTTCCCCTTCTATATACTCTAACTCTTTTATAGTATATCCAGTTTTATTAGCCCACCTGCTATACATTCTATATAACATTTCAACCCAATCTTGTGATTCCGTTCCACCAGCTCCAGGATGAAGAGTTATTATTGCATTATTCTTATCAAATTTTCCAGATAAAAGTGTTTCAATATGAAACTTTTCTAATTCTTTTTTTATTTGCTTAGTTAATGAATTTAATTGCATTTCCAGTTTTTCATCAATTTCTAATGTTAATAATTCATTTATATCTTCTAAATCATTAATTTGTCTATTAATATCATTATATTTTTTTAATTTACTCTTAATCTCTTTTATTTCTTTTAATATAGAATTCGAATTTGTATTATTAGTCCAAAAATTTTCCTCTAATGTTTTATTTTCTAAATCTTTTAATTTTGATGTTTTTTCTTCTATATTTAAAGTTATATATATTTTTTCTAGTTCTTCTTTAAATTCTTTAATATTTTTTTTATTTTCGTCTAGATCTATCAATGTTTTCTCTCCCTAAATTTATATTAAAAATATTATATTATATAATACATCTAATTTCAAGCACTTTAAGGTTTGTATTATAAATATTATTTTTACTGGTCATGCACTATTTTCTTATATTTACATATACTTTAGTTATAACACAGAACAAAGCAATTTTATAATTTATACATTGCTTTCACTTGCCTTATATATAACAATTAGGGGGTTTTTGTATTGTTCATTTCTTTTTTTTCTGGTTTTTTATTATTTTTAAAATCAGCTGTAATAGCATTAGGTTATATCCAAGGAAATGCTTTATTTCCAGAGCCATTATCTCAAGAAGAAGAAAAAATTTATTTAGAACAAATGAAGAATGGGAGCACTGAAGCAAGAAATATATTAATTGAAAGAAATTTAAGACTTGTAGCTCATGTTAGTAAAAAATATATAACCACTAATATAAGTCAAGATGATCTAATCTCAATCGGATCAATTGGTCTAATTAAAGCTATTAACAGTTTTGATAATAGTAAAAATATTAAATTAGCTACATATGCTGCTAGATGTATAGATAATGAAATATTAATGTTTATACGAACTAGCAAAAAAACTAAAGCCGAAGTTTTCTTAAATGAGGCAATTGGTAAGGATAAAGATGATAACGAAATAACATTATTAGATGTAATTGAAAAAGAAGAAATGTGCGTTGATGATGAAATTGATTTAAAATTAAAAATTAAAGAATTATATAATAAAATGAAAGAAGTTTTAAAAGATAGAGAAATTAATATATTAAAGCTTAGATTTGGACTTGGCGGAATACGTCCAAGAACTCAACATGAAATTGCAAAAGATCTTGGAATAAGTAGATCTTATGTCTCCAGAATAGAAACAAAGGCAATTAACAAATTAGCAGAAGTAATTAAAGAATAAACGATAATAAATCCCCTTTTATAAATTACAAAGGGGATTTTACATTATTACAGCTTTTGGAATATGGGCAAAATATGCATTTTGTATTTTTCTTGATTGTTTTTATTATCTCTATAATAATTGAAACTAATAGTAATATAAAAATAATATTTATTAGATTTATACTTTTGTTTTCAATTCTATTCCAAACTTGATAAATAGTTGTTGAAAAAAGCCAAGCAGTGCAAGTTTGAAATAATAAAGCATTAAATAATTTTTTATAACTTCTTAATTCTTGTTTCATTGCTCCTATTGCTCCAAAACAAGGTGCAGAAAATAAATTAAATATCATAAATGCATAAGCAGAAGAAGGTTTAAAAAATCCAAATGCACTGCCTTTTGCAAAAATATTACCATTGTCTGATAATCCACTTATAACATTTATTGAAGACACTACTTGTTCTTTAGCTACTAAGCCTTGAATTGCTGATACTGTTGCTTCCCAACTATTTGCCCCTATTATAGGTTTAAATAACCAAGATATTTTCCTGCCAATTGTAGCAAGTATACTTTCACTTATATTAATTCCATATTCCATTTTAAAAGAAAATGATACTAAAAACCATATAATTATCGAACAAAGCAATATTATTGTTCCTGCTCTTTTAATAAAAGCTGTAACCTTGTCTGTAATGTCTTTTATAATATATTTTATATTAGGAAGTTTATATTCTGGAAGTTCTACTATATAAGTATTAGAAGTATTTTTATTTGTGAATTTTTTTATAATTAAAGCACTAAATATTATAATTAAAATTGATATAAAATATAAAGATGCAGAAACTATTCCAGCATTTTCAGGGAAAAAATATCCTGCAAATAAAGCAATTATTGGTATTTTTGCACTACACGGAATAAATGGTGTAAGAAGTATTGTAAGTTCTCGTTCTTTTTCATTTTCAATTATTCGTGTCCCAGTTATGCCCGGAACACTACAACCAGAACCAATAATAAATGGTATTATACTTTTGCCACTTAATCCAATCTTTCTAAAAGTATTATCTAATAAAAAAGCAATTCTAGACATATAACCTGTTGTTTCTAATAAAGATATGCATAAAAACAATATTATTAATTGAGGAATAAAACCTAACACTGCTCCTATTCCAGTTATAATACCATCAACAATTAAACTATTAAGACAATTTGAAATTCCTATATTTTTCAGCAAAATTCCTATATCAATTTTTACTTTTAATATTAATTCCTCTATTAAATCAGTTGTATATGTTCCAATAACTCCAACAGAAATATAATACACTAAAAACATAATACAAATAAATATTGGAAAAGCTATATATTTATTTAAAAGTATTTTATCTATTTTATCCGTTATATTTTTAATATTATTATTTTTCCTTAAATTTAAAGTTAATATATTTTCTATGTATTGATATCTTTGGGTTGCAATTATTTCCTCAAAATCTGTATCACTATAATGATTTATTAAATTATTTTTATTAAAATATTTATCGCCTTCCAATAATTTTATAGCAATAAACCTCTTATTTTTTGTATCTTTATCCAATTTATGTTCTGTATTAGTTATTATATTTTCTAAATTGGTATCAAATATTTTTAATTTATTTGTACCTTTTTTATTTGGTAGTTTTATTCCTTTTATTAAATCTTTAATTCCTATTTCTTTTAAAGCTGATATTTTTATTACACTTGTCCCAAATGCTTTCTCAAGACCATTTTCATTAATTGATATTCCTTTATTTTCTAAAATATCTACCATATTTAATGCAATAATTACTTTACAATCTAATTCTAACAATTGAGTAGTTAAATATAAACTCCTTTCTATACTTGTTGCATCTATTATATTTATAATAACATCAGGCTTTTCTTCAATTATGAAATCTCTTGATATTCTTTCTTCTATACTATATGGACTTAATGAATAAATACCTGGTAAATCTATTAATTCATAATTTGTTCCTTTAATTAATCCAACCTTTTTTTCAATTGTAACTCCAGGCCAATTCCCTACCTTGTTATTCATTCCAGTTAAGCAATTAAAAAGGGTAGTTTTTCCGCTATTTTGATTACCTATTAATGCAATTTTCATACTATACTCACCTCGATTTGTTTTAAATCATCTTTTCTAATAGCAATTTCATATCCTCTAAGTTCTACATTAATAGGATCACCCGTTGGAGCAATTCTTTTTATTTTAACCTTTACCCCTTTTGTAAACCCCATATCTAATAAGTGCCTTTTAAGTTCGCCTTTAGGCATATTTATTCTAGTAATCATTCCAACTTGTCCGATTTTCAAATCTGATAAATTCATTTTATTAATATCTCCTATAATATATTTTAATAAAGTATATTATAGAAGAATATTTTTATTACAAAAAGGAACATATATATTAAATATATGTTCCTTAATAATTTATTTTACATTAATTTCTGCATATTGAATATTATCGTATAAATATTTAATTATTTTTTCTAATTCACTGTTATTGATATCTTTAATATTTATAGTTTCTATGCTTCCTCCAATAGAAATATCTTGAAACTCACTTTCAAACTTAAGTTTTTCAAATATATCAATATTTTCTAGTTGATTTACATGATATGAATTAGTATAAAAGCCTTTATCTGTAATATCTTGTATAGTTCCAAATCTTTCTTTATCTATTAAAGCAAATTTTTTACATAGGCCTTCTTTTGAATTACCATATAAAACAAATCCAAGTCCTGTTTCATTTTTCCATTTATTAACTGTTTTATTTATTCTTTTTAATAACTTTATTGCAAAGTCATGTCCTTGTTTTGTTGTACTTGACATGCCTGTCATTAATTTAGTTGTCTCATATATTCCAACATATCCTAATGATAAACTCGAATATCCATCTTTTAATAATTTATCTATCTTTTCACCTTTATCCAATCTTGCAATTGCACCATGTTGCCAATGTATTGGACTAATATCTGTATATGTACCTAGTAATGAATAATGTCTACACATTAGTGCATCCTTACATAGCTCTAACCTTTCTTCAAGTTCTTTCCAGAACTCATCTTCATTTCCATCAGAAACAATTGCTATTTGAGGTAGATTAATAGTTACAATTCCCTGATTAAATCTTCCTTCAAATTTAAAATTGCCGTTTTCGTCTTTCCATGGTTGTAAAAAATTTTGTGCTCCACATGGACTAAATAAATTTCCTTCGTAATTCTCTCTCATTTTTTTCGCAGAGATATATGATAAATTTTTCCCATTAATTGTGCATTGCATTGCAAGTTTAGTTAAATAATCGTATTTATTTCCATTTAGATTATTATTTTCATCTAATACATATACTATTTTAGGAAATTTAGGAGTTATATTTATTCCATCCCCATTTTTAATTCCTTTTAATCTCTGTTTTAATATTTCTTCTATTAACATTGCATTTTCTTTTATATATTTATCATCTTGGTCTAAATGCAAAAATAATGTTATAAATGGTTCACATCTATTATTAGTTATAAGAGTATTTAATTGATAAAAAATGGTTTGTATTCCATTACTGATTTCTTCTCTTAGCATTTCATTAGTTATATTTTCTATATCATCATTAGATAATTGTTTTTTTAAAATCTGCTCAAGTTTAGTCTTTATTTTCACATAACTTTTTCTAACATATTTTCCTAAATGCATCAAATCTATTGATTGTCCCCCATACTGACTACTAGCTATAGTTGCAATAATCTGGCTTGTTACTATGCATGCCACTTTAAAGCTTTTAGGAGTTTCAATCATTATATTATTAATTACTGTTCCGTTATCTAGCATATCAGCAATATTTATTAGTGAACAATTTATTATTGGCTGAATAAAATATTCTGTATTATGGAAATGAAGTATCCCATCTTGATCAGCTTTAGTTATTTTTTCAGGTAATAAAAGTCTATTTGTTAAATCTCTAGAAACCTCACCTGCTATATAATCTCTTTGTGCAGATGCAAAGCATAGTTTTTCTTCATATTTTTCTTTACTATCATTTCTAATCATACCTAATATTGATTCATCTGTTGTATTTTGTTTTCTTACTAATGCTCTAGTATATCTGTATACTATATATTTTTTCGCTAAATCATACCTTTTAAATTCCATTAATTTTTGTTCTATTATATCTTGAATATCTTCTACTAGCATTCTCTTTTTGCCTAAGGATTCTATATAATTTACAATATCCTTTATTTCCTGATTAGTTGCTTTTTCTTTATCAATTACTTCTTTATTGGCTTTGCTAATTGCAATTTCTATCTTTTTTCTATCAAAATCGACAGCTCTTCCATCTCTTTTAATTACTTTCACAAATTTTCTCCTTTTTAAAATAAAAGAGCTACAAACATATATAGCAGCTCTTTTAAATTTTTTATTAATCTTTAAATAATACAATTTGGGAATCTGCTAAACTTTTTTGAACATCTATGACTCTTTGATTTGCAGAACCTTTCCATTTTAATTTTGGATTTCTCAAATCATCTTCATATCTTCCATCAACTATTACATCAAGATATTTAGCAATCTCTTTATCTTTTAAGTCTTTATCAAATAAATAACCAGACCAAGCCCATAAGCTTTTATTTGGAAATTTTTCTTTGAATGCTTTAGCAAGTTTTGTAGTTCCTTCAATATTTTGAGGATGCATAGGTTCTCCACCTAAAATAGATAAACCTTCAATATGATCATTAGCACATAAATCTAAAACATGATTTAATGTTTCATCATTAAATTCTTTTCCACCATTAAAATCATGTGTTTCCTGATTGAAACAATTTTTGCAATTAAAACTGCACCCTTGTGTAAATATAGATACTCTTACACCTGGTCCATCTGATATATCCATTTTTCTGATTTTATTATATCTCATAAGAGTTCATCCCTTTTCTAATTTTTATTTAGTCATCCTTGTTATCAATATGTAAAACTCTTTCTTTAATTTCTTGTGTTCTTCCTTTATTCCAGAAGTTACTTCCAATATATCCACAGGTTCTTCTTGCAACATTTAATGTAGCATGATCTCTGTTACCACAGTTAGGACAATACCATTCTAAATCATCATCAATTAAAATTTCCCCATCATAACCACATTTTTGGCAGTAATCTGATTTAGTATTAAGTTCTGCATACATAATATTATCATATATAAATTTAATTATTTGAATTACAACTTCTAAGTTATTTTGTAAGTTTGGTGTTTCAACATATGAAATTGCTCCACCAGGACTTAATCTTTGGAATTCGCTTTCTAATTTTAATTTTGAAAAAGCATCAATCTCTTCGAATACAGGTATATGATATGAATTTGTAATATAATCTCTATCTGTAATACCTTTTATTATACCAAATCTATGTTTTAAGCATTTAGCAAATTTATATGTTGTAGATTCAATTGGTGTTCCATATACACTGTAATCTATATTTTCTGCTTCTTTCCATTCATTACATTTGTCATTCATTTTTTGCATAACTTCAAGTCCGAATTTTTTTCCTTCAGCTCCATCTGTATGGCTATGTCCAGTCATATATTTAACGCACTCATATAATCCAGCATATCCAAGTGAAATTGTTGAATATCCACCATGTAATAAATCGTGAATGCTTTCACCTTTACCTAATCTTGCTAAAGCACCATGTTGCCATAAAATTGGTGCAACATCACTTGTAGCTTTGCTTAATCTTTCATGTCTCTTTTGTAATGCTCTATGACATAGTTCAAGTCTTTCTTCATAAACCTTCCAGAATAAATCCATATCTTTTCCAGAAGTTAAAGCAACATCTACTAAGTTTATTGTTACAACTCCTTGGTTAAATCTTCCATAATATTTTGGTTTATTAGTTTTTGGATCAACATATGGTGTTAAGAATGAACGACATCCCATGCAAGGATAGCAATTTCCATTTCCGTTTTTGTCTATTTTATATTCTAGCATTTTCTTTTCAGATATATAATCTGGTACCATACGTTTTGCTGTACATTTTGCAGCAAGTTCAGTTAGATACCAATATTTACTACCTTCTTTTATATTATCTTCTTCTAATACATATAAAAGTTTTGGGAATGCAGGTGTTATAAATACACCTTTTTCATTCTTCATTCCTTCAATTCTTTGTTTTAAGAATTCTTCTATTATCATTGCTAGTTCTTCTTTATACTCTTCTGTTTCTCCTAAATAGAAGCAAACACTTAAAAATGGTGATTGTCCATTTGTTGTAGTCATTGAATTAATTTGATATTGGAATGTTTGAACACCGTCTTTAATTTCCTTTGCTAAATCTTCTTTAGCAAATTTTTCGCATTGTTCTTTGCTTAATTTTCTATCTTGATATTTTTTCAAATATCTTATATAACTTTCTCTAACAAAAGGAGCTAAATGAGTCATTGTAACAGTTGCACCGCCATATTGGCTAGATGTAACAGCAGTAATAATTTGAGTAGCTATAGTCATTGCAGTTAAAAATTTATGAGGCTTTTCTATCATAACACCATTGATATTAGTTCCATTTTGTAGCATGTCTTCTAAGTTAATTAAGTCACAATTGTGTAAAGCATTTTGAGCAAAATAGTCAGCATCATGAAAATGTATAATTCCTTCGTCATGAGCTTTTACAATATCTTCTGGTAATAAAAATCTTCTAGTTATATCTGTACTTGTTATACCTGCTAAATAATCTCTTTGAGTAGTAACAATTGTTGCATTTTTGTTAGAATTTTCATTATTCCAGTATTCACTTTCACCATCAATTAATTCTTTTATTGATTGATCTGTTGTATTTGCTTTTCTTACTAATTCTCTAGTATATCTATATGTAATATATTTTTTAGCTAAATCATATTTACCAGCAGCCATTAATTTTTGTTCTATTATATCTTGAATATCTTCTACTAATATTCTTTGTTTTCTCAATTTTTCAATATACTTTATAATTTTATTAATGTCTTCTTCTGATGCCATATCCTTTTCGTCTACTTCTTTGTTAGCTTTGTTTATTGCTATTCTAATTTTTTCTGGATTATAATCAACTATTGTTCCATCTCTTTTGATTATTTTCATTTCCTGCTCCCCCTTGCTTATCTCTTAAAACTTGAATATATTATACCATAATACTTTTTCGTATTGTGTTGCATTTGCAACAAAATATCAAAAAGTTTTTTTGACTAATTTTTTTCCGCCTATTTGTAGGTTGTTTTGTTTTGTTACATTTTTATTACAAAAAATCTTAATTTATTACAAATATATTAAATTTAAAAATATAGCAATTTCAACATATTTACGCAAATATTGTAAATAACTGTTTATATAATTTTTATGTATTCTTGTTGCATTTGCAACAAGTTTATTGTATAATAATTGTTAGTTTAAGGAGATTTATATTATGGCAAGAAATACTTTTGATATTGAAAAATTTTCAAACGAAATAATGCAAAATTGTGACACATGTCAAGTTAAAGAATTTGCTAAAAATGAAATAATAACTACATATATAGTAAACAGAAATATGCTTTGCGTTTTATTAGAAGGTTCAGCAGATTTAATAAGATATGACTTCGATGGAAATCAAATGATAGTTGAGAAATTTAATAAATATGATGTGTTTGGAGAGATATTTTATAGAATAAATATTAATAATGAACTATTTGTTAAAGCAAGAGAAAAAACTAAAATATTAATGCTTAACTATGATATTTTTGAAAAAAAATGTAAGAAAAACTGCAAGTTCCATGAAACTTTATTGCTTGGTCTTCCTAAGCTAGTTTTAACTAAAATATCAGATTTAAATTTAAGAATTGAATTATTATCAAAGAAAACTATACGAGATAAAATACTTTCATATTTTAGAGTATTATCTGAAAATAATTTCAGTAAAACCTTTACTCTTCCCTTTTCTCTTACAGATTTAGCTGATTACTTAAGCATAGACAGAAGTGCAATGATGAGAGAAATAAAAATATTAAAAGAAGATGGAATTATAAAGAAACAAGATAAAAATCGTTTTACACTATTGAACCAATAAATTACTATTTTTCGTTCTAATTAAATTTAAAACAAATATACTTCACTAAGGTGATTATTAGTGATTAATTTTATTAAGGGGATTTTTATTGGTGCTGGTGCTATACTCCCTGGCATTAGTAGTGGTGTTATCTGTATGGTTACAGGATTATATGAAAAGCTACTTGAAAGTATATTGTCGTTTTTTAAAGATATTAAAAATAACTTTAAGTTTTTATTTCCAATATGTTTAGGTGCTTTAGTTGGTATAATAATATTCAGTGATGTTATTTCTTATTGCTTAGAATTAATTCCTATTCAAACCAAATCTCTTTTTATAGGTTTACTATTAGGCAGCTTATCAATACTAATTAAAGATACTATAAAAAATGATTCTAATATAAATAAATCTTCAAAATATATATCCTTTTTTATATGTTTTGGAGTTGGAATTGGATTAATTTTTTTAGAAAATTCCATTAGCCTTTCATCAATATATCTTACAAATAATTTTAGTCCTTTATTTTTGGTTCTAAGCGGTTTTTTTATGAGTTTAGGCATTGTTATACCTCGGAGTTAGTAGTACAATTATTTTAATGATTTTGGGCGTATATAGCACATATCTATCTGCTATTTCAAATTTAAATATATGCATACTTCTTCCAATGGTAATTGGTGTAATAATTGGTTCATTTATTTTTATGAAAATAATACAAATATTATTAAAAAAATATCATTCTCAAACAATGTTTGGAATAATTGGTTTTGGACTTGGAAGTATTTTTATTTTGTATCCTAATTATTCCTTTAATATCTCAAGCTTTATTTCAATAATATTATTAGTTTTAGGGTATTATATTGGAAAAAATGTAAAATAAAAAGGCAATCAAATAGATTGCCTTTTTATTTTTAAATTAGGTTACATAGACATACGCCGAATCATTGCACATTGTTACTTCGTAGTCTTCCTGTTCAAACCTTTCTACGATAGCGTTAAAAAGCCGTTCAGAGAATATGTTACCTTCATATGTTTCTACAGAACATATACCTTCTGATTCCAATGTGGAATTGTTTAAATAATCAGCCACAATTCTCCTATTATCTATTGGAGTTATAACTATTATAAACGGCCGACTTATGTCTTCTTTTTTGACAATACTAGGCAGTCCTTGCAAGATGTGTTCCATAAATTCATCTGTTTCTTTTTCAAATGCAACAGATTCAATTGATGATATTCTTAACCAATTTAACTTTTTCCGGAAGTCTAACATTATAAACTTCCTCCTTTCAAATTATTATGCATAAAAGCATTGATATAATTATATCATATTTACATAAATAAGTAAAGATAAGTATTTCTACTTATCTTTCTTCCTTCTTATTATCCAATTTTCTTCGCATTTAATTGGTAATTTTAATTTAACAGTTTGTCCTAATTTGCCTGGATTTACTGTTTTTATTTCTTCTTCTGTCTCTGTATCCCATAATTTATCAATTGTAAATACATAATTATTTATTGTTCCAGGTATTAATATTTCTAAGGTATCTCCAACAGATAATTTGTTTCTAATTTCAATTATAGATTTTTCCTCTGAATATTTTATAACTTTTCCACCAAATTCATATTCTAAATTATATTGTTTGCCTTCATATTCTTGAAAATCTTTGTTTGCTCTATCATTAAAATAAAAAGTAGTTAATCCTCTTGTTTTTGTTTTTTCTAATTCTTTTAAATATTTTGTATAGTCATATCCTTTAGGATTATTTAAATAATCATCTATTGCTGTTCTATATGTATTGATTACTGATGCTAAATAGTATTCTGTTTTTAGCCTTCCTTCTATTTTTAAGCTATTGACTCCCATTTCAATTATTTCTGGTATTTCTTTTATTAAACATAAATCTTTAGAAGAGAATATATATGTTCCATGTTCATCATCATCAACAGGCATTAAATTACCTGGATTATTTTTTTCTTCTACATATACATTATATGCCCATCTGCAGCTTTGAGCACAGTCTCCAAGATTTGCACTTCTTGAAGCTAAAAAATCACTTAAAAAGCATCTTCCAGAATAGCCAAAGCATATTGCACCATGAACAAATATTTCTGTTTCTAAATCTTTAGGTGTTTTATCTATTATTTCTTTTATTTGTTCTTTGTTTAATTCTCTTCCTAATATAACTCGTTTTGCACCATTATTATACCAAAAATTAGCATTATGATAACTTACAATATTGGCTTGAGTACTTATATGTATATCAATATTAGGGGCATATTCTTTAAATATTTCAACTATACCACCATCTGAGATTATTGCGCCATCAACATTTATTTTGCTTAATCTTTTAGCTTGCTCTATTACTTCATCGTATTTATCATCAAAGGCATAAATATTAACAGCAGCATAAACTTTTTTTCCCATATTATGAGCATAATTTATTGTTTTTTCTAATTCATCATCATTAACTTGAACTCTGCTTCTTAATGAAAGAGATGATGTTCCCATATATACTGCATCTGCGCCATACAAGAAAGCAATTTTTGCTTTTTCAAATGAACCTGCTGGAGCAAGTAATTCAACTTTTTTGTTCATTTTATTTCTCCTTATCTTGTTCTTTATCTTCTGGTTCTTTTATTGTTGTTATATCTACAAAAGGATAAACTTTTTGTATTATTTCTTTATATTCTAATTCATGGAATCCATTTTCTCTTGAAACCCACATTCTTGGTATTTGTTTTCCAATTATTAAACTTTGTTCTTCTAGTTTTCTTTGAACTTCTTCTTTATTAACCATTTTATAGTCATGATGACTTGCTTCTGGATTTAGTTCTACAGCTATTGTCTTAAATTGGCATTCAACAGCTGGTACATTAAAACTCAATAAATCCCATTCTTTAGATTGACTAATTGTTTCTGTCTTGGCTGAATAAGATTCATGCCAAGCTTTATAACCATTAGGTTTATTATAGAATTTACTTCTGCTTTTAGGACTACGTAATGCTTTTTCTAATTCAGTTTTTATAACACTAATCTCGTATTCATTTGCACAAATAATTTCAATTCCAAAAATATCATCTAACATTTTATTTTTTTCAAAATTAGAAAAAGCACTTTGTATATCTTTTATTCTTGCTCTAATTTCTATAAATGGACTTATTTTTGCTTTTTGTTTTAAATTGTCAACCGTTGTATATACATAATCCATAAATTCAAAAAAGCCTTGTTCCTGTGATTTTACAAATTCCATATATAAATTTTCTCTTTTTATTCTTTCAGCCATTAGAGATGTTTTTTCTTGATTATATTCATCAACTTTGTATTTACTAAGCAATATTAATCTCTCCTTTTAGTAACAGCAAGTCCATCGCCAACTTCTAAAATTTTAGTATCAAGTTCTGGATTCTCTGTTGTTTCTTTTATATATTCTCTTAAATGCCTAACGGCAGTTCTTTGCTTATGTTTATTATAGTCACTCATAACGTAACCTTTATAAAGAATGTTATCAGCTAAAATAACTCCATTTTTATTTAACATTCTTAATGCTTCATTCAAGAAGAATGGATATTTTCCTTTAGCAGCATCAATAAATATCATATCATATTTTTTATTAATATTAGGTAAAATATCTACAGCATCACCAACTATAATATTTATTTTATCTTGAACTTCTGCTTTAACTATATTTATTTTAGCTTCTTCTGCTCTTTCTTCATCTCTTTCAATTGTATCTATAAAACCATCATTATTTAGAATTTCAGTAAAACAAATTGCAGAATAGCCAACAGCAGTACCTATTTCTAGTATACTGCTTATCTTTTGGCCATTATATAATTTATATATATATTCTAAAGTATCATCCATTATTATTGGTATATGATTTTCTAAAGCTTTTTCTTTAATTATTTTTAATTCAGTTTTATTCATAAAATCTCCACTATTTATTTCTTCTTGCTTCACGTTCTCTAGTTTTAGTATCTAATATTTTCTTTCTAAGTCTAATATTTTTAGGTGTTACTTCAACTAATTCATCATCTTGTATAAATTCAATAGCTTTTTCAAGTGACATTTGAATAGGTGGTACTAATCTTAATGCATCATCTGATCCAGATGCTCTTGTATTTGTTAAATGTTTCTCTTTACAAACATTTATAGATAAATCTTCTCCCCTTGAATTTAGTCCAACTATCATACCTTCATAAACTTCAACACCAGGTCCTATAAATAATTCACCTTTATCTTGTGCATTATATAAACCATAAGTTATTGATGTTCCAGCTTCCCAAGCAACTATTGTTCCTCTTGTTCTTGATTGAATATCGCCTTTATATTCTTCATATGAATCAAATATATGGTTCATTGTTCCTTCACCTTTAGTATCTGTTAAGAATTCTGTTCTGTATCCAATTAGTCCTCTAGCAGGTATTTTAAATTCAACTTTTGTATGTCCATCTTCCGCTGGTTCCATATTTAACATTTCAGCTTTTCTTCTACCAAGTTTTTCAATTACATTACCTATACAATCATCTGGTACATTTACAACTAATCTTTCAATTGGTTCACATTTTTTGCCATCTATTTCTTTAAATATAACTTTTGGACGAGATACTAAAAGTTCAAATCCTTCTCTTCTCATTGTTTCTATTAATATAGATAAATGTAATTCTCCACGTCCAGAAACCTCAAATGCTTCTGCTCTATCTGTTTCTTTTACTCTTAAACTTACATTTTTTTCTAATTCTTTAAACAATCTATCTCTTAAATGTCTTGATGTAACAAATTCTCCTTCACGTCCTGCAAAAGGTCCATCGTTTACACTAAATGTCATAGAAACTGTTGGTTCGTCTATATCAACAAATGGTATTTTTTCTGGATTAGCTGGATCGCAGATTGTATCGCCAATATTTATATCTGCTATTCCTGAAATTTCTATAATATCTCCTGCTTTTGCTTCTGAAACTTCTACTTTTTTTAGTCCTTGATGAGTATAAACTTTTGCAACTTTTCCATTTATAGTTTTGTCATCTTTTTTGCATACAACAACATTCATGCCAGTTTTAACTGTACCACGTTCTAGTCTTCCAACTGCAATTCTTCCAACATAATCATCATAATCTATATTAGATACAAGCATTTGCATTGTTCCGTCTTCATCACATGCTGGTGGATTAATTGTGTTTACAATTGTTTCAAATAAGCAAGTCAAATCGTTTGTATCATCTGATAAATTCATTTTAGCTATACCATTTTTAGCTGAAGCATAAACAACTGGAAAATCTAATTGTTCATCTGTTGCATTTAATTCTATAAATAATTCTAATACTTCATCAACAACTTTTTCTGGGTTTGCACCAGGTCTATCTATTTTATTTATTACTACTATTGGTTTTAAATCTAATGCTAAAGATTTCTTTAAAACTTCCCTTGTTTGAGGCATTGCACCTTCAAAAGCATCTACTAATAACAAAACACCATCAACTGTTTTTAGAACTCTTTCAACTTCCCCACCGAAGTCGGCATGTCCTGGAGTATCAACTATATTTATTTTTACATCTCCATATTGAACAGAAGTATTTTTAGAAAGTATTGTTATTCCTCTTTCTTTTTCCAAATCATTTGAGTCCATAACTCTATCTTGTACAACTTCATTATCTCTAAATACATGGCTTTGTTTAAGTAATGCATCTACCAATGTTGTTTTACCATGATCAACGTGTGCTATTATTGCTATATTTCTAATATTTTTATTATTCATTTCTAATTTTCTCCTTTTTCAAAATACTCTTTATATTGGATTATCCATTTATATATTCTTCATACCCATATTCCTTTGATGTGCCTTCTAATTCTTTTATTGATAATCCAATTTTTCTATTTTCTTTATCTATATTAATAATTTTTGCATTAACATTTTGACCTAAGTTTAATACTTCTTCTGGTTTAGTAACTCTTTTGGTTGTTGATATTTCAGAATTATGAACCAAACCTTCTAATCCTTCTTCTATTTGTACAAACGCTCCAAATGGTGCAAATTTTACCACCTTACAAGTAACTATATCATTTAAATTGTACTTACTTGCTAATTCATACCATGGATTTTCTCCCTTTAAAGGATAGGCTAAACTGATTTTATTTTCTTCTTTATTAAAGTCTTTTATAGTTACATCAATTTGTTCTCCAATTTCAAATTTATCTTCAGGTTTTTCATCTTTATTCCAAAAAATCTCTGATTTATGTAACAATCCTTGTCTAACACCTAAATCTACAAATAATCCAAAATCAGTAATCTTTGTAATTGTCCCAGTATACTCTTGTCCTACTTGTATGTTATTCCAAAACTCTTCAATATTTTTAGCTTTTAATTCTCTTTGTTCTTGTCTTTTTTTATATTCTTCTTCTCTTTTTATTTTTTCTTGTTTTGCTCTTTCTCTTTTTTGTAATCTTTTATATGATAAAAGCACATTACCTAATCCATCATTCCATTTTAAAACATCAGCTGTAATTGTATCACCAGTTTTAAATTCATCTTTTGGATTTTTGTTTTCATCTTCTGAATACTCTGTTTTTGGTATTATTCCATCCGCCTTATATCCAAAGTCAACAAAAATCTCACCTTTAGATGATATATCAATAACCTTTCCAGTTATAGTTTTATCAAATCTTTTATCATTTAAAGATTCATTATATAGTTCCTCAAAACTTTTTTCTTCCATAGTTTTCTCCTTACTCATAAATTAAGATACGACCTTAAGTCGTATCTTAAAACGCTATATATAATTATACTCTAAAAGTATCTATTTGTCAATATTTTCCGCTAGTTTTATAAGTTTTTAATTTATTTATTACTACTATTATTGTGCTAAGCTTTTCATTTCTCCAAATATTGCTTTTGTAATTTCACCACTTATTAAATCTAGTGTCTCTTTTTCAGGTTTTTTTGTTTGATATTTTGAAAAATCTAATGGTTTTCCGTAATATAATTTAACTTTTGTAAATGGCTTGAAACTTCCTTCTATCCAAACTGGAATAACCTCTGTTCCAGTTCTTGCTGCTAAATATGCTGGTCCATTTTGTATTTTTCCATTCTTTGCCATACCATTCCTTGTTCCTTCTGGAAAAATAGCTAATATTTTATTATCTTTTAAAACCTTTAATGATTTTTTCATAGATTCAATGTCTTGTTTTCCTCTTTTAACAGGAAATATATTGGTTTTACCAGCAAACCAATATATAAATTTATTTTTAAATAATTCCTCTTTAGCCATCATATACATTTCTCTTTTTGTTGCTGTATATAAAATTGGTGGGTCCCAATTACTTGTATGATTTGCACACATTATATATGCCTTATTTTTTTCGATGTTTTCTTGTCCATATGTTTGCACTCTAAACAATATTAGCGTAAAAATCCTAACACAAAATTTAACTATTACTCTTATCATGTTGCTTCTCCTTAATAATCTCTAAAATTTTTTCTTTTACTTCCTCTATTGTTAAATATGTTGTATCTACCAATGTTGCATCTTCTGCTTTTCTTAATGGATTTAATTCTCGTGTAGTTTCTAAAATATCTCTTTGTTTAATACTCTCTAGTACATCCTCATAAGATTGGTTTATACCATTTTCTATATTTTGTTTGTATCTTCTATTTGCTCTTTCTTCTGCAGAAGCATCTAAATATATTTTAACATTAGCTTTAGGAAATATAGCTGTCCCTATATCTCTTCCTTCCATTATAATATCACTGTTTTTTCCCATTTTTTGTTGAAGTGGAGTCATTTTATCTCTAACACATTTTAATGCTGCAAATTTAGCGACACAAGCGTTTACTTCTGGAGTTCTTATTTTCTTTGTAACATCTTCTCCATTTAAAAAAACAAAAATATTTCCATTTTCTCTTTTAAATTTAATTTCAATATTTTTTAAAATTTCTTCAACTTTTTCAATTTCAGTATCATCTATATTTTTTCTTAACGCTTCTAATGCTACACATCTATACATTGCACCTGTATCTATATTAATTAATCCTAATTCTTCAGCTATTAGTTTTGTTATTGTTCCTTTTCCTGTACCAGCTGGTCCATCTATTGCTACTATAAAGCTCATTTTATTTTTCCTCCTTGTTATCTTCTTTTACTTTTATGCCCTTTGCAACTATATCAATTTTTTGAATATTCATTGTTGTTAATTTTTCAATTTCTTTTTTAGTTTTTTCTTTAAAGTCTTTTAAGCCGTCAACAAGGTTATATCCATAATTAACAATAACCTCCATATATATGTATGGGCCTTCTGGTAATTTATCTACCCTTGTTTTTATAATTCTATCAATAAAATCTGTTTTACTAGCTAGATGTTCAGCAATTTGTCTAAATACTGTATCTGATATTGTAAAGTTTCCTAGATAACTAAATGTTGGTCTAATAATAGATTTTTCTGATATATATGGATCTTTTCCTCTACCTTTTGTTTTAAAAATTTGTAATGGATCTAATATGTACCCTGAAAAATCTTTTTTTATTTCAAAAGTTGGAACAGGAATTACATGTTTTCCTTCAGTTGTTCTAATTCTTTTGGCAGTATCCATTTCTTCCTTTGTTGCTATATCACTTATATATATTGTTTTTTCAACTTCCGGCAAACCTAAATTTTCAGCAATCTTTTTCACCATATCATCTGAAGTTCCAAGAATTAATATACTATTAGGTTTATACTTTTTTATTGCTTTCCTTATTTCTTTTTGTTCTTCTTCAGTTAAAAAAAGTGCATGTTTAACTGTTTCTATTTTAGTTGGAGCTTTTTTAGCTGAATTTCCTGCAATAACTTCATTATCTTTAATAAAAAGTCCATCATCTATTATATAGTGTATATCATATTCTCCAGCAACCATTTGAGCTCTATAACTTTTTCCTGTGCCAGATGGTCCAACAAAAGCATACACTTTTATTTTATTATTTAGATTTAAGTTTATATTTATATTTTTATTAAGTATCATCATTATATCTCCTATATAAAATATATGTTTATATTATATAATTAAAATAAAAAAAAAGAAATACTTTTTTAATTTAAATTTCAACTTTCATTTTCTCTAACATAGCCTACCCACACAAAAAAGGAAGTAACCATGTATTTTTGGTTTACTTCCTTTTTATTTCTAAATGATATATATAGTTCTAAATATGTTCTTCAACTTTAGAGATTTCGTTTATATTTATGCTTCTAACATGATCGATTTTTTCCCATGTTGTCTCTCTTTTAAACAAACATTTGAAATTTATTAAAAGCCATGAACCTAAGAATAATGGATAAAATAATAATCCTTTTATCATAGGTTTAATTGGTTTATGTTCCATTTTCATTATAAGCATTGCTGTTAATATAGGTAAGAAAAATGTTGGTACAATATATCTAACATAACTATCTATTAATTGTACAGTAGTTATTCCACTTCCTAAATACATTAAGAAATTGATTAATAATAAACCTAACGTAACAATAAACATTGGTATACTTCCAACAATATATAGCAATCCATCAAAGTTCATTACTGTTTTATGTTCTTTTACTGCTAAAGCTAACTTTTTAGTATATTCTCCCATACATTGAATATGTCCAACAGTCCATCTTGAACGTTGAGACCAAGATTGTTTAAATCCAACTGGTTGTTCGTCATATACTATTGCATCTTTAGCCCATCCTAATTTTTTACCTTTTATTATTTGTTTTAATGAAAATTCTATATCCTCTGTTAATGTTTTAGTATTCCAGCCTTCTGGTTTTATTTGATCAAATCTTACCATAAATCCAGTACCATTAATTAATGGAGAAAGTCCAATATTATATCTTGCTAAATGATAAAATCTATTCATTGTCCAATAGAATATTGCATATCCAGCTGTAATCCAACTATCTGTTGGATTTTTTATATCTCTGTAACCTTGAACTACAGTTTCACCTTGACAAAGTTTTTTATTCATGTTTTTTATAAAATTAACATCAACTATGTTATCTGCATCAAATATACAAAAAGCATCATATGGAGCATCTTCCTCTATTTTTTGTGCTAAGAACCAATTTAATGCTGCTCCTTTAGTTTTATGCATTGAATCAAATCTTTCATAAACTATTGCTCCTGCATTTTTTGCAATTGTTGCAGTATTATCTGTACAGTTATCTGCTATTACATAAATATCATATAAATCTTTTGGATAATCTTGATTTTTTAAACTATTAATTAAATTTTCTACAACAGTTTCTTCATTATGTGCTGGTATTATAGCCATAAATCTATGTTGTTTTTTATTTAATAATGGTTTATCTTTAAAATTAATTAAAGAACATATACTAATTGTAAATTGGTATATCCAAAATATTGTTATTAACCATGTTAATGCTTGTTGCAAAATATATAAAAACCCCATTTTTTTACTCCTATATATATTATATTCTATACAATTATATTATTTGCACCTTTCTATTATAACATAATATTTAAAATGTTGCAAATTTTGGTAAAATTTATTCTTCTTTTGTTCCTGCGTCTTCTTTTAATTGTTTTTCTAATTCTTTAATTTCATCTAATTCTTTAGTAATTAAGTTTATTCTACCTTGGTCATCAATTTCGTAAACTTTAACAGTTACTTTGTCTCCAACCTTTAATACATCTTCAACTTTATCAATTCTAGCTTTAGAAATTTTTGAAATATGAAGTAATCCTTCTTTTCCACATCCAACATCTACAAATGCACCAAATGGCATGATTTTTGTTACAGTGCCTTCATATACTCCACCAACTTCAATTTCTCTTACTATATCTTCTATCATTGCTAAAGCTTTTTTTCCTGCTTCGCTATCTGTTGAGTATATAAATACTCTACCATCTTCTTCGATATCAATTTTAACACCTGTTTCAGCAATAATTTTATTTATCATTTTTCCGCCAGGTCCGATTACATCTCTTATTTTGTCAACTTTAATTGTTGTGTTTATTATGCTTGGTGCATATTTAGAAATTTCTTTTCTTGGCTCAGCAATTTGTTTTAACATTATTTCATCTAGTATATAATCTCTTGCTACTTTTGTTCTTTCAAATGCTTCTTTTATTATATCGTATGTTAAACCATCTATTTTTATATCAACTTGTATTGCAGTTATACCTTTATGAGTTCCACCAACTTTGAAATCCATATCTCCAAAGAAATCTTCTAATCCTTGAATATCTGTAAGCATTACGTATTTACTTGGGTCTTCAGAATCTGTTATAAGTCCTGTTGAAATACCTGCAACTGGTGCTTTTATTGGAACACCTGCATCCATTAATGCTAATGTACTACCACAAATACTTGCTTGTGATGTAGAACCGTTTGAACTTAATATTTCAGATACTACTCTTATTGCATAAGGGAATTCTTCTTTTGAAGGTATTACTGGAACTAATGCTTTTTCAGCTAAAGCTCCATGTCCTATTTCTCTTCTTCCAGGTCCTCTTGATGGTCTAGCTTCTCCTACACTATATGCAGGGAAATTATATTGATGCATATATCTTTTAGATTCTTCTTCATCAATTCCATCTAACATTTGTTCTTCACTAACCATACCAAGTGTTACTATTGACATAGCTTGGGTTTGACCTCTTGTAAATATTGCACTACCATGTACTCTTGGAAGTACACCAACTTCACAAGATAAAGGTCTTATTTCATCTATTGCTCTTCCGTCTGGTCTTTTATGCTCTTTTAAAATCATTTCTCTAACGCATTTTTTCTCTAATTTGTATAAGCTTTCTTTTATATCTGTAAGTTTTGCTTCTGTTTCTTCTTCTCCATATTTTTCTGTAAAATATGCTACAACATCTTCTTGTAACTTGTCCATGTTTGCATCTCTTACTTCTTTGTCTGTAGTTTGTACATCTTTATACATTCTGTCTTTATATTCTTTTTCTATTTCTTCATAAACTTCATGGTCAACTTCAAATGATTTGTATTCAAATTTTGGTTTTCCAATTTCTTCTTTTATTTTTTCTATAAATTCACAAACTTTTATAATTTCTTTATGTCCTGCTTTTATTGCTTCTAACATAATATCGTTTGGTATTTCATTTGCGCCAGCTTCTATCATAGCAATTTTTTCTTTAGTTCCTGCAACTGTTAATGTTAAGTCTGATATTTCTCTTTGTGCTTGTGTAGGATTTATTATTATTTCTCCATTTACATATCCAACATTTACTGCTGCTGTTGGTCCACCAAATGGTATATCAGATATTGAAAGTGCTGCAGAAGCACCTATCATAGCTGCAACTTCTGGTGAATTGTCTTGTTCAACTGATAATGCAGTAGCAACAACACATACATCATTTCTAAAATCTTTTGGGAATAATGGTCTTAAAGGTCTATCTATTGCTCTTGATGTTAAAATAGCCTTATCAGATGGTTTTCCTTCTCTTTTTAAATAACTTCCTGGTATTTTTCCAACTGCATATAATTTTTCTTCATAATCAACTGAAAGTGGAAAAAAGTCTATTCCATCTCTTGGTTCTTTTGATGCTGTAACATTAACCATTACAACAGTATCTCCATATTTAACCACAACACTTCCATTTGTTAAACCTGCAATTTTTCCAGATTCAATTACAAGTTTTCTTCCTGCTAGTTCCATTTCATAACTTTTAAACATATTTTTTCTCCTTTTTTAATATATAAATTTCTTGATATATATTATTAGTTTGTAACCTTTATAATATGCGCTTTCTCAAATGCACATTATATAAGCTACCACTATAATATAAATCAAGATAAGATTAACACCATAAAACGCAACTTAGGGCGTTTAACTTTTAAACGCCCTAATGCATATATTATTTTCTTAAACCTAATTTTTCAACTATGTCTCTATATCTTTGAACATCAGTCTTAGCTAAGTAGTTTAATAAATTTCTTCTTTTACCAACCATTTTTAAAAGACCTCTTCTTGAATGATTGTCATGAGTATGAATTTTTAGATGTGCTGTTAATTCATTAATTCTTTCTGTTAATAAAGCGATTTGAACCTCTGAAGAACCAGTATCTTTTTCATCTCTTCTGTATGTAGAAATTATTTCTTGTTTTCTCTCTTTTGTCATAGTATACACCTCCTATAAATTTTATATGCCTTAAACTGAACTAAAGCGGTGTTAACTCTTGTAGCTAAGTAAAAGGTAATTTTGTTAACACAAATATTGTACTATAAATTTATAAAAAAATCAATAGTTTTACCAAAATATTCTTATTGTTTATTTGTTTTATTTTTTTCCTCATTTTCTAATTTCAATTTATCGTTATGATATTGTTCTGAATCTTTATACCAATTATAATATTTAGGATCATCTTTTCTATTTGGAATATTATATTTTTCTTGAATTATTTTTCCTAAATATTCACTAACTTTTTCTGCACCATACACATTTAAATGATCTCCTGCATCTGCCGTATCTGTTTTCCAGTCGAATCCAAATTCCTTATAATTCAAATTCATATCTATAAATTCTAAATTATGTTTATCTGCAAATTCTTGAGTTTTTTTGCTTAAGTCATATGACCAAGATTCTGCTGATGGTATTTCTATTAATAATAATTTTATATTATTGTCTTTACATAATTTAACCATTTTTTCAAGGTATTTAGAACATTTTTTACCTATTTTTTCATTTTCGTGTTCTTTGTTCATATAGTTTTTTGAAACATCATCAAACGGTTCAATAGTAGTAACTAAATCCATGCCCTTATGTGCATATCTTTTATTTTCAAAAGCTTTTGTAAAATCCTCATCTGTCAATTCTGACCATCTTGAATGAAATCTTAATGCTGGAAAAACATAGCTAGCAATATCATTTTTTGAGTTTTTAAATGCTGGATCAACAACTGCCTTTATTTTATTCGGACCAAATTTCATATTATCTAAGGCTTTTCTATAATTACTTTCACTACTCTTGCTTTCATTAAATGCCGAGTCCATATTTAAAACTATTAGTTCTGGTTTTTGATACTTCAAGCATTCTTCCATTAAATAATATGCTGTCCACATTCTTTGTCCTGAAGAAACAAAATTATAACTTGCAATTCCATATTCATCCCACATTTTTATTGGTGATATTCCTCTATAAACATCGCTATTTCCCATAAATACAACATCTAAAGAATTTTTAGGTTCATTATAAAATCCTTTTATTATATAAGTCATTCTATTATCTTTTGATGTTGTCCATTTTGGCATTAATATTTTTCCGGCAACGTAAAGTAACATAAGCCCAATTAGAACAAAACATATAATTTTTATTATTATCTTTTTAGTATTCATATCTTAATTCCTCTTTTAAAATTGACCATAAATAAATGAACTTGCTGAATATCCTCTACCATATATTCCAAATAATATAATTGAGAACAATATTCCATAATATAAGATCCATCTAAATATAATATTTTGTTTACTTATTTTTTCTCTTATATTATAATTTTTCTCTTGAAGTAAGCTTACAATAAACATAATAATCACTCCAATAGCAAGCACTATAAAATCACTTGTTTTAAATCCAATATTAAACAATTGGCCATTAAATAGTTTTTCTATATTTTTTAATGTAAATATAGATTTAAATATATCCCATGCATCTTTTAGCCTATGTGCTCTAAATATTAACATTCCTATTAAAACAATAGTAGTAGTCCTAATCATTTGCCACAATCTATATCCAAAAGCTTTAGTATTAATTTTAAATTTTTCTATTATTTTATTAAATATTGGTTCTAATAACATTCCAAGCATAGTTAATATATAGTAATATAAACCATAGAAAATATATTTCCAACTAGCTCCGTGCCATATTCCATTTCCAAACCATACAAAAAATAAAGCAAAAGCCGCTGGTATTAATTTGCCAATATAACCTTTAAATATTTTTTTTGACCAAGTTGTTAAATTAATACATGCTTTTGAAAATGATATAGGATAAAAAACATATTCTCTAAGCCAAGCTCCAAGTGTTATATGCCATCTTCTCCAAAATTCTTGAATAGTTTTGGAAAAAAATGGCCTTTTAAAGTTTTCAGCCATTGTAACTCCAAATATCTGTCCTACGCCTCTTACAATATCAATGCACCCTGAAAATTCAGCATATATTTGTACTGTATAAAGTATTACTGCCATAACAATTACTATTCCACTATAATTTGAATAATTTCCAAATACCTCATTAACATATATTGCTGCTCTATCTGCAATAACAAGTTTTTTAAATAATCCCCAAAGCATTAATTGAATTGCAAACTTAATTCTTTTATAATCAAATTTATGTGGTTCATATAATTGTTCTGCTAATTCATCAAATTTTCCAATAGGTCCTTCTAACATTTGAGGAAAAAATGATACAAACAATGCTACTTTCCCAAAATTTTTCTCAGCTTTATATTTCCCCCTATATACATCTACCACATAGCTTATTGCCTGTAATGTGTAATATGATATTCCTAATGGTAAAATTATCTTTCGTAATGGTATATTGTAATTAATATTAATTAAATTAAACAAATCGTTTATATTTTTACTTAAGAAATTGCCATACTTTAAAAATACTAAAATACCAAAATTAATAATTATTGTTAAAATTAATATTATTTTTTTATTCTTGGCAGCTGTTTTCTTTAGTTTCTTTTTTGTCTCTTTTTCTTGTCCATTGCATTTTGTTTTTGTTTTAGCATCTATATTGCTCATTGCTAATGCTGCAAAGTATATAGATATTGTTGTAATTATTAAAAATATAGTAAGTTTAGAACTTGATAAAAAATAATATATGTAACTCGCTAAGAGTAATATTAGCCATTTTATTTTTTTAGGCACAGCAAAATAAATTAAACCTACTATTGCTATAAATGCTAAAAATTGTAATGAAATTATTGCCATAACTATCCCCCGTTTTACATTTATTCTTCTAATAATTTTTGTACTAGTTTATATATAGCTTCTGCCGAATTAAAGTTTTCTGGTAAAATATCTTTTGCAGTAATTTGTACATCAAATTCATCATCAAGTGCTGCAACTAATGTTACAATATCAAATGAGTCAAGAATTTCATCATCAATCAAATTATTATTATTTCTAAAATCAACACCTGGTTTAACCTTTTCTAAAACTTTAAATAAATCTTCCATCTTTTATTCTTCCTTTCTTAACATATTTTTCAAATTCACTCTATCAATTTTGCCATTTGCATTATAAGGAATTCTTGGCAATTTGATAATATTATTTGGGCACATATATGCTGGTACTTTGTTCTTTATTTCATTTAGCACATCACTTTCTTCAAGTTCATCCCCTTGATAAAATAATACTATTTTTGAATTTTCGGAATCATATAAACAAGCACATATAATAACTCCCTCTATATTATTGGCAGCATTTTCTATTTCTCCCAATTCTATTCTGTACCCCATATGTTTAATTTGAAAATCTTTTCTTGATAAATAAATCAGTTCACCTTTTTCGTTATATTTTACAATATCTCCTGTTTTATAAACAATTTCTGAATAGTTTTTGTTTAACGGATTTTGTACAAACACTGATGCTGTTTTTTCAGGATTATTATAATAGCCTAAAGCTAGAAAAGATCCTCTGACACACAATTCTCCTTCTTCTCCATTCAATGCTTCAGTTCCATCTTCTTTTACAATCATTACATCACAATTATTGCATGCATGTCCTATTGGAAGGCTTTCTGTATTTTCAAATTTTCTATCCACTATGTAATAAGTACATATATCTGTGGTTTCTGTTGGTCCAAATAAATTTGCAAACATTGCATCAGGCAATTTGTCAATCCACATATTTAATTGTTTTACTGGCATTACTTCTCCAGCAAATAATATTTTCTTCAAATTAGGTAATTTTACTTCTTCTAGAGCTTTAAAATTTGCAACAATGCAAAGAGCAGAAGGTACCCAATAAATAGTATTTATTTTCTTCTCATTAATAAAATCTAGTAATTTGATCGGAAACGAAAAGAACATTTTTGGTATTATATAAAATGTTGCTCCTGATAATATAGTTGAAAACACATCTGTTATTGACATACTAAAATAAAATGGTGTTTGACTTCCCCATATTGTTTTGTCTGTAATGTTAAATGTTTTTGTAACCCAATTAGCATAACTAATTACAGCTTTATGTGATATAACAGTTCCTTTTGGAACACCCGTAGACCCTGATGTGAATAATACATACATTGGATCTGTATCTATCATTTTATTTCTTATGTATTCTAATTTATCTTCATCAACTTGCGTATTTATCATTTCTTCATATATGCAAATATTGCTTTCTATTCCCAAATCCTTGACTTTGTGTATGTTTTTATTGTCTGTTATTATTGTTATTGGTTCTAATGTATTTAATATCAAATTAATTCTTTCTCTTGGAGATTTTGTATCAATTATTGTATAAAAATTACCACTGTATAATACTCCAAACATGCTTTCTAAACAAGCAACAGATTTATCTATAAATATCGCTATTGGTTTGTTTCTACTTTCTTTATTACTTAAAGTTGTTCCTATTTTTTTAGCATTCTTTAAGAATTCTTTGTATGTCACTTCTCTTCCGTGTATCAGCAAATGCTAATTTCGAACTATATTTTTTTTCAGTATTTTCTAAATACTCTAATATATTCTTCAACAATTCCCTTCCCCCTTCATTATAAAAAACAGTTAGAGTATATCACTTTGTCCGTTAAAAAGCAATAGTTATAAAATCTTATATCAAACAAATAAATGCTAATATCATTATTTTTATAATATTCATACTTATTTGATAGTAATTCATGAAAGGTATTCCAAGTTTATTTACTCTATCATATTCATTTAATAATAATTGTTCTTCTTCTTTATTTAATGTTTTATTTTCTTCAATATATTCTTTTGCTATAAATTTTGCTTTTAACATTGCTTCGTTTTCTAGACTATATCTTATTATATATTGTATTAAACTTGCAAAAATAAAAGCAATTATAAATACACTTGTATTAGGTAATTTATTTAATAATGCAAGAACGCTTATAGCAATCCAAAATAATAAATAAATATTAGTAAATATAAAATTTGCCCATAATGTTATTTTATTTTGAGAAGCATGTATACATTCATGTGCAATAGTTTGAGGTTTCATATATTCTTCTTTGAATTTTCCAATTGTAATGGTATTGTTAAATATTGTATATAAACAAGAATTATATTCTGGTGCTACGTTCACTTTAACATCTTTACAATCCAATTCTTTTAGTATATCTTTGCACATATTTTCTTGATTTATTTTTGATATTTTGTCTGTAATATCACTCAAGTTGCCGTTAGATTCAATATTAAGTTTTTTTAATTTTTTAAAATCTACATTTAAAAATATTTTTAGCAAAATTAATGTTATTACTCCTGCTAATATTATTGATATTTCAAGCATAGTGTTCCTCCTATAATAAAATTTAAGACAAGTTATATAACACAAAATAAACTTGTCCGTAAATTTAATAAATTATTCAATTATATCTTTTACTGCTTCCCCAATTATTTTATTAACATCTGCAAGTAAAATATTAAATTTAAATTCTGCATCAAAATACTCTTTTACATTTTCTTTTGATAAAAGTTCAGTATATACTTCCTGTAATTCTTTTTCCTTATCTTTATTTGTTTCTAATCCTTGCATTGCAGAAATTTGAACTTCATATCTTAAGGTTTCAAATTTTTTAATTTTATCATTAACTTCAGTATTTGTTTTTACCAACTCTTTATATTTTTTATAATTTTTAAACTCATCTGAAGATTTTATCTCTTGTGCCAATTTATTTGCAGTATCATATACGTTCATTCTTTCCTCCTGATTTTCTTAGTAAATTTTAAGACTATAATTTGTATTTCGCATAATTTTATACACAACTTTGCAACGCGAGACGAAATTTTTATTTTATTTTAAGCATATGCTTGGCGTTTTCTAAATTCCAACAACTTACTAACTTCTTTTTCCTCGCCTTTCAATCTTTTTACTTTAGATGCTTTTTCTTGCGCTATTTGTTTTGCTTGACGTGCAGCCATTGTTTCACAAATTGCTTTTTGATATGCAAAATGTGTATCTTGTGCTATTTTAGTCCAGTTATATAATTCTTTTACTTTAGTTTTTGCATTTTTTGAAATTTCATTACATAATTTATGATCAAATAATAATGTTAATATTGAGTCTGCTATTGAATTACTATTTCCTGCATAACTCTTCATTCCATTTACACCATGTTCTACAATTTCGTTTAATCCACCAATATCTGAAACTACAATTGGATTTCCTGCAAGCATTCCTTCGAGTGCTACTATTCCAAATGGTTCATATGTACTTGGAAATACTGATATATCAGCACATTTATATAATTTGCATAATGACTTATGGTCCATATATCCTGTAAAATATACTTTATTTCCTAAACCTAAATGTTCAACTTCTGCTTTTAACTCATCAATCATTCCACCTTTTCCAGCAATTATAAGTTTAGCATCATGATAGTTTTGTAATATTTTAGGCATAGCTCCAATTAAATACTGAACACCTTTTTCATAAACAAGTCTTCCTGCATAAAGTATTATTTTTTCGTTGTCTGATGCATAGTTTCTTCTAAAATCATAATCTTTTTCAATACCGCTATACATCGTTAAATTTACACCATTAGGTATTACATTTATTTTTTCAAACGGTAGACCAAAATTTCTCTGTAGTTCACATTTCATGTAATTACTATTAACAATTACCTCATTTGCTTCATATGTAAGCATCCATTCTGTGTCGTTTATATATCTTTGAGTTTCATCATGTATGCCACTATTTCTTCCTGCTTCAGTTGCATGAATTGTTGCAACTATTGGAATATCATACGAATTTTTCAATGATTTTGCAGCATATGCAACTAACCAGTCATGAGCATGTATAACATCAAATTTTCCTTCTTTACTTATTAGTTCATTTGCCTTAGCTAATAAGTTAAAATTCATCTGCATAATCCAATCAATAAAATTATTTGGATTTATCATATAGTTATCTACTCTATATACTTTAACACCTTTATCATCTTCAAAATACGGTAAATTTCCTTCTCTATATGTAATTACGGTAACTTCATGTCCGTCTTTTATTAATCTTTTTGATAAATCATGGACAACTCTTGCGATTCCACCAACAATTCTTGGCGGATATTCCCATGTTAGCATTAGTATTTTCATCACCAAATGCTCCTTTCAAACTCTCTTTTGTTATCTAATATATTCTATACAAAATAAATTAAAAAGTAAATATAAAAATGCAAAATTTTGTAATTTTTTTTCAAAAAATAAAGAACAAAAAATATTTTTGTTCTTTATATATATTTATTTATTATTTTTTATATAATTCCATGAATCTCTGCACATATCTTCTAAAGTTTTCTTGGTTTTCCAGTTTAACTCTTTCTCGGCTTTTGTTGGATCTGCATATGTTGTAGCTAAATCTCCTGCTCTTCTTGGTGCTATTTTATAAGGAACTTTTACATTATTAACTTTTTCGAATGTATTTATCATTTCAAGTACACTATGCCCAATTCCACTACCTAAATTATACACATACACTCCTGCTTTTTCCTTATTAAGTTTTTCTAATGCTTTTATATGTCCCTCTGCTAAATCAACAACATGGATATAATCTCTTACTCCTGTTCCATCTGGCGTATCATAATCATTTCCAAAAACTGATAATTCTTTTAATTCTCCTACTGCAACTTTTTGTATATATGGCATTAAATTATTTGGTATTCCATTTGGGTTATCTCCTATTAAATGACTTTCGTGTGCACCAACAGGATTAAAATATCTAAGTATATAAATTTTCCAAGCATTATCTGAAAAATATACATCTTCTAATATTTTTTCAATCATTGCTTTAGTTGTACCATATGGATTAGTGGTTTTTCCCCTTCCCATTTCTTCTACATATTTATATGACTTTTGTTCTCCATAAACAGTGGCAGATGAACTAAATACAATATTTTTACAGTTATACTTTCTCATAACTTTTAGAAGTACTAATGTTCCAGAAATATTATTATAATAATATTCTAGAGGTTTAGCAACTGATTCTCCAACAGCTTTTAATCCTGCAAAATGAATAACAGATTCAATATTGTTTTCTTCAAAAACTTTATTAAGTTTTTCTTCATCCAATATATCTACTTCATAAAATTTAAAATCTTTTTTTGTAATTTCTTTAATTTTTTCAAGAACTATTGGACTGCTATTTATAAAATTGTCAACAATTACAACATCTTTATTATTTTTTAATAATTCAACAACTGTGTGACTTCCAATATATCCAGCTCCACCTGTTACTAAAATACTCATATATTTTTACACTCTCCTTTGTATATAATTATTATACAATTCTATTGCTGTTTTTGGACTATCTACCCCTTCAGCATTTTTCACTGGTGCAAAATCTTCTTCTCTTTTTCCTCTTAGAATTGCTATATCATTAAAATATTTCCAAGAATCAAATATGAATGTCTCAAATTTATATGCATTAGGTTTTTCAGGTTTTATTAGTTTACCATCCTCATTTAAGTAAGGCGCTTTTTTATGGGCAATATGATATGGTAATTTTTTGTCTGATAATTTTTTTAACGCATTTATGCTAAACAAGTTGCACATAATATGTGATTCACCATATTTTAATTCGCCATTTGAATTTCTAGCATTTTTCATTTCATCAGACATTTCAGAATATTCAATCACTCTAATTTCATTATCTTTTTTGCATATTGCTCCAACTTTTTCCTCTGGCGAATTTCTTAGTATAGATTTTGTAGCAATTTCAACATTACTTAATTCTGCAAGTCCTAGTAATACTGGGTCAGCAATTTTTAGCAAAATATTATCTATTGAACTTATAAATATCCATTTGATATTTTTCTTTTCCATATCAGTAATAATTTCTTTTTGATACATAGAATTAAATATTCCACCATTTCCATCTGCTGCTTCTTTAATAACTTTGTTTTGTTCAATTATTAATTTTTTATTTTCAGTTATTAAAGGCAAATTATTTTGTTCAAAAAATTTTACAAATTCTCTAGGATAATCAAAATAATTATGTTCATTAAAAAAGTCTTTTATTTGTTTGTCATTTTCTTTACTAGTCATTATATACCAAGGAATTATATTGTTATATTTTTTATTTTCTATTTTTAATTTATCAGCTAATATTTCAAATAGATATTTAGGTTTTGGTTGTATATCTATTTGAAATGTTCCTTTTGGTTTATCATATCCAAGTCTTGTTCCTTGTCCTCCAGACATTGTAACTAAAGCATATTGATTATTTTTTAATATTTCTTCACCTACTGAATAATATTTTTTTAATTCTTCAGATGTTAAATTGTCTGTATTTAAAGCTTCAATTTCTTGAACATTGCTTGAATCAACTTTTTCCTTATTGCTAAGTTCATTATATAAATTATCTATTTGTTCAAGATTCAATCTATCAATTTGTGTATAAATTGTTTCTTTTTCCTCAACTGTAAAATTTTTGCACAAATTAATAATATGCTCTTGATTATATTGTTCTAATTTTTTATCTATATTTGAAAATTTGTCCATATTTCTATCCTTTTATTGTGTCGGTATATACTTGCATAGCCTCATCTATATCGCCATCAAATATTAAATTTCCTGTTTGCATTACCATTCCTCTTTTACAGAAATCTTTTGCAGTTTTAGTAGCATGAGTAACATATAATAATGTTATATTTTCATTATTTAATAACTCATTAATTTTTTTAATACATTTTCTTCTAAATTCTTCATCTCCAACGCTTAAAGCTTCATCAACGATTAATATTTCAGGTTCAACATTTACATTTATAGAAAATCCAAGTCTAGCTTTCATACCACTTGAATAAGTTCTAACTGGTTGGTCAATATATTCTTCTAATTCAGCAAAATTAACAATTGTACTTTCCAATTTTTGTATTTCTTCATTAGCTAATCCTAATATTTGACCTTTTAAGTAGATGTTTTCTCTTCCAGTAAATTCTGGGTCGAAACCAGATGTTAATTCCAAAAGTGCACTTACTCTTCCATTAATAATAATATCTCCGCTTGTTGGATATGCTACTTCAGTAATCATTTTTAATATTGTAGATTTACCAGCACCATTTTTTCCAAATAAGGCAACAGATTCTCCTTTTTTTATTATAAATGAAACATTGTTTACTGCTTTTTTAGGTCTATATGGTGTCTTTTTAAAGAATATAGCTTTAAATCTTTGCTTATCATTTTTATATAATTTATATGTCTTACATACATTTTTAAATTCTATTGCAATATCTTTATCCATAACTCAATTCTCCTACATTACTTAATTAAAGTACGTCTGGAATCTCCTTTCTAAGTTTTTTATAAACTCTAACTGCTAATACAAGTAATATTAAAGTTACAACTATAAAACACAATAGTGTTTTTGGTTGTTCCCAAAACCAAACCTTATTTATAAAGCAGTTTCTAAATCCTGTTACAAGATATGTTACAGGGTTAACTTTTAATACTCTTTTTAGCATTGTATTCTTTACTGTAGATGGATCCCACAAAATTCCAGATAACCAGAATACTGCAGTAATAAACGCTTTTACTAAATTACTGTAATCTTTACTAATTGCTGCAAGTGGTCCAGAAAACAAACTCCATATATTAAAGAATATAAATGTAAGTAGCATATAAAAAGGTAATTGCAATAAGTATATGTCTGGTACATATCCAAATAATCTAAATATAATTATAACAAGATAAATTAACATTACATGTATAATAAATTTAGATATATTAACAAATGTTGGTATTGTAGATACAGGGAATTTCATTTTTGTAACTAAATAACTATATCTTCTTATACAATCTGTTCCTCCTGTAATCATTTCACTCATATAGAACCATGGTACAACACCAGCTATAAGCCATAGTAAGTATGGGTATCCTTTAACAGTACTATTTGCTCTTAGTCCTATTGCAAATGCAAACCAATATACAAATATGGTTACTATAGGTTTAATTATTGCCCAAGCCCATCCTAATGCTGCTCCTCTGTATGTTTTAACCAAATCCGCTTTAGCCATTTTCAATATTTGTTTTCTATATTCAATATGCTCTTTTAATATCTGTAATAACATTTTCATATTTTTCTTCCTCTTTAAAAATTATCTTATTTCTTCTAGTAATTTGTTTACTTCATTTTCTTTTTTAAAATTTGTATTTACATTATGTAAATTAAATATATTTTTTCCGTAAACAAATCCTATACCATGATTATAACTCTTAGATGTTCCTCCATAATAAACATAGTATTTTCCATTTTCATATATAAAACTGCTTCTATAAATTCCTTTATTATCCCAATTAGTAGTTTTTACAGAAGGCTTTAAAATTGTTTTTGCAACATCCCAATTAATTCCATCTATTGAACTTGTGTAATATAAGTTCATATCATTTCTATTTGCCCATTTATCATATCCAACAACAATCATCTCATATCTATCTCTAGTATGTATTACATCTAAATGCCATGTTTTTAAGTTTTTTTCGTATTTGATTTCAACTAAGCTTTTATCATTCCAAACAATTCCATCATTAGATATAGCAAATGTTACTATATTTTCTACATCAACATACCACATTTTATACATTCCATTTTCATAAAGAATTGCAGGACTAATATAATCCTTTTTATCTCTATTATCTGAAACTGCCGTAGAAATTTTATTATACCAATTTATTCCATCCTTTGTTTCTTCTCTATAAATATATACTTTATTTGCAACATCATCAACGTATCTCCAATAACAATACATTGTGTTATTGTCATTATTATATACAATATGTGAATCAGAATTATATTTTTTGCCTGCTATTGTCTCTTCAGGTGTGTCAAGTGGATTAACATTGTCTCCAGGAGCTTTCCAATTTATAAGGTCATTACTTACTGCAATATGTGGATTTTCTTTAGAATCTGTTCCTTTTGGATAAGGCGTATAACTTAACCAATATTTATATCCATTCCACTTTTCATTAAAAGCTAAAATCTTAGGATGATATGCTTCTATATCTCCATAAGAACTAACTATATTTAATCTGTACTTAGAATTATTGCTCTTAGGTGGTATAAAACATAATGCAAAAATAACAATAAGTACAACCGCAATGGCAATTTTCTTTTTCTTAGTCATTTTTATTATCCCCCTTAGTGCTGATATATTTTATAAACTTATCAGCTATAACTTCTCTTGAATATTTCGAATACATTATATCATAATTTTTTTGTAATATATCTATTCCAATCTTATCTAAATTTTTAATTTTTTCTAGTAAATCTTCATATGAATTTATATATGAGTATGGTATTTCTTTAAATACTTCATTTGAACCTTGATTTTTCATTCCAAATATCATTTTACCATTAAATATTGCTTCTAGATATGTCATACCAAATGAATGGTTTAATGAAAAGTCAGTAACTAAATCATACTTTTCTAATTCATCTTTAATATTAACAGCTAAGCCTTCATATTTTATATAAGAACTTAATTTTTCTTTTTCAATTCTTTCTAAAAATTCCTCTAAATAATCCCCAATACCATATACATGGATTGCTAACATATTAAATTTATTTTTCTTCATAAACTTAGCAAATCCAAATAAATTATCTATGTCTTTTACTCTATCTTTAGAAATTCTTAGCATATATGCAGAATGATATTTGTTTCTCTTTTTTATAGGTTTTATTTCATCCCTTGTAATCATTTTTGAGCTTTCAATACAATTGCTAATAATTTCATATTCATTATAATTATCATAATTTGCTTTATCTTTATATTGTTCTTGTCCACCTTTAGTGATAAATACAGCTTTTTCAATTTGTATTTGTTTAAGTTTATCTAATAATCCAACAAACTGTTGTTGTAAAACATTATAAAATGTATGGAAGAAATACACTTTGTTTTCAATATTTTTAGATGGTGCATCTTTTAAGAATAAATGTAAAGTTTCTCTTGTTGATACTACAGTTCTGCTTTTTATTCTTTTTAACTTTCTTTTCAAAACAAACCCAACATAAGGAATTAAATATTTTTTATTGCTGTCATATTTTAAATATCCATAATGAATTGGATTTAATATTAACAATCTTTTAATAATATACTGCAAATTCTTTCTTGCATAATAAAATGCAGTTGCATTTAATCCACAAGGATGTTTTCCTTTTCTTGCAGTCTTTTTTAAAGATATAAGCTTTACTAGATAATTTTTTTCTAATAATCCTTCTGCTAATGCTAGAGTAGCTGAAACTGTTCCACCTGTTCCAAAGAAATTATATCCTAAAAATGTTATTTCATTTTTTTGAATATTAGCAAATTCATTATATGTCTTTTCAATATGTTTTCCACTCTTTATATATTCATAATCTATATTTTCTGGTAATTTATCTCTAAAGAATTTATTAACGCTTTTATTATTACTTCTTAACTCTGTTACAAGTTTTGTAGGAGTTTTTATAGAATATTCTTTCATTTCTTTCAAATAATAAAAATCTCTAGTCTTAGAATAATCTTTTATATCTGGTTGATATAAGAAAACTGGTTTTCCTAGTAATGTAAAATCGAATGCAATAGATGAATAATCTGTTATTAAAATATCATTTTTAACAACTTCATCCATTACATCAATATCCTTAGGTGTAACTATTTCTATATTATCGTCCTTAAGTTTATTGGTTATATAGTCTATTTTCTGTTTATCAAAAAATTGATGTAAACATATTTTTAATTTATAATTTTCTTTTTTTAGAAATTCATTCATTTTGTAATTATTTACAACTTTTTTGATATTATCTATAAATTTTTTAGTTTCTACATTTTCACCAAAATATTCTCTCCAAGTTATAAACCACAAAATGCTTTTCTTGGTTCTTTCTTGTTTTTTAAATTCTTCATATCTATTAACTAGTTCTTTATATCTTGGATGAAATTCTGCATAATATAATTGATAATCTTTAAATCCATTTTCTTCTTTTAATACATCTTTTATATACCTATTATAGTAAAAGAATCTAAACATATTGTTGTTGTAGCTATCGCCCTTATATCCTATCTTTTTTATTGCTAAAGTGCCATGTTGTAAATATATTACAGGGACTTTAATTCCTCTTTTAATAAAATATCTTGTTGGTTCAACATCTTTATAGCTTAGGCTTACATATAGCATGTCCGCATCGTTATATAATATATGATGTTTTATTGTATCTTTCCAAACAATATATTTTTTTGCCTTATTACTCAAATTCTTATAAACTTTCATATTCTTTTTATTTTTGCACATAACAAAATATTTTTCAATTTCGTCTTCTTTTTCAACAACTTGTTGCCAAAAATAAAATGAGTTATTGTTTGCAGTTTTTCCTAAATTTTCTCCAAAAAGCCATATGAATTTTCTTTTTTCCATTTTTAATAAAATCTCCTAAATTAATTTATATATTCTATATATTAGGTATCTGATTTACACCATTTATTGGTTCTTGAAGTCCTAAATCTTTTTTTATTTTAGAAGTAGAAATACCTTCTGTTCTTGGTAAATACACTACTTCACAATAATCTTTTAGCACTTCAAACTTTGGATTATTTTCCCAATCTCCACCCATTACAGTAACGTCAACATGATATTCCTTAACATCATTTATTTTTTGATTCCAATCATTTTCTGGTATAACTAAATCTACATATCTAATTGCTTCTAGCATTTTTTTTCTTGTTTCATAATTATGGTATGCTTTTTTCCCTTTTATTGCATTAAATTCATCTGTTGATAAAGCTACTATTAAATAATCTCCTAGTTCTTTAGCTCTTTTTAATAATCTAATATGTCCATAATGTAATAAATCATATGTTCCATATGTTAGCACTCTTTTCATATTTTACCTCTCTTTATTTATTAATTCAGTATTTTATTAATTACTCGTCTGCTAGCGTTTCCATCATCTAAATAATTAAATTTTTCATTAAATTTTTTATATTCATCATTGTAAGTAAAGTTAGTAAACAATTCATTTATCTCTTTTATCAGTTCATCTTCCTTTTTTACTATATGTCCAGGCAATTCATCTAATTTCAAATAAAAACCTCTTATGTTGTCTCTATACTCTTCTAAATCATACATATAAAATACTATTGGTCGTTTTAAATTAGCATAATCAAAAAATACGCTTGAATAATCAGTTATTAACATATCAGATATTACATATAAATGATTTATATCATCATAATTTGATACATCAATTATAAAGTCCTTATATTTATCAAAATTAAATGATTGTGCAACAAGCCAGTGTGCTCTAAATAAAATTATATATTCATCAGACAATTCTTGTTGAAGTTTATCAAAATCAATTTGTGTTTTATATGTGTACCCGATCTCAGTTGAATGTTGATTATCTCTATAAGTTGGTGCATATAGAATTATCTTTTTATTAATAGATTTTATATTCAATTTTTCTTTAATGTCTGTAATATCTTTTTTAGTGTAATTGTATAGAAAATCATTTCTAGGATATCCTTCTTCAATCATTATATTTTCTTTATTTATTTTCTTTAAATCCCATGTAGAAATAAATTTCTCGCTTGCAAATTTAGATGGTGAAATAAAATATGAAAACTTTGATGCTTCCATATGGTATCTATCTCTAATTTCAGAAATGGAATTCATTGCATTATTAAAGTGTTCTAAGTCACATCCAAGCCTTTTAAGTGGCGTACCATGCCAGCATTGTACAAAAACTTGGTTTTCTTTTGGAAATATATAATCTTGAATTTTATAATTAAATATCCAATATTTAGCTTGTCCCATTGTTTTTAAAAACTCTTTTGATTTAATATCTATTACTTTAGTATTATTGTTTTTCTCAAGATATTTATGTTTTTCTACATCTTTGAAAGCCCACACGAATTTATAATTTTCATATTTTTTATCTTTTATAAGATATTCATACAATGCTTTAGGACTATCACAGTAAGATCTCCCATTGAAACTTGCAAAAATTATCAATTTGTCATCAACATTTAATTTTTTAGTAACTATTTTATACTGTATATTGCATTTTAGAAAATAAACTTTTCTAGCAATTTTTCTTATAAAAACATTTTCTTTAATTAATTTTTTTAACTTGTTTTTTACTTTCATATTTTTCTTCTCCCAAAGTATTACATGAATTTTAGAACAAAATCAGCCAACTCAGCTGTTGTATTCTTTGGATTTACTTCTATATATTTATTTTTATACTTTTCTAATTCATTCATATTATAATCATGATTTTTAATTTTGTTCATTATATCACTAAAATTTTTGCTTGTAAATGTTTTTAATTCGTTGCACAAATCTATATTTAATCCTCTACTTTGGTTATAATTTTCCATATCGTACAAGTATAAAAAGATAGGTTTGTTAAGTATGCTTGCTTCAATTGATAATATTGAGTAGTCTGTTATAATATAATCAGCAATTTTAATTAAATCATAACTTGTATATTTATTATCAAAAGTATATTCACTTGGTATTTGTGTATCATCAAGTGGATGAAGCTTAATTATTATTTTATATTTAGTTTTGTCATACTGATAATTAAAAATTTCACTTAAGTCAATATTCTTATCTTTTCTAAATGTAGGAACATATAAAATTATTTTCTTTTTATTTAAATCTGGATAAGAATTATATATTTCATTTGATTTATCATACTTTTCATTTGATATATATTCAAGTCTTGGAAGTCCAAGTTTAACTATTTTTTCTTTTTTCATATTAAATGCTTCTGAAAAAATTTCTTTAGTTACTTCACTTGGTGCTATTGCATAATCGTAATTTTTATGCATACACATAAGTTTTGCAACTTCACTTGATTTTCCCTCTTTTTTATCCAATATTTGATATCCAAATTTCTTAACAGCTCCAGAAGCATGCCATATTTGAATTATTTTTAAGTTTTTCTTATGTTTTAATATACTAATTGGAACACAATAACTCTCAGTAATACATACTTTAGATGTTGCTAAATAATACATTGATTTAAATACATAACCTATCATGTTAAATACATATACAACATAATCGCTATTTTTCTTTAAACCACTTTTCATTTTTTTGCATAAAAATATTTGTTTTATAGAGTTATCATGTTTTGTTATTTCATTTTTTAGCATTTCAAAATCTAAACTAATATTATTTGATTGCATACTTGTATATACTATTTGGTTTCTAGCAGGAAATAGCTTAATGAAAAAATAAATAAAGTTCAAAAAAGCTTTCCCAAAAACAATTATAATCTTTTTCAATATTAATACCTTCTTTATTACATTTTATCTGGCATTTCTATTCCTAATAGATTCATTCCAATTTTTAATACTAAACCAGTAATATATGTTATATATATTCTAGCATTTCTATCTTCAATATCATCTGCCATTATTTTATACTCATTATAAAAGCTGCTATATGCTTTTGATAAATCAATTAAATATCTAGCTAAAATTGATGGCTCATTTTTTGAAGTAGCTTGAATAACAGTCTCTTGAAAGTTATATATTAATTTAATAATCTTAATAGTTTCTTTATTATTCAATCTGCTTACATCTACTTCATTTGCTGTTGGTATCTGTTGTAAGTTTTTAATTATACTATTTGTCCTTACATATGTATATTGAATATATGGCCCAGTTTCTCCACTAAAGTTAAGAATTGTATCCCAATCAAATACTTGGTCTTTTATTATTGTTGTTCCAACATTACAAAAAGTTATAGCTCCTATACCAATTTTCTTTGCATTTTCATATTTGTTTTCCATATCTGGATTTTTTTCTTCTATTATTTTTTCTACTCTTGAAATAGCCTCATGTAATAAGTCGTTAACTTTAATAACATTTCCTTCTCTTGTAGACATTTTTCCTGATTTTAAATGTACCATTCCATAAGGAATATGTTGTAAACCATTTATATACTTTTCATCTAAGCCTAATAGCTTTGCTACTTCAAATATTTGTTTAAAGTGTAAGTTTTGTTCATAGGCAACAATATATAAACATTTATCAAAATCATATGTTCTAGCTCTGTATAAAATAGCTGCTAAATCTCTTGTTGCATAAGTAGTTGAATCGTTTGACTTTTTAATCATACAAACACCCATCTTTTTATCTTCTAAATCAACTATCTTAGCCCCTTCTGATTCAACAAGTTTTCCTGACTTTTCAAGAAGACTAACAACTTCATCCATTTTATCAGAATAAAATGCTTCTCCATTTAAAGAATCAAATTTAACACCTAATATATCATAAATTCTATCAAATTCTTTTAAACTTAATTCTTTAAACTTATTCCATATTTCAACACAATATTTGTCTCCATCTTCTAATTTTTTAAAGTTATTTCTGCATGCTTCTAATACACTTTCATCTTTTTTGCATAAATCATTTATTCTTACATAAATTTTTGTAAGTTCTTCAATTGGGTTTTCTTCTATATTGTACTCTTCTCCCCATAATTTATAGCCTTCTATCATTTTTCCAAATTGAGTTCCATAATCTCCTAAATGATTTATTCCTATTGTATTATAACCTAAGAACTTATACATATTGTATAAAGTATGTCCTATTAATGTGTTTCTTAAATGCCCAATATGAAAGGGCTTTGCTATATTAGGTGAAGAATATTCAACTAATATTGTTTTACCATCTCCAATATCAGTTTTACCATAGTTTTCTTTTTGGTTATCTATCTCTTCAATAGTATTTTTAATTAAAATATTTTTATTAATATAAAAATTTAAATATCCACCAGCCACTTCAACGCTTTCAATTACATCATTTTTGCTTGATTCTATTTTAGTTTTTAATTCTTCTGCTATAGCTTGAGGCGCTTTCTTTAATTCTTTAGCCAATCTAAAGCATGGAAAAGCATAATCTCCTTTATCTTCAGGTGGTATTTCTATATATCCTTCTAATTCATTACAACTAATATTTGTATTATTAGAAATTATTTGAGCAATTTCATCTTTAAAATTAATCATACCTATTTTTCTCTCCTTTTTCAACGCTTCTATTATACTAAAAAAAGAACATATATGCAAGTTTATATGTTCTTTTTTAATATTAAACTCATTTATTTATTTTTAATAATAAATAAAAAGTAATCTTCCACATCAATTGTGCAGTTGTTTTTTGTTAATATATATTTATTCTGCAAAAATTGCTTTATATTTTACAGCATTTTTAATATGTTCTTTTAGACTTTCCACTACCTCTTTTTTTTCTCTTTTTAAAGTAACATTACTAATAGACATATCTTCATACTTATTTGAATCACTAATTGTTCCATCATCATTCAATTTTAATTTAATCTGTCCACTTGTAACATTAAGTCCAACATCAGATCCATATTCAAATAACTTATTCAAAACAATCTCAGAACCATTAATAATATAATTTCCACAGAATCCAGCTCTATTGTCAGCATATACATTGTAATCAAATGTCCCATCACTACTTAAGTATAACCTAAAGTAACATCCTATTTCTTCATATTCTGGATGATTAGTTTCATAGGTATATTGTCCTTGAATTTCATTATATTGATTTTTAGATAAAGTATTTGTATTTTTTGAATTTTCTTCACTATTAGAATTATTCATATATGAATTTGTATTAGGTGCATTTAATAATGTTGTAGTTCCTGTTTGTTCTTTTACATATTCCGTTTTTGGATTATTCAATAAATAAACTATCACTCCTCCTGCTATTACTACTAATATAGCTAATATGACTGTAAAAACTATTAAACTCATTCCTTTATTTCCTTTTATTTGCATATTCATTTCTCCTTATAAATTAATTTCTTACATGTTTTTATACTATATTGTTTATTCATTGTCAATATTATTCAGAAACATTTTTATTTAAAGTATTTTGTAGTATGTTTTTTGTTTTTGTATTATCTTTTTGCATCTCTTCAAGTTGTTCTATTAGTTCTCTTAATTTTGATATGTCTTTTCCAATCATTTCAAAATCGTTTGAAGCAGTAGAATCTTTTAAGTTCTTATTTGCTTCTATAATTGCGTTTATTAAATCGTCAATTGTGTCTGTATTTGTAACTTTAATGCTAACTGCTGATTGAGAAAGTAAATTTTCTAATGCTTCACTAATGTTATCTCCTATTGCTACTTTGCTACCAGATGCAACAACAACTTTTTTAAGCAATGGTATTGAATTCTTTTCATTTAATTGTTGTTGAAATATCGGTTCTACATATAATAGAGTATTATTAATTGGTACAATAATCATATTTTTTGTTATTTTTGTTCCTGTTACGTTTATACTTTTTATAGATTCTGATATTGTTGCATCTTGTTCTATTTCTTTATCTAGTTGTTCTGGTCCTAATACATTACTTCCTGAGGCAAATTTATATAATTTTAATTTTTGATTTCCGCTTCCATCTGTTACTCCAACTAAATATGAAGTAATATTTTGTTTACCATAAACAGTATATGGAAGTACTAATCCAACTTTATTTTTATTATCTTCTTTTACCATTGTATAATATGGTGTAATTTCTGTTTTAGATGAACTTTTTGAATTAGAAGAATATGAAGCATTTCCCCATATATCGTCTCCTCTGTATAAAACATCAGCTGTTACATTATGATACATTTCTAAAATTTCTGCTTGAACATTATATAAATACTCTGAATAAACAAAATGATTAGAAATACTTTTTTCAATCTCCGTTCCATCTTTAAATACACCTGGATAAGCATGAGAATATGCCACAGCTATTGGATCTGTTGTATCCATTATATAAAACTTAACTGTTCCATCATATGCATCTACTAATACCTTAATTGAATTTCTTATATAATTAATTTCTTTTTTATAATCCCCAACCTTTATCATTGTTTTTTGAGAATATGGATATTCATTAGAAACAGTATATGCATCAATTACCCAAATTTGTTTTCCTAAATCAGAAACTATCATATAAGGGTTTTCATCATATAGTAAGTTAGGCATTATTTTTTTAGTTCTTTCTATTACATTTCTATTTGTTATAACTTTACTATCTTCACTTGTATTAGAAAAAGTAATATTTATATCTTTATTCATTACGCTAAGTATTAATCTGTCTATAAAGTTTGTTTTTATACCAGCTTTGCCTTTGTATGTATACTCAGTATTAGTTGTTGAAGAAACTGGATAATCATATTCAGCTTTGCCAGATAAATTTGTTATTATAGTATTATTAGTTTGCATTCCAAAATAAATTCTTGGTTGGTTAATAGCTATTTTGTCATCCGTTGTTGAAAAGTTTTTTTGTACATATTCTATATTTCCAGTGCCATCAACTTTGCTTGCATAAGTTATAATACTTCCATATCCGTGAGTATATTCATACGTTTTATTATTATATGTACTAGCTTCTGTTTGAACATCTATCTCTCTTGGTGAAACATATACTAATGTATCTTTTTCATCAATATTATACATTTGTAATTTGCTTGTTCTATATGAATAATAACCCGAATTAGTTTGTAATGAATTTAGATTTTTTAATGTTGATTGCTCATCTATTAATCTAATATTATCAATAATATCTCTATTACTTTCCAAGTTATTTTTAGTAATTGCTTCTGCATTTTCTAATTCAACCTCTTCAATATTTAAATTATATGCGCGTTTTGTATAATCAATATTCTTATTTATATAATCTTTTTGTCTATCAAATAAATTATTATTAACAAATAGTACGTTAAATAACAACATAACAATAAAAACACCAACTAGATAAATAGGAACTATACATATGCTTATTAATAATTTCTTTGTTTTCTTTTTATCTAATAGATATTTTAATATAAATATCATTGATATACACATCACAAAGCCTAAAATTCTATATCCCCATAATTTAATTGTAATATCAGTAATTCCTGCACCAATTAATTTAGTTGATAATGCATTTTTCAATGTTACAAAGTTTTCAAAAACAATATTATATGTATTTAAAAATGTTTTACATGCAAGCCCCAAAACAATTAAAAAGGCATGCACTTTTAATATTTTAACAAGTTTACTTTTTAATAATAATTCTTTATCTACTCCATCTAAAAAAACATTAAATAATATTATACAATATGCAATTGTATATACTGCAAGTAAACTAAATAACACAATCAAATAATTTAATACTAATTGTATAAATGGTTTTTGGAAGAAATAAAATCCTATATCTAATCCAAATACAGGATCATTTACTCCAAACCAAGTAGTATTTAAAAATAGAACTAATTTATCTAAAAAAACTGAAGTTATAATTGTACTTCCAATTGTAGATACTACAAAAGCAATACTTTTATTTGGAAGCTTTGGCATTTGTTTTTTCTCATCTTCAAAGAATGGCTTTAATCCATTTTTTATTAATTTGTTATTTATATAAATAACAATGTACAAAATAATAAAACTAAAGGCAAATAATTTTATTTTGTATTGATTATTTTGTTCAAAAACTGATAAATATTCTTCACCTATTTCTAAAGTTTGTAAATAATTTGCTCTATATGATATATACATGTAAAGCATAAATAATATAGTAAATAGAATAACTAAAATTATTTTTATTTTTTTAAACTTCTTACTCTTCTCCATATCTTTTTCCTTTCATTATATTATTGCGTCTACAAATTCTTTGCTATTAAACACTTCCATGTCGTCAATTCCTTCTCCAACTCCAATAAATTTAACAGGTATCTTATTTTCATTTACTATTCCAATAACAACTCCACCTTTTGCAGTTCCATCTAATTTAGTTAAAACCAAACCTGTAATTGGTGCTACTTCTTTAAATGCTTTTACTTGAGATATTGCATTTTGACCTGTTGTTGCATCTATAACTAACAATACCTCTTTATCTGCTTCTGGCATTTCTTTATCTATAACTTTTTGTATTTTGTATAACTCGTCCATTAAATATTTTTTATTGTGTAATCTTCCAGCAGTGTCACATATTAACACATCTGCATTTTCTTCTTTTGCTTTTTTTATTGAATCAAACACAACAGAAGCTGGATCTGCTCCTTCTTCCTTTTTTACTATATCGCACCCTACTCTGTTTGACCATATTTCTAATTGTTCAACAGCCGCCGCTCTAAATGTATCTGCTGCAGACATAACAACTTTTTTTCCACTTTTCTTTAAATTATTTGCAATTTTTCCAATAGAAGTTGTCTTTCCAACACCATTTACTCCTATAACTAAAAGTACAGATGGTTTTGTATTAAGTTTTAAATCTTTATCTGCAACATTTAATATTTCAACCATTATTTCTCTTAGTTTTTCTTTAACTTCTTCCGCTTCTTTAATATTTTCTTTTTTTATTCTCTCTCTAAGTTTTGAGATAATTTCTAATGAAGTATCCATCCCTATATCAGACATAATTAATACTTCTTCTAACTCTTCTAGCAAATCTTCATCAACTTTTCTAAAATTACTAAACACATCATTAAACTTTTCATTTATATTACTTTTGGTTTTGCCTAAACCAGATTTCAATTTATCAAAAAAGCCCATATTTTTCACTCCTTAAACATACTATATATTTTAACATAAATCTAAAAAAATCACAACCTCTGTTTTAGTTTAAAAAATAGGTTGCACTTTTTAATAATATGCAACCTACCCTTTTATTTATTAAAATGTATTGTGTGTGTGTGTGTGTACAGCCTCAAGCTTTTCAAGTCTTTTTATTGATATATTTCTTAAATATTCAATTACACAACAAACTACATATATTGCTAGACTCATCAAAAATGTTATTATTATGTAATATTTTGAATTCCAAAAATAATTTAAATGTAACCAATCTTTATATAAAAACTTAGAAACAATTGGATGCTCATGAATAATATATACCGCTAAAGTTAACGGAGCTATTTTTAATATTGTTTTTCTTATCTTTTCATTTTTTATTTTCAAATCTTTAAAAAACATAAACAAGCAAATACTTTGTATTGTTACAGTAACCGAATTATATTCATAAAATATATCTGATATCCATATTGTATTACTATTTATTTTAAGTAAAATAAATTTTAGTGTAAATATTAATAAAGAAAAAATAATATATATTATTAAAAAATAAAATTTATTATATTTATCTTTATAGTATTTTCTTATATAACCACCTATAAAGTATAAATTTATAACCCAAATTATTCCATATCCTTTGGTTTTATCTATTGCATCAAATTTAAATCTGTTTAATATCCAAGATACAAACGAAACTGTGCATAAAATTGCAATTAAAATTTGCATTTTTCTTTTATCTGTGTGTTCGAAAATCAGATTTAAATAAGGTATTAATAAATATAAAATAACGTAGCAAGTAATAAACCAATAAGTCTTAAAAGTAATTGGAAATATACATTCTAAATATTGACCAATATTTAAGATATTTTTAGTAATTAAAGTATATAAAATAGTAATAACAATACTATAAGACACTACTTGTAAAACAAGACTATATACCTTTTGTTTTTTGAACTTTGAATTCACTAAAAAATATCCACTAATTAGTACAAAACAATTTACTGCAACAATTGAAAATGCTTCTACCAACCACACCAATTTATAATTTAAAGTATCTATTAAAGAATTATTAAATAATATCCCACCATTAAGGTTAAAATGTAACAACAACACCATAAACATTACTAATATTCTTAATAATTCAATTCCTTCATTTCTTTCATGTTTAGTTTTTATTAAAGTTTCTTCATTTACAGCTTCTTTAATTTTCATTATTATTGTACTCTTTCTACCAAGGTTATATTATATATATAATTTTGATATTTTTGTTCAAAAGTCTTTGTACTAATAAATTTAAAATCGTCATTATTAAACAATTCATCATAAAATCCATTATCTTGTGAGTCTATTATCCATACTCTACCAGTACAATATTGTAAAAAGTCTGTTGTTATCCATGTTTCCATTTGAGGTGCCCAACATTTATATGCTTCTTCAATTCCCCAATCTGCTCCATTATAGAAATATTGTTTATTATCTAAAAAGTTAGATGCAATGATCGATCCATTTCCTATATTACTATAAACAATAACATCATCTTTTTGTATATTTTCTTGCAAATATTTTATTTCATCTATATTACCTTTTGCATAATTATCTTGGATTTGTATTATATTATTTGCAGTTCCTAAAACTATTGTAATGGTAATAATTAAACCTAATATATATTTATTTTTTGATTTTGCAAGTATATCGCTAAGTACAAATATGTATAAACCAGTTATTACAAATAAGTATCTATAATATAAAATATTAGTTTTAACTAAATATCTCAATAAGAACGCTGCTAGAAAAACAGATGCATAAACTAGTGTTGCAAATTTAACCGCTTTATAATCATTTTTATTTTTAGTCTTAACAAATACTATTGCTAAATAAATAAATAGTAATACATTAACCGTAAATCCTATTGCAAGTATACCAGTTGAATTACGAGTTCCATTCATTTGACAACCAATTAACTCAAATATAGTATCAGGAAATTCAAAACCTATCCAAAATCCCTTTGAAACATGAGAAATTTGAGAAATTAAGTACATTAGCCAAGGCACATAAGCAATAGCCTGTATAATTCCAAGTATAACAATGCATTTTAATTCTTTAAATTTCTTATTTTTAATAAAGCTAATAAATAAGAATAAATTAATTAAGCCTGCAGCCATTAGTCCATAATAGTGTATGTATAAACTTGCTAAGCTAGTTAAGAAGAATATTATCCAATTTTTAATAGAAGTATCTCCATTGTATATTCTATATGCATATATTGAAAGTAATGTAACAAATACAATTGCCCAAGAATACATTCTTATTTGATTAGCATATACTGCCATCATAGGTAAGAAATATGAAAAGAAAGAAAATAGTAATCCTGTTTTTTCTCCAAAATCTTTTCTAATATGTGTATAACCCAATAAACCTAAGACAGCAATTGCTAAAGCCGAAAATATTCTATATGCTAATATTGATCCACCTGTTAATATATTAACAACTCTTAGCATCCAATAATATAAAACTGGATGCACATCATGTCCACCTATCTTCCATATATCTATAAAGCTTTGATTTGCAATTCCCACTGAATATGACTCGTCAAACCAAAGTGTTGTATGAAATATACTTAAAGAAATAAATATAGTTCCTAAAATCATTAGTATAATATGTAATGTTTTAAGTGATATCTTATTTTTCATTGTTTTCTCCTTCTTTTACTAATTCTATTTTATAATCATTTACTCTTTTTGCCAAAAAATTGTTTGTCAAATTATATAATTTATTTTCTGCTATGTAATAAATAATGCCAGCTAATATTAAATCAATTATAAACACTATTAAAAATGTTATTATTTCAACTATATATGGATTATTGATTATATTATTGTTTTTAAAGAACAACACAATATATCCACTAAACAAAGTATTAACTAACCCATGTGTCACAAACAAAGAATAACTTATCTTTTTTAGATTTTTTAATCTATTCCAATTAAAGAATTTTTGAAGCTTTGGCATACAGTATATAGTTATCAAAATTAAACTTGAAGCTATTGAATCTCTTAAATATATTTTTTTTATTTCTTCTCCTCGTGGAAGCCACCATATAAGAGGAATTATAAATATTAAGTACCAGTGTTTATGCAACTTCTTTTCTTTTATATATTCGCATAAATGATATGTAAAGCCTCCTATTACTGTAGCTAGAATCCATATTCTATCCATGTAATATAGTAATATCATAAATGGTACATATAGAAGCGGAAAATATTTTCTATTTGAAAACAAATATGTTAGTAATGCAACAAAGACATTTCCTAAAAAGAAATCTATTATATATTCTAAATGCGAATTTATTCCATTGCTCCCTAGCCATAAAGTTCCATTTAAGTATGTAGATAATGAAATTTTTGTTCCCATAATTAGTCTAATTATTGTATAAATGCTACAAGTAACAAAAGCCGGTAACATTAATCTTAAATATCTTGAAAATATGAATTTTCCAAAATCTACAGCTTTTCTATAAAATTTCTTTGCTACTAACCATCCACTTATTATACACATCATAGATACAGCATATTTTCCTGTAATTCCATAAAATATATAGTATAACCATGATGTGTTATTGTATAAATAATTTCCTAATATGTTCTCATTATAATAATGAGAAAAACATTGATAATTAAAATGAGCGAAAACTATCCAAACAACTGCAACAAACCTTAATGTATTTAAAAATTCAAATTGTTTTTTCTTTTCCATTATTACTCCTCTTGGTATATTTAAAAATCGTGTTGTATTATATCATAAGTTTAATTATTATACAATTTTTTATACATTTCATAATTGTTTATTATTTTTCTTACATACATATTTGTTTCTTTAAAAGGAATATTTTCAATATCTGTTCCATCTTCTTTAATTGTTCCATTTGAAATCCATTTTTGAACATTTCCTAAGCCAGCATTATATGCAGTAAATGCCAAAATATAGTTCTGGTTAAATTTATCTAATAGTGTACTAAAGTAATTTAGTCCTAATAATATATTTTTTTCTGGGTTTAATAATGTTTCATTAGTATATTCAACATTTAGCTTTTCTGCTTGTTCTTTTGCTGTATTATCCATTAATTGCATTAATCCAATAGCACCGCTTTTAGATATTACCTCTTCTTTAAAGTTGCTTTCTGTTTTTATTATTGCGTAAGAAAGCATTGGATCAATATTTAGTTCATTTGAATATTTAGTTACATATTCTTCATATTTTATAGGATACAAATGTTTTAATATTATATTTTCTATATTAAAGATTTTATAAATAGCTATTAATATTATAATAATTATTAATAATATAAGTATTTTCTTTTTCAAAACGCTCTCCTAACTATTTTGTTTCATACCAATTGTTTGCTTCTGACAATTCTACTTTTAAAGGTATTTTTAATTTCATTGCACCTTCCATTGAGTTTTTAAGTAGTTCTTTTACTTCTTCTTTTTCCTCTATTTTTACTTGTAATAATAATTCATCATGTATTTGTAAAAGAATTTTAGATTCAAGCTTTCTTTCTTTTAATTGTTTATAAAGATTAATCATTGCTATTTTCATAATATCTGCTGCTGTTCCTTGAATTGGTGTATTCATAGCAACTCTTGATCCAAATTGTCTTACCATAAAGTTATTAGAATTCATTTCAGGAATATATCTTCTTCTATTAAACAAAGTTTCTACATAGCCATTTTGTTTTGCAAATTCCTTTATATTCTCCATAAATTCTTTTATTTTTATGTATTTATTTAAATATTGTTCTATGTATTCTTTGGCTCTTTTTCTGCCAATTCCTAACTCTTCACCTAATCCATAGTCACTTATTCCATATACGATTCCAAAGTTTACTGCTTTTGCATCTCTTCTTTGTTTTGAAGTCACCTCATCTAATGGCACATCAAACACTCTTGAAGCGGTTTGTTTATGTATATCTTCATTGTTATTAAAAGCTTTTATCATATTTTCATCCCCAGATATATGTGCCAATACTCTAAGCTCTATTTGAGAATAATCAGCATCAACGAATGTAAATCCAGCTTGTGGTTTAAATACTTTTCTAATTTGTTTTCCTAAATCAAATCTAGTTGGAATGTTTTGCACATTAGGGTCACTGCTACTTATTCTTCCTGTTGCAGTAACAGTTTGATGAAAATATGAGTGAATCTTTCCGTCTTTTTCATTTATATATGGAATTAGTCCTTCAACATATGTTGAATTTAATTTTACCACTTGTCTATAATCAAGTATTTTTTCAACTATTTCATGTTCTTTTTTTAATTTTTCCAAAACTTCTACGTCTGTTGAGTATCCGTTTTTGTTCTTTTTAATTATTGGTAATTTTAATTTTTCAAATAATATATTTCCCAATTGTTTTGGTGAATTAATATTAAATTCTTCTCCTGCCAATTTGTATATTTCTTTAGTCATTTCTTCTATTTCTGTTTTTAATATTTTTCCATAATCTATAAGTTCATTTTTGTCTAAGTATATGCCCTGATATTGCATATCTGCTAATACTTCTACTAAAGGCATTTCTATATTATTAAATAGTTCTAACTGATTTGTTTCTTTTAATTTTTCTAAAGTTTTTAAATATACTTCACCAATTACATAAACATTAACACATGCTTTATCAGCATAATCTTCAGTATCTGCTTTAGCTGTATCATCAAATAAATTTATTTGTTTTTCTTCTTTATTATTATATTCATTTATATCTAGTTTTAAATAATCTATGGCTAATTTTTCTATATTATATTTATTTTCTATCGGATTTATTATATATGCAGCTATTTCAATATCATAATAAAATTCTGTTGCATTAATTCCACACTCTTTAAGCAATATATAATCTATTTTTTGTTTGTATCCAATTTTTTTAATATTAATATCCTCAAAAATATCTTTGAACATTTGTATTTTATTGTTATTTAATGAAATATAATAACATAAATTTTCTTTTGAATTAAATATACTAATTCCTTTTATTTTTTGTTTTATTATACTATTAGTTTGGTTTTCCTCAGCTTTATCTATATAATATATAATTTCTTTATTCCCTTTTATTGTCTTTATTATTTTTTCTACATCTTCTTCTTTTGAAATTATTTTCTTATTAAACAAATCTGTATTATCTATAATCTCTTTTTCTTCTTGCATATTAAATCTATCTATAAATCTATTAAATCTTAGATATAAAAATAAATTATATACATCTGTTTTATTCCATTCTTTGATTTTCAAATCATCTATGCTTTCCTCTATTGGTGCATTTGTGTCAATTTCGCCTAATCTTCTTGAAAGATAAGCCAAATCCTTATTGGCTATTATTTTTTCTTTTAATTTTCCTTTTATATCAATTAAAGCTTCATTGTTTTCAACTTCATTATATAAATTATCTAACGTTTTATAATGTCTAATTAAACTTAATGCCGTTTTTTCTCCTACTCCAGGGATTCCAGGAATATTATCTGATGTATCTCCCATTAGTGCTTTAACCTCTATTAATTCTTTAGGCTCAACTCCATATTCTTCTATTACTCTATCTTTATTATAATCTTCATTTTCGGTCTTTCCCATTTTGGTTCTTGGAATTCTTACTGTAATTTTATCACTAGTAAGCTGAAAAGTATCTCTATCTCCAGAAAGTATTGTTACATCTAAGCCTTCTTTTTCGCCTTTTTTAGCTAATGTACCAAGGATATCATCTCCTTCATATCCTTCCTTTTCTATTATTTTTATATTCATAGCTTTTAATATATTTTTAATAATAGGCATTTGAGTTGCAAGTTCATCTGGCATTCCATGGCGATTTGCTTTATAGCCTTCATACATTTTATGTCTTTGGGTTGGTCCTTTTAAATCAAATGCAACTGCAATGTATTCTGGATTTAAGTCTTCTTCTATTTTAAATAAAATAGCTAAAAATCCATACACTGCATTTGTATATGTTCCATCTGAAGTCGTAAGCATTTTATTTCCCATAATTCCATAAAATGCTCTATTCATTATACTATTTCCATCAATTAAAACTAATCTAGGCATTACTTATCTCCTTTTAGTTGTATTGTTTTTCTTAATATATCATAATATCGAATTTTTTTCCATAAAATTAAGAAAAAAGAGATGTAAATTTTCTTTTCCATTATAGCATATTCTCTCAATTTATTGAGAAGTTTTAGTACATAAATTTGATAAAATTATTTAGTTTAGAAAAGTTGTGAAACTATGGGATTTTCAGACGTTGTCGCTTTAAAAACAAAAACAATAAGACTTGAAAACTTGTTATATATTTGTAAAGCTCTATGAACTAATTTATCAGAATTTTTGGTTGATGAAAGATTTAATGAAGCTAAACTTCAAAACTGGCTTAAAAGAAATAAAGAAAAGTAATAAAAATTTAATTCTATTACTTTTCTTTTATTTTTTATCGAAATTATTCTTTATAACCTAAATACAAAATTGTAATTTATGATTATTTATATAATCTAATAACTTGATATTCATAATGATCATTGGCATTTGAGATTCCTAGTGAAATGCCTTTACCATTATTAGCTGTTTCTTTAGCAGAAGATTTTTCTTTATACTTGTCATTATCCATATAAACAGCACTAGCAGGTGTATTTAATCCGCCATCTATTATTTCAGTATTAAATTTACCAAGAATAGTAATTTATTGTAATAATACCACTAATTAAAACAGCTACTATAGTTATAACTAATACTATTTTTAAAGACTTTGTTTTATCTTTATATTCTGGCATTTTACTTTCCTTATTGTATATTTGATACATCTCTTTTATATCTTTATCATTTTTTACATCTATAAGAATCATTGGAATTGCAATTATCATAATTAAAATTGAATTAATTATAGTTATATTATTGGGAATTAAATTTCTGCTTGTTGCAAAAACATTTCCTACAACCATTATCATTGTAAGCAATATAATAATTATTTCATAAACATAGTAGTTCTTAAATGCTTTGTTTTCTTTTTTCATCATTTTTTTAAATTCACTTTTTTTCATATTTTCCTCCAATTTACTATTTTTAATATACTACGAACTTGCAATTTTTAATTATTTCAACACTTCATTTAATTCTTCTAGTGATAATCCTCTAATTAATATATTATTATCTTTTTCATTAATAACAAATTTCATAAGTCTATTTATTGCTTCATAATAATCTATATCTCCTAAAACTCCATTATTTGTTGTACTTACAAACATTAATTTCCATTCATCAACTTCTGTATTATCTACTTTATACAATAATCTCGGATTTTTAGGAAAGGAAGTTAAAGTGCCTTCTGTTAGTGCAAATGCACCAAATGGCTTACCATCTTTACCATTATAAAAATTTGGCTTTCCTATATAAGCATTTTCCCAGTTATTATTTTCTTTTTTCTTAAATTTATCAAATAATCCCATAATTACATCTCCAATCTTTTTATAAATTACTATTCATGTTACGATTATATAATAAAAGACAGATAATTTCAACTTATTATTCTTCTCCACGAATTGTAATTTGGCTCTTACTTATTCCAAGTCATTGTGTATTCTATTTCAGCTGTATCTTTATCTATATTTTCGCTTGTAATTATAAAATCATTCTTTTTATAAAAATTGATAGCATTTATATTTTTCTTATATACACTTAATGTCAAATTATCTCTGTTTTCTTTTACTTTATTTAATAGAGATGTTCCTATTCCTTTGCATTGATTATTTGTATCAATAAAAATTCCTTCAATATAATTCTCATTTATTCCTATAAATCCTACAATATTTTCTTTTAAAACATAAACATATATTTCTGCATTTGGTAGAATTTCTTTTACATAATTATAATTATTTTTCCAATATTCTTTTGATATAAATTTATGAGCTTTTATATTTTCATTTTTCCATATTTGCATTACAGGATTTATATCATTTTTTTCAAATTTTCTTATCATTTATTTCTCCTATAACTTGTAATTTGT
>CAKPIK010000003.1 GCA_934162365.1 uncultured Clostridia bacterium | reverse complement strand
TAGAAAAATGCAATAGTTGATTAACAATAACTACTTTTCTTTTTTATGCTATTATTGTAAAAGACAAATTACAATTTTATAGGAGGAAAAAATGGGAAAGATAACTTGGAAACCGGGAACATTTGAATATCCAATACCAGCAGTAATGGTAAGTTGTGGAACAATGGAAAAATCTAATATAATTACTGTGGCTTGGACAGGTATTATAAATACAAATCCTGCAATGGTATACATATCAGTAAGACCAGAAAGATATTCACATGATATTATAGAAAAATCAGGAGAATTTGTTATAAACTTAACAACAAATGATTTAGCTTATGCAACAGATTGGTGCGGAGTTAAATCTGGAAAAGATTTTGATAAGTTTGAAAAAATGCATTTAACAAAAGAAAAGGGAAGCATTGTTAAATGCCCAATGATAGCGGAAGCACCAGTTTCTATAGAGTGTAAAGTAAAAGAAATAAAAAAACTAGGAAGCCATGACATGTTTATTGCAGATGTTTTAGCAATAAATGCAGATGAAAAATATTTTGATAAAAAAGGAGCTTTTGATATATCAAAATGTAACCTAATTGCTTACGCAAATGGTGGATATTACACTTTAGGAAAAAAGGTTGGAAAGTTTGGATATTCAGTGCAAAAAAAGAAAAAGAAAAAATAAGGCGAAAAAGCCTTATTTTTTTTGACAAATTCATGTAAATTCGTTGACAAACCTTGCCAATAGTGGTAAAATATTTTAGTATATGTTTTAAATGGCATATACTCACATCGTTTCAAAATAAAAAAAGCCTAAGAGGCTACGGAGGTGTATAAAATGGCAGCAAAAGGACCAAGAGAAAATATAACATTAGAATGTACAGAATGTAAAAGAAGAAATTACATGACTTCAAAAAATAAGAGAAATAATACAGACAGATTAGAAATAGTTAAATATTGTAAATTCTGCAAAAAACGTACAACACATAAAGAAACAAAATAATAGCTATTTTTAGGAGGAAGTAAAATGGCAAAAAAAGATATTAAACAAGATAATGTTAAAAAAACTAAAAAAGAAGAAAAAAATAAAAAACGTTTTTTTAAAGACTTTAAAGCCGAATTAAAAAAAGTTGTATGGCCTACTCCAAAGCAATTATTAAATAATACTATAGCAGTTATAACAATTGTACTTGTTGTAGGAGTTATTGTTTTTGTATTAGATATGGGATTCGAATTTTTAAATAAACAAAATGCACAATTGCAAGCAAAAGTGCAAGAAAATTATTCTAATTCTGTAAATAATAGCACTACATCAAATGTTGATGAAGCTTCTAGTGCAGATAATAATACAGAAATTAATAATGCAGAATAATATTTGAAATTAGGAGGAGTCTTTTATGTCTGACAAAAATTATGATTCTAATCCTAGATGGTATGTTGTTCATACATATTCAGGATATGAAAATAAAGTAAAAACAGATTTAGAAAAAACAATAAAAAATAGAGAGTTAGAAGATTTCTTTTTTGAAATTGTTGTTCCTATGGAAGAGCAAATAGAAATAAAAGATGGAAAGAAAAAAACTAATTTAAAAAAAGTATTTCCAGGTTATGTACTTATAAAAATGATTGTTACAGAAGAATCATGGTACATAGTTAGAAATACAAGAGGAGTTACAGGTTTTGTTGGTTCTGGAACAGATCCAATACCTTTGACAGATGAAGAAATTAGAAACATGGGATTTGAAGATGTTCCTGTAAATGTTGATTATGATATTAATGATTCTGTTAGAGTAATGAATGGACCATTTGAAAACTTTGTTGGAATAGTTCAAGAAATAAATAAAGAAAAACACAAAGTTAAAGTTTTAGTTTCAATGTTTGGTAGAGAAACACCAGTAGAACTTGAATTCTCTCAAGTACAGAAAATATAAAATAAGGAGGCCAGAAAAATGGCAGAAAAAGAAATTACAAACGTAATTAAATTACAAATAGAAGCAGGAAAAGCAACACCAGCTCCACCAGTTGGACCAGCTTTAGGATCAAGTGGTGTTAACATTATGCAATTCGTTAAGGAATTTAATGATAGAACAGCTAATCAACCAGGTATGATAATACCAGTTGTTATAACTGTTTACAAAGATAAATCATTCACATTTATCACTAAAGTTCCACCAGTTGCAGTTTTAATAAAGAAAGCTTTAAAAATTGAAAAGGGTTCAGGAAAACCAAATAGAGATAAAGTTGCAACAATAACAATGGATCAAGTAAAACAAATAGCAGAACAAAAAATGGAAGACTTAAATGCAGCATCTTTAGAAACAGCTATAAGTATGGTTAAGGGAACTGCACGTTCTATGGGTGTTATTGTTTCTGAATAAATAATGTTTTTAATGTTCGAGAAATCGAATGTGAAATAAATTTTTGGGAGGAGAAATCCGTTAATACCAAGGGAGGTTTTAAAATGAAAAAAGGAAAGAGATATCTTGAAGCTGAAAAATTAGTAGACAGCTCAAAAGATTATTCAGCAAAAGAAGCTATTGAAACTATTGAAAAGTTTCCTAAAGCTAAATTTGATGAAACAGTAGAATTACACGTAAAATTAGGTGTTGATTCTAAACATGCAGAACAACAAGTTAGAGGTACAGTTGTACTTCCTAATGGAACAGGTAAAACTTTAAAAGTATTAGTTTTTGCTAAAGGCGATAAAGCTACAGAAGCTGAAAAAGCAGGAGCAGATTTCGTTGGAGCAGAAGAATTAATACCAAAAATCGAAAAAGAAAACTGGTTTGATTATGATGTTATAGTTGCTACTCCAGACATGATGGGTGTAGTAGGAAGATTAGGTAAAGTATTAGGACCAAAAGGTTTAATGCCAAACCCTAAATCAGGAACAGTAACAATGGATGTTACAAAAGCTATAAAAGATATTAAATCAGGTAAAGTTGAATATAGATTAGATAAAACTAATATAATTCACTTAGGATTTGGAAAAGTTTCATTCGGAACTGAAAAATTATTAGAAAACTATGAAACTGTTATGGAAGCTATAATAAAAGCTAAACCAGCAGCAGCTAAAGGTCAATACGTTAAGAGTGTTGCAATAAGCACAACAATGGGACCAAGCATATATGTAAAATAAGAAATGATAATATAATAACCGAAGAAAGTAGGCATTAGAATAAGTCCTACCGAGGTATAAAAGAGTAATAATAGGCTCATTATGTATCTCGGAATAGGGACACATAATGAGTTTTTTAATTTATATAATAAATGAAAAGTAAATCTTGAGGAGGTGAAAGATACAAATGGCAAATGAAAAAATAATAGCACAAAAAGAAAAAGAGGTTAATGAATTAGCTGAAAAAATTAAAGCATCTAAAATAGTTCTTTTAACAGATTATAGAGGAATTACAGTAGATAGCGTTACAGGTTTAAGAGCTGATTTAAGAAAATCTAACTCAGAATACAAAGTTATAAAAAACAATATAACAAGAAGAGCTTTAGAAAAATGTGAGTACACAGGACTAGAAGATTTATTAGTTGGTCCAACAGCTGTTATAATGAATAGTGAAGATTATTTAGAAACAGCTAAGACAATTTATAACTTCTCAAAAGACAATGAGTTTTATAAAATTAAAGGTGGAATTATAGACGGAAAAGTTATGACAACAGAAGAAATCATAACTCTTGCAAAATTACCATCAAAAGAAACACTTATTGGTATGCTTGCTGGTGCATTACTTGGAAACATTTCAAAACTTGCAGTTGCATTGGATCAAGTTAAGAATCAAAAAGAAGTTGCCTAAATTAATGATAAGTGGCGTATAACTGCGTTAATCTTCGCCTAAAACTGTCCTCGACGTACAAAAAGTACGACTGCGGATTTTTGGCTCGATTGCCTTGTTATACTTGCTTCTAATTAATTTATGTATTTTTAAAAAATTTATTATAAAAGGGATAGCCTCGATACCCTATTAGAATACGAGGAATAAAAAAATTTAGGAGGATTTAAAAATGAGTAAAGAAGAAATGATTGAAGAAATCAAAAAAATGACAGTAGTTGAATTAGCTGATTTAGTAAAAGCTATAGAAGAAGAATTTGGAGTATCTGCAGTTGCAGCTGCAGCACCAGCAGCAGCTGGAGCAGTAGCAGGAGCTGCTGAAGAAAAATCATCATTTGATGTAGTATTAAAAGAAGCAGGAGCTAATAAAATCCAAGTAATCAAAGTTGTTAGAGATGCAACAGGATTAGGATTAAAAGAAGCTAAAGATTTAGTTGATGGAGCACCAAAAACAATTAAAGAAGGTGTAGCTAAGGAAGAAGCTGAAGAATTAAAAGCTAAATTTGTAGAAGTTGGAGCAGTAGTTGAATTAGCTTAGTTGTTTAACTTTATATGTCATTAAAAGGAGTTGCGACTTATGTTGCAACTCTCTTTTTTATGCTTAAAATATAGACAAACTGGTGTAAATATAATAAAATATTATATGTAAATAAGGAGTGAATTATATGAACTATATAGGGATTATTGCTGCAATGACTGAGGAAGTTGCTGCCATAGAAAAATTAATGCAAGATATAAAAATAAATAATATTTATGAACTAACTTTTATTGAAGGGAGAATACATGATAAAGAGGTGGTTCTTGTTAAATGTGGTGTTGGAAAGGTGAATGCTGCAAGAACTGCTCAAATATTAATAGATAATTATAAACTAGATTATATTATTAATGTTGGAACAGCTGGTGGACTTAAAGAAGATATTGAGATTGGAGATTTAGTTATAGCAGATAAATTAGTTCAACATGATTTTGATATTACTGCTTGGGGACACGAAAAAGGTTATATAACAGATTTGGGAAGATATTTTTATTCAAATAAAGATTTAATTAATAAATCAGAAAAAATTATGGAACATCTAAATGAAGATTTTAATACGTTTATTGGAACTATTGCAACAGGAGATATTTTTATACAAGATGTTAATGTGAAGAAAAAAATAAAAGATGAGTTTAATCCTGCTTGTACAGAAATGGAAGGCGCAGCAATAGCACAGATATGTACATTAGATAATATACCTTTTGTTGTTATTAGGGCTATATCTGATAAACCAAATGGAAATAATGGCATTGATTCTGAAACATATTTGGAAATGGCCTGTGAAAGATATGCTAAATTTATTGACATTTTCATGAAATAAAGATATAATCTCAGTATGAAATTTATTTACGGAAGAACAAATTTAATACGATAAAAAACTAAAGCTAAATAGGTAATTTAAGAACAAAATAATAGGAGAAATTATGAAACTTGTAAATAAAATAAAAATTTCATTACTAATATCAATATTTATAGTCGTTTTATTAAATATAAAAGCTTTTGCAGTAACTGGAGTTATTACAGAAATAACTGTAAATGTTAGGGAAAAGGCTTCAAAAGATTCGAAAAGAATTATGTATGTTACTCAAGATGATGAAGTTGAAGTTTTAGAAAAAGATGGAGATTGGTATAAAATCAAAGCTAAAGGAAAAACAGGTTATATACTTGGAACATACGTGAAAGTAGATGATTCAAAACTTGAGGATAATTCTTCTTCAAATGATGATAATGAAACTAAAACCGATGAAAAGTCAGAAGAACAAGTAACTAGTACTGAAAATAATGAAAAAACTACAGATATAGAGACAAAAAAATATTTGAAAAATAAATCCGTATTAAGAATAATACCTAGTATTTCATCAAGTATAATATATACAACTTCAAATGATATGCTAATAGATATTATTGCAGAAACAGGAAAATGGACATATATTTCAGTAGATAATATATTAGGATGGGTAAGAACTGATAATATATTTGATAAAGAAGAAACAAAAACAGAAGAATCTAACACTACAACAGAAACTACTGATACTAAACCAGAAGATACTACTACTGAGACTGAAAATAAAAAAACAGCTTATATAAAATATGATACAGTAAATTTAAGAAAAAGTGCTTCAACTGGTTCAACAGTATTAGCAAAACTAAAATTAAATGACGAAGTAACAATAATTGAAGAAGTTGATTCTGTTTGGGATAAAGTTGAGTTTGATGGAAAAACAGGTTATATTTCTAAAGAGCTGCTAGCTGATACTAAACAAGAGAAGAAGGAAACTGAAACTAAAAATGAAACTGCATCTTCTAGAAGTGGAGATGATGTTTCGAGAGAAGAAAAATCCAACACAACTAGTAATAGCGAAGAAGAGAAAAATACAAATGAATCTACTAGTAAAGCTACATCTAATTCAGTAACCGGTGAAAAGGTGGTTGCTTATGCTAAAGAATATTTAGGATATAAATATACATATGGTGGATCAACTCCTAAAACAGGATTTGACTGCTCAGGATTCACGTCATATGTATACAAAAATTTTGGATATTCATTGTCAAGATCATCTTCAGGGCAAGCTAATAATGGAACTAAAGTAAGTAAAGCTGATTTGCAAGTAGGAGATATACTTATATTTAAAAATCAATCTTTATCTAGAATAGGACATGTTGGAATTTACATCGGAGATAATAAAATGATTCATGCATCAGAACCTGGCGTTGGGGTAACTATTACAGACTTAGATGCAAAAGGATATAATTACAATAAAAGATTTGTAATGGCAAGAAGAATAATTAAATAAGGGGAGCAGAAAGTGAGTGCATAATTGAAAAGACCAATTTATGTGATAACCTTAGGATTTATAACAGGTATAATATGGGGACTATATTTTAATATAGTCTCTTATATTTTTCTAATAATAATTATATTGTTAATAGCTTTAAAAATAATAGAGAATAAATTTAATTATAAGATTAGCAGAATAATAAAGATACTTCTTAAAAAAAGTACAATTATTACTTTGGTAATATCTATGCTTGTAGGTTTTATATATCTATTAATAATTAATAAGACATATATCAATGTTTATAATAATCTTGAAAATAAAGAATTTGTGGCAACTATAATAAGTGATAAAAAAGAAAGCGAGTATAGTAATACATATTTAATAAAAGTTGAAGAACCAAAGACCAAATTTTTAATGAGAATTCCTAAGCAGTATAGTAATAATTTTAAATATGGAGATAAAATAAAGTTCTATGGAGAGTATGATGTACCAGAAATAGCAAGAAATTATAAAGGCTTTAATTATAGAGAATATTTAAAAACACAGGGAATATATGGGATATTAAAAACGAATAAAGCTGAAATAATAAAACATAGTAATTTGAACAAAATTAGTTTATTAGCATATGAAGTAAAGCATAAAATAATTAATAATATGCAAAAAATATTACCTGATGATACTAAAGATTTATTTTTGGGAATATTAATAGGATACGATAATGAACTTGGTGAAGATATAAAGGAAAGTTTTAAAATAAGTAGTCTATCTCATTTGCTTGCAGTATCTGGAGCACATATAGCATGTATTATATCTGGTCTTAGTATTATTTTAAGGTTAAATAAATTTGGAAAAAAGTTAAGTAATGTATTAATTATATTATTTCTGATGTTTTTTATGTATATAACGGACTTTACACCGTCGGTTGTAAGAGCTGTTATCATGGGAAGTTTAGTTCTACTGCAAATTCTGCTATATAGAAAGCAAGACATAAAAACCTCTATGAGTTTCTCAATTTTATTAATACTTATTTCTAATCCATATAAGATTCTAGATATTGGATTAATTCTTTCATATTCAGCAACCATAGGAATTGTACTTGTTGTAAAAATAAGAAAATTATGCAAGTATAAAAACAAAGAAAATAGCAAAATAGTTTCTTATCTAATAGAAAATATATTAATTACAGTGTCTGTCAATATAATAGTTATACCAATTATAATGTATAATTTTAATACAGTCTCATTAAATTTTATTATTTCTAATTTAATAGCAGGAATATTAATGGAATCAATAATTCTAGGAGGAATGTTATTAATTATATTGTCATTTATTAATTTAAGAATAGCCTATATAATTTCGATCCCGTATAATGTATTGTTAAAAATTCTAATATTTACTGGCGATTTTGTAAGTAAAATTCCATTTTCTCAAATAATTATTTCTACACCAAATTTAATTTTTATAGTTGTTTATTATATTTTATTGTATATTGTTTTCTACTCTATTTATATTATAAAAAAATACCATAATAGATTTATAACTAAAAAAATAATATTTATATATAAAAAAATCTTTGATTATATAAAGAAAAAACGAAGAGTATTTTTTATAATAATATTAACTTTAATTCTATTAATTTTAATTCTAAAAATGATTCCTAAAAATCTTAAAATATACTTTATAGATGTTGGACAGGGCGATAGTACATTAATCTTAACTCCAACCAATAAGAAAATTTTAATTGACGGTGGAGGCAGTGAAAATTTTGATGTTGGTAAAAATACTCTTTTTCCATATTTATTAGATAGGCAAATAACTCAAATTGATTATATGGTTATTTCGCATTTTGATACTGACCATTGTCGGAGGTTTAATGTATATATTAGAAAATATGAAAGTTAAAAATGTTATAATAAGCAAACAATTTGAGAGCTCTAATAATTATATTAAATTTTTAAAAGCCACAGAAGAAAAGAAAATAAAAGTATATGAAGTGGAAGCGGGCCGAAGAATAAACATAGATAAATATACGTATTTTGATATTTTATGGCCAAGTACACCGGATTGTATTCAAGAAAATAAATTAAACAATAATTCAATGGTATGTAAATTAGTAACTAGAGAAATATCGGTGTTGTTTACAGGTGATATTGAAGAAGCGGCAGAAAAGCAAATATTAAAAAAGTACGAAAATAATTTAAAACTTTTAAAAGCAGATATTTTAAAAGTTGCACATCATGGATCAAAAACATCAACTACACTTGAGTTTTTAAATGCTGTAAAACCTAAATATTCAATAATAGGAGTTGGAAAGGAAAACAAATTTGGACATCCATCTAATATTACAATTCAAAATTTAAAAAAGATAAATACAGAAATTTATAGAACAGACACAATGGGAGAAATAATAATAAAAGTAAATAAAAAAAAAAAATATTAATAGAGAAAAAGATTAATTAGTATATTTTTTATTTTTTAGTAAATAATACTAAAAAATAAAAAAGGAATGATATTTATGAAAAAGAGTATAATAATTGTGATATGTATACTTATAATAATTGGTCTTGGAATATTCTTTGGAATTAATGTTTTTAATAAAAATAATAATAAGGATCTTGTTCCATATGAAGGTATAGATAATAGCATTTTGGATAATCAGGTTAAGGCTTCGATAGAAGTATCAAATAGCGAAGAGAAAACCACTCCAAAGACTTTAATTATATATAAAACATATTATACAAAATGCAAGCATTATACTACTAAGTATGAAGATATAGATACTTCATTAGTAAACTTAACACAAAAAGAATTTAAAGATAAATGTAAGGGATGGACATTAGAAAAATTTTCATCCAAAGAAATTGAATTATCAAAGCAAGAGGAAAAATTCTGTAACGAACACTATAAAATTAAGTTAGAAAATAATGTTATAGTTATATACAATGTAGATGAAAATGGGAGAGAGACAGAGTATGAACAAACAGGTATAACTACTGAATATTTAACAGAGGAAGATATATTAAAATTAACTACTGGTATAATAATTTTTGGAAAAGAAAATTTAACTAGTACAATTGAAGATTATGAATAAAGTAAAAGAAGAACAAATTATTTTTGTTCTTCTTCCTTTTTTACAATTTCATTCATTTTTAAATTTTCTTTTTTAAAATAGCCACGTATGTAAAATTCTCTAAAATACATAATAAGAGAAAAAATAGTCATACCTAAAGCTATATAATATAAAACTAATCCAACCCAAGTATCAATTTTTAAATCTTTAAATATCATTGATAGTATAATTGCAAAATAAAATAAAACTGTTGCAGATTTACCATACCATTTGCTAGAAACAACTAGTTCTTGCCCATAAAGGAATGATGCACCAACTACCATTGCAATTTCTTTAAATAGTACTATAACTAAAATCCATAATGGTATGATATTTTTAATTACTAAAGTACAAAGTATGCAAATTTGTGTTACTTTATCTGCCAATGGATCTACAAGTTTTCCAAAATTAGTTACAAAATTGAATTTTCTAGCTATTGCTCCATCTAATACATCTGTTAAACCAGAAAGAGTTATAATTCCTATTGCTAATAAATATTGGTCATCAATAAGAAACTTAATAGCAAACGGTATTAAGAAAAACCTTAGTACTGTAAGAATATTAGGAATATATTTTAACATATTTACCTCCACTATTTAATAGAGAATATAAATTCATTATTAACTTCATCTATTTTTACGTTTTGACCATCTTTAAGCTCACCACGAAGAATTTTTTCTGAAAGTTCATCTTCTATATATCTTTGAATAGCTCTTCTTAATGGTCTTGCTCCATATTTTAGATCTGTTCCTTTTTCTAATAAAACTTTCTTTGCGTTTTGTGTTATATCTAAAGTTATATTTTTATCAGCTAAAGCTTTTCTTGTGTCATTTAACATTAAATCAATTATTTGCATTAATTCATCAGATGTTAAACTATTAAATGCAACAATTTCATCAATTCTATTTAAAAATTCTGGTCTAAATACATCTTTTAAACTGTCTAAAATTTTATTATTATTAACAATTGAAGTATCTCCAAAGCCAATAGAATTGTTATTTAAATTAGAACCAGCATTTGATGTCATTATAATTATTGTATTCTCAAAACTTACTGTATTTCCTTGTGAATCTGTAAGTTTTCCATCATCCAATACTTGAAGAAGTATATTAAATACATCAGGATGAGCTTTTTCAATTTCATCTAAAAGAATAATTGAATATGGTTTTCTTTTAACTTTTTCAGTAAGCTGTCCTGCATCATCATAGCCAACGTAACCTGGAGGTGAACCAATTAGTTTTGAAGTAGAATGTTTTTCCATATATTCTGACATATCTACTCTAATTATTGCATCTTCGCTTCCAAACATTTCATAAGCTAAAGATTTTGCAAGCCAAGTCTTACCAACACCAGTAGGACCAACAAATATAAATGAAGGTGGTCTTTTACTAGATTTTAAACCTGCTCTATTTCTTCTAATTGCACGACTAACAGCTTCAATAGCAGCATTTTGCCCAACAATTCTTTTATGGAGATTTGCCTCAAGATTAAGTAATTTATCTGTTTCAGCTTCTGTAATTTTCTTAACTGGAATTTTAGTCCAGTTTTCTATAACAGTTGCAATATCTTCTACTGTAATATTTGGTAACTTTAATTTTTGTGTTAAATTATCTATATCTTCAATTAGTTTGCATTCTCTTGTTTTTAAATCAGCAGCTTTTTGGTAATCTTCTGTAGAGTCAGCTTGAGCAGCTTCTTCTTTTTGAGCTTGAACATTTGCAAGTTCATTTTTTAATACTTCTAATTTAAATAATTCAACATTATCTAGATTCTTTCTAGAACATGCTTCATCCAAAATATCTATTGCTTTATCAGGTAAAAATCTATCATGTATATATTTTTCAGACATTATAACAGTTTTTCTAATAACGTCAGTAGAAATTCTAACTTTGTGATAATCTTCATAGTACTTTTTAATGCCTTCTAATATATTAATAGAATCTTCAACATTTGGTTCTTCAACTAATACACTTTGGAATCTTCTTTCTAATGCAGAATCTTTTTCAATATATTTTCTATATTCTCTAATTGTAGTAGTACCAATAACTTGAATTTCACCATTTGCAAGTGAAGGTTTTAAAATATTTGCTGCACTCATAGAATTTTCAGAGTCACCAGCACCAATTATATTATGAATTTCATCTATTACTAATATAATGTTTCCCAAAGATTTACATTCATCAATAATTGCTTTCATTCTGCTTTCAAATTGTCCTCTAAATTGTGTACCTGCAACGACAGCAGTCATATCTAGTAAATATACTTCTTTATTTAATAATTTTGCGGGAACATTTTGAGTGGCAATTTTTAGTGCAAGCCCTTGGGCAATAGCAGTTTTACCAACACCAGGTTCACCTATTAAACATGGGTTATTCTTTGTACGTCTGTTTAATATTTGTATAACTCTATTAATTTCTTTGTCTCTACCAATAATAGCATCTATTTGGTTATTTTTAGCTTTATTAGTTAAGTTAGTACCGAAAGTATCTAAATACTTTCTTTTTTTATCTTTTGGCTTTTTTTCTACCTTAACTTTTTTGTTGCTATTATTTGATGCATGAAGAGGATCTTCTGAATTTATATTTTGATTTTGGTTTCCGCCAAACATTCCAAAGATAGAACCAATTGGTATTCCTCCGTTTTCGTCCATGTCATCAATATTAATATTATCTGTATTTAAAGAATTTGTTAAATCTTTAAAGATAACACCAAATTGAGATGCAACATTATCTAAATTAATATTATTAATATTATTTGTAGAATTAGCATTATTAGAATTATTTTCTTTATCTGCTAAAATTCCTTTATCCCTAGCACAATCATTACAATAGCCAACTAAATGATTTGGGTCATCTTCTGTTGGTTCATTAATAAAAATTGTAGCTTTATTTTTTTTACATTTTGAACATAACATATAAGTCTCTCCTTTATTTTACTATAAGTATAATAATACACCAAAACACGCTTATAGTCAATAGAAAAACATCATTTAACTTACGGAAAAAAGTGATTGAAAAAACAATAAATTCATGCTATAATTTATTTGTTATAATTTCAAAGGTAGGGGAAATAAATGAAGAAATCAATTATATCATTTTTAATAATATTTTTAATATTAGGAATTGGATTATCAGTTTATGCAAATGAAGAAAAAACTAATGCTAAAGCAAAAGTAATAGAAACACAAGAAATTAAAGAAGTTAAACAAGAAAATAGCGAAGACATACAAAAAATTCAAGAGGTAAAGGTAAGAATATTAGAAGGCGAATATAAAAATGAAGAATATGATTTAGAATATACACTAGCAGAAAGTGCGGATGATATTTATACAAAAAGTGAACTTCAAAAGAATAGTAAAATTATAGTTGCTCTTGAAGAAAAAGATGGAGAAGTAACATCAGTTAGTTTTAAAGAAAATATTAGTTATGGTTATATAATTTGCACTGTAATTTTAGGACTACTAATAATACTACTTATGTTACAGAAAAAATCAATAAAACCATTAATTATATCAGCGATTATTGTATTATCAATAGGTGGAATTTTTATGATTAACGCATATAAAGATTTTGACTTATTAATTACAACTATAATAGTTTCTCTAATTGATATTATATTAATTTCATTGATTATAAATGGATTGAATAAAAAAATGTTTGTAACAATAGTCTTTACTATTATTGAAACCATAATTACAGCAATGATAATGTATATACTTGTAAATGTTATGCAAATATCTGGCAATATTTTATGTAGTGGACTAATAAAAGCACATGTAGATATTAATAACTTACTTATTGCAATAGGAATACTAACAAGTAGTATAATTGGAGTAATATTGTCAGGAATAATTATGAACATAACAGAAGATGCAAGCAAATTATTATATAAAACAAAATCAAATAATATAATTGAAGGACAAAGAAGTTTAAAATTATAATTAAAATGTAAAAACAAAGGAGGAGGAAAGTAAAAATGAAACAAAAGTTAGAAGAACACAAAGGAATAACGCTAATAGCGCTAATAATAACAATAGTAGTATTATTAGTGTTGGCAGCAGTAGCAATAGCTGCAATAAAAGGAGATGGAATAATCGCACATGCAAAAAATGCAAAAACACAATATACGCAGGCACAAACAAATGAGCAAGAGGTATTGTCTAACTATGAATTAACGTTAGCACCAGAAACAGGAAATACATGGAAACAAGAAAAAACAAAGGTAACAAAAGGGGACACAACATTAAACGTAGGAGACACAATAACAAACTTTACAGCAGGTGGAAAAACATGGAAGGTGTTAGGAGCAGAAGATGGAAAATTACTACTAACAACAACTGAAAATTTAAACGATAGTTTTACTTTATCAGGAATTAGAGCAGGATGGAGTGAAGCAGAAAAAAGGTTTGTGGATGCAGAAAAAGCATTAGATGAAGAATGCAAATCAAAAATAACATTAACAGAAGCAGAGAAAAAACAAGTAACAGAGTTAAGAAGCATGAAAGTAGAAGACATAAACAGAGTAACAGGGTATAACCCAGCTGCAACAGGAGAAGGAAAAGCATATGGAGCAGGAAATGTATATCAATATGGAAATGAAGTAACATATAGCATGAATGCAAATGGAAAAGTGGCATATAGTAGTGCTATAAAAAGTAGTGATGAAACAAGCTATACACAATTCTGGCTACCAAATACATCAGCTAATATAACAAGTCCATATACAGTAAGAAGTACATCATATTATTACTATCCATATTCATTAACACCATTAAGCTCAACAACAGGAGAATGTAAAGGAATAGCAAAAGATAGTCCAGCATATATACTACTATTTAGAGATGCAGCAAATACAAAAAATGTAAATTACTGGCTTGCGTCTTCCTTTGTGGGTGCTTACGAGGGCTATGCTTACTTCGGTTTGCGCTTTGTGTATGAAGGCTTCGTGAACTACCGCTACGTGTGGTTCTCTGGCCAGGGCGAGCTTAGCAGCACCTATGGGGTGCGTCCCGTAGTTTCTCTAGCGTCTGATTTCCAACCAGCAAAATAACTAGAGAGAAAGATAAATAAAAAGAAAGCTAGAATTTTATTCTAGCTTTAAAAATAAAAGGGGATGTTCGTAGCAAATAGATATATTTTTATCTTATTTACTATATATATAATATACCAACCAATTATGACTTTTTTGTGAACAAAAAAAGTTTTTATAATGAAAAAAAGAACTATTATCTTAATAGTTCTTTTTTATTATTTTGACTATTGTTCTTGTAATGTTAGTGTGATTTCTTTTTCTTTTCCATCTCTGTTTATTTTTAATGTCATTTTATCACCTATTTTAAGAGTGTTTTTGATATTAGTTAATTCTTCCATAGTTTTTATTTTAGTTCCATTGGCTTCTATAATAACATCACCAATTTTTAATCCAGCTTTTTCTGCTGCTGAAAAATTATCAATTGATTGAATATATATACCCTCAACTAAATTATATTGTTTTGCTTTTGCTTCGTCTATATCTACTCCTGTAATTCCAATAAATGGTCTAGCGATTTTTCCATTAGTTTTTAATTCGTTATATACAGATATTGTTGAATTGATTGGAATAGCAAATCCAATTCCTTCAACTCCAGTTCCAGATAATTTTAATGTATTTATACCAATTACTTTTCCATCTGCATTTACTAATGCACCACCACTATTTCCAGAGTTTATTGCAGCATCAGTTTGAATTAAATTGTATGTTGTTCTTGTTTCAGAATCTTGAACTTCACGATTTTTAGCACTAATTATTCCGCAAGAAATACTACTTTGTAAACCAAGTGGATTACCTATTGCCATTGCAAATTCTCCAACTTGAACAGAATCAGAATCGCCAAGCTCGGCAGCAGTTAATCCATCTTTATTTATTTTTATAACAGCTAAATCTGTTTGAGAGTCACTACCAACAACAGTTGCATCATATTCTGTATCATCATTATATAGCTTAACTTTTACGCTAGTTGCTTCAGTTATTTGATAATAAGATGAAGAACTAGAACTATTAACAACATGGTTATTTGTTAAAATATATCCATCTGAACTTACAATAATACCAGAACCTGCACCAGACGCAGTTGAACTTCCACCAAACATAGAATTTACTTTATATTCAACTGTAATTCCAACAATAGAAGGTAATACTTTATTTGCCACCGCAATTGAAGTGTTAGAATAATCTGTGATTGAAAGAGTATTAGCAACCTGACCTTGAGTTATTGTTAGTCCATTGCTAGTATAAGTATTATTACCATTTAAAATCTTATTTCTTATATTTGGCATTCCAAAGCAAACACCGATTACTAAAAATGTACCTAAAGCACTTGAACAAAATGGTACAAAAGAATTTTTAAAAAATCCTGACTTTGTTTTTTCATTGCTTGAATAAGCTGTGTATGTAGGTTGTTTAACCTCATTATTTTCTTCCATTAAAAGAACCTCCTTAAATAAGTATGATATTAATATATCCTAAATTATACCAATAATACAACAATTTTGTGAAAAGATTGTGAAAAAAAATAAAAAAAATTGTGATTTGACTATTAAGATTTTTTAATATATTATATTAGAAAAATATATGGAGAATAAAATGAAAGAAAAAGAAATTGAAAGATTAAATGTATTAAAAGAAATTGAAAATGAATGGCATCAAAAAGGGAAAAAACTAGTTTGTGGAATTGATGAAGCTGGACGTGGACCTTTAGCAGGACCAGTAGTTGTAGCAGCAGTTATTATGCCAGAAGATTCTTTTATAGAAGGAGTAAATGATTCTAAAAAAATATCTGAGAAAAAAAGAGAAAAACTATATGAAGAAATAACCCAAAGTGCAATTGCATGGGGAGTTGGAATAATAGATCAAAATGAAATAGATGATATAAATATCTTAAATGCAACTAAAAAAGGCTTAACAACAGCCTTAATGGAACTAAAAGAAAAACCAGATATAATATTAGTTGACGCATTAACTAAAATAGATACTCTTGGAATTCAATATGAGTCAATAATAAAGGGAGATGCTAAAAGTTATTCAATTGCAGCAGCATCAATAATTGCAAAAGTAACAAGGGATAGAATAATGCGTCAATGGGATGAAATATATCCACAATATGGATTTGAAAAACATAAGGGATATGGCACTAAAATGCATATAGAAGCTATAAAAGAATATGGACTATGTCCATTACATAGAAGAAGCTTCACTAAAAATTTTGTATAATTAATAAATAAAGCAATGGAAAAATATCCATTGCTTTATTTATTATATCTGTAAGTAATTAAAATATGGAATAAAGTAAATAATTAAAAAAGTATAAAAAGAAGCAATTACTCCATGTAAAAGTTTTCCAAGGATATAAGGCCTTATAGAAATATCTGATGTTGAAGTTATACTTAAAACTTGAAGAGTTATTGAAATACCACCAAACCCAAGTAAAAATGCTGCAATAACTACATTTATAGCAAGGTTTTTACTAGCCACAGAACTTACCATTGTTATTCCATTTGTAAGTTCTATAATTCCAGTAAATATAGGTAATATAAAGTCTGTGCTTAGATGTAGAAAATTAAATACTGGAGACAGTAAGATAAATAGAAAATTAAATAATTGTGCATTTTTTAAAATTGAAATAATAATTCCAAAGAAAACAACAAAACCTCCAATTAAAACAATAGACTTAATTGCAGATAGAATGCTTTTTGATATTACTTCACCTAATGAATTAAAAGTTAAATTATTAGGCAAAACATCTATACTTCTTGAATATCCTGTTCTTGATTTCCAAAATCTAAATATTATGCCAACACTTAAACAAGCTAAAATATGAGTGAATAAAAGAAGTATGCCAATAGAAGAATCATAAAAAAGCAAAATGCCAACAGTACCTAAAATAAACAGTGGACCAGAATTATTAGTAAAAGTAATTAATCGCTCAGCTTCTTCTTTTGTACACAAATTATTATTTCTAAAATTAGTAACAATTTTTGCACCAACAGGATATCCGCTAACAACTCCCATAAATAATGCATAGGCCCCAATACCTGGCACATTAAATAAAGGCCTCATAATTTTATTAAACAGATAACCAATTTGTTTTGGAATATTAGTGTTATTTAAAAGTTCTGTTGCAATAAAAAATGGAAAAAGAGAAGGAACAACATTATTAATCCAAATATTAAGAGAACCTTTTACAGCTATAATATTTGATTTGGAAAAAAATATTAAACATAACATAAAAACAAAAAATAATAATGGAATAAAATTTCTCTTTAACTTTACAAAAAACAAATTCATATAATTACCTCGAAAACTTTTATAAATTACAATTTATATGCTTATTTTCTTGTAAAATATATTCAAATATGTTATATTTATTACATATGAAATAATGGAGGTAGTGTATATGAAAATAGCAATTGGCGCAGATCATGGAGGATATAAATTAAAAGAAGAAATTAAAAAATATTTAGAAGAAAAGGGTATAGAATTTAAAGACTTTGGAGTTTATTCAGAAGAAAGAGCAGATTATCCATATATTGCAAAAGAAGTTTGCAAAGAAGTACAAAGTAAAAAGTATGATTTTGGAATAATAATTTGCAAAACAGGATATGGAATGTCTATTGTTGCAAATAAATTTAAAGGAATAAGATGCGCAAATTGTTATAGCGAAGAATCTGCTAAATTTGCAAAATTACATAATAATATAAATGTATTAGCATTAGGAGCAGAATATCTTTCAACAAATGATGCTATATGCATTATTAGAATGATTCTAGCAACAGAGTTTGAGGGTGGAAGACATTTAGAAAGATTAAATATGATTAATGAAATAGAAAAAGAAAATATGAAATAATTTAGGAGGAGATTGTTATGTGGGGAGATATTGCGATAGCGTTTATGTTAGCCTTTATAACTACATTTGTTGTAACACCTTATACGATAACGTTAGCAAAAAAACTTGGGGCAGTAGATACTCCTAAAGATGAACGAAGAGTTAATACAACTACAATGCCAAGGCTTGGGGGATTAGCAATTATTGCTGGATTCTTGGTTTCAATCATATATCTGTTAATTGTGCTTAGTATAGAAAAAAGCATAAATTTAGCAGAAGATAATACATATATGAAACTTATTGGATTTTTTATTGGTGGCTTAATAATTGCAATTGTATGTTTTATAGATGATTTAAAAGATTTACCACCACTTGTAAAATTAGCAGCTCAAATTGTAGTTGCAGTAATTGTAGTTCTATTTGGACTTAGAATTGACAATATCAATATTCCATTTTTATATAATATAGGTTTGCCAAATGCATTTTCAATAATACTTACAATAGGATGGATTGTTGGAATTACAAATGCAATTAATTTAATAGATGGATTAGATGGGTTATCATCAGGAATTGCATTAATATCATGTATATCATTATTAATTATTTTTGCATTAAATGGTTCACCAATAATTGCAATATTGTTAATAACAGCATTAGCTGGAGCACTTTCAGGATTTTTACCATTTAATTTTAACCCAGCAAAAACTTTTATGGGAGACGCTGGATCAAATTTTCTAGGATATTGTTTATCAGTAATATCAATATTTGGAGTTGCTAAGACATATACATTAGTAGTGATTGTTGCACCACTAATAGTTTTAGGTTTACCTGTTTTAGATACTTTAATTGCAATAGTAAGGAGAATAGTTAAAGGAAAATCTATAAAGGCAATAATGAAACCAGATAAAGGACATTTACACCATACATTGTTAAAGAAAGGTTTTACACAAAGAGAAGCGGTATTTATAATGTATGCAATTACTGCTGCATTAGGACTGTTTGCAATAGTATTGCTAGAAAGTGGAATATGGAAAGCATTATCATTCTTATTAATGGTAATTGCAATTACAGCAATTGGATATTTTAATTTTGAAAAAGAAAAAGATAAAATTTAAAACAATAATATGAAAAGAGATGATAATATGGAAAAGAAAAGAAGTTTAACTGGAGATAGACCGACTGGTAAAATGCATATTGGACATTATTTTGGTTCGCTTCAAAATAGAGTAAAAATACAAAATGAGGGAAATGTTGAACAATTTGTTATGATTGCTGATGTTCAAGCTTTAACAGATAATTTTAACAACCCTCAAAAAGTAAGGGACAATGTATATAATGTACTTTTAGATTATTTATCTGTTGGAATTGACCCAACTAAAACAACAATTTTTTTACAATCAATGGTGCCAGAGATTGCGGAACTTACTGTTTTTTATTCTAATTTGGTTACAATTGCAAGACTTCAAAGAAACCCAACAGTAAAAACAGAAATTGCACAAAAAAGAGATTTGTTTGGCGAGAGTGTTACATATGGATTTTTAGGATATCCTGTAAGCCAAGCAGCTGATATAACTTGTTTTGAAGCTGATATTGTTCCGGCTGGTGAAGATCAAGAACCATTAGTTGAGCAATGTAGAGAAATTGTACGAAAATTTAATAGCATATATGGAGAAACTTTAAAAGAACCAAAAATTGTTTTAAGTAAAAATAAAAGAATAAAAGGCTTAGATGGAAACGAAAAAATGGGAAAATCTTTGGGAAATGCTATTTACTTATCAGACAGTGATGAAGAAATAACTAAAAAAGTAATGGGAGCATTAACAGACCCAGGAAGAATAAAAAAGGATGATTTAGGAAATCCAGATATTTGTATGGTTGCATATTATCATAATTTATTTAGCAAAGATGATGTTCAAACAATATGCGAAGAATGTAAAGCTGGAAAACGTGGATGTGTTGCTTGTAAAAAACAATTAATAGCAAATATTATAAAAGAATTAGAACCATTAAGAGAAAGAAGAAAACAATATGAAGATAGACCTGAAGAACTAAAAAGAATTTTAATGGAAGGAACTAAAAAAGCTAGGGAAGAAGCAACTAAAACAATGGAAAAAGTAAAAAAAGCTATGAAAATAGATTATTAGACTAGAAAAGGAGAATTACATGTTTATTGATTACGTGAAAATTACAGCAAAATCAGGGAATGGCGGAAATGGTGCTATAACTTTTAGACGTGAAAAATATGTTGCTGCTGGCGGGCCAGATGGCGGAGACGGAGGCCGTGGTGGAAGTGTATATTTTACAGTTGACCCAGATATGAATACCTTACTTGATTTCAGATTTAAAAGAAAGTTTAAAGCGGAAGATGGAAAAAATGGTGAAGGCGGACATAGATTTGGAAAAAGTGGTGAAGATTTGTATATAAAAGTTCCAGCTGGAACTGTTGTTAAAGATGCTGAAACAGGAAAGATTGTAACAGATTTATCTAATGTTGGACAAACTGAACTTATTTTACCCGGAGGGAAGGGTGGAAAAGGAAATTCACATTTTGCAACATCAACAAGACAGGCTCCAAGATTTGCAAGAGATGGAGAAAAAGGTATAGAAAAAGAATTTATATTAGAATTAAAACTTTTAGCAGATGTAGGACTATTAGGTTTCCCTAATGTTGGAAAGTCTACATTTATATCTAAAGTTACATCAGCTAAACCTAAAATTGCAGATTATCATTTTACAACTATAGTTCCAAACTTAGGAGTAGTAAAGGGAGAATATGGCGATAGTTTTGTTATAGCAGATATTCCTGGTATAATTGAAGGCGCTAGCGAAGGAACAGGATTAGGACTACAATTTTTAAGACATATAGAAAGAACAAGACTTTTACTTCATTTTTTAGATGTTTCAGGTTCTGAAGGAAGAAATCCAGTAGATGACTTTAAAGTTATAAATGAAGAACTTAAAAAATATAGTGAAAAGTTATCTACTAGAAAACAAGTAATAGTTGCAAATAAAATAGATGCAATGCAAGATGAAAAATTACTTAAAGAAGTTGAAGAAATGGCTAAAGAAAATGAAATAGAACTATTTAAAATATCTGCAGTAACTGGTGAAGGAATAAAAGAGTTAATGAAAAGAGTTTCTGAACTTTTAAAAGAACTTCCAAAAGAGGATATAATAGAACCAATAGAAGAAAGAGTAGTATATACCTTAAAAGACGAAGAAGATGAGTTTGAAATTGAAAATGTAAAAGGGGAATATATTGTATCAGGTCCTGCAGTTGATAGATTGATGGGACGAGTAAACATTCAAGATAATGAATCTATGCATTATTTCCAAAAACAATTAAGAGAATTAGGGATTGAAGCTAAATTAAAAGAAAAAGGTGTAAAAGAAGGAGATACTGTAAAAATACTTGAATGGGAGTTTGAATGGTATAATTAGAAAGAATAGGATAAAACCTATTCTTTTTTTTGTAAAAATACAAAAATTTGTTTGACATATATTTGTTTGTATGATAATATGTAATAGAATAAAAAATGAGGAGTGATTTTTAAATGAGCAAAAAAGATCCAACTATTTTAAATAAAAGAGAAAGAGCAATATTAGATTACATAGAAAAACAAGCTAAAATAAATGGTTACCCACCATCAGTTAGAGAAATAGGAAAAGCTGTAGGGTTAAGGTCAACAGCTACAGTCCATGGCTACCTTGAGAAACTTGAACAAAAAGGTTATATAAAAAAAGAATCTCAAAAAGGTAGAACATTAAAGCTACTAAAAGGAAGTTCTGGAAAGAAACCAGTAGATACCACAAAAGATTTTTATTCTAATAGAGAAATGGTAGATGTACCAGTTATAGGAAAAATAACTGCTGGTGCTCCAATTCTTGCAGTTGAGAATATAACAGATACTTTTCCAATTCCAATAGATTTTGTAGGAAATTGTGAAAGTTTTATGCTAACTGTTAGAGGCGAAAGTATGATAGAAGCTGGAATTTTAGATGGAGACTATATATTAGTAAAAAAACAAAATACTGCTAATAATGGAGAAATAGTTGTTGCATTAATAGAAGATGAAGCAACTGTTAAAACTTTTTATAAAGAAAAAGACCATATAAGATTACAACCAGAAAACTCTACAATGGATCCAATTATTGTACCAGACTGTAAAATACTTGGAAAAGTTGGTGGAGTATTTAGAAAAATGTAGTTCTTATTAAGAGGTGTAATAATTATGAGAAGAAATTATGATGAAGAAAATGAAAACGCTATGTGGAGAATAAGTATAAAAAGAATGTTTCAATCTGGAGATTTAGAGGGATTAAAAGATTTGTTAGAAGGTCCAGAAGCTTTAGATGATGAAATAATAGAATTTCTAAAAGAACATATAGCTGAATTAGAGGGAAGAGAAAAATAAATATAATTTTGAAAAATATAAAAAATCCAGAATATAAATTCTGGATTTTTTGTATATATATTATCTCTTTGAAAATTGTGGAGCACGTCTTGCTTTTTTAAGACCATATTTCTTTCTTTCTTTCATTCTTGGATCTCTTGTTAAGAAACCATTTGATTTTAATTCTGGTCTATATTCAGCATTTGCTTCTAATAATGCTCTTGATATACCATGACGGATTGCTCCGGCTTGACCTGTATATCCTCCACCTGTTACTTTAACTATAACATCGTATTTTGTTAATGTGTTTGTAGCAACTAATGGTTGTCTTACTATAACTTTTAAAGTTTCTAGTCCTAAATATTCATCTATATCTTTACCATTTATAGTAATTTTTCCAGTTCCTTCTACTAATCTAACTCTTGCAACAGAACTTTTTCTTCTACCAGTTCCATAAAATACTGTTTTTTGTGATTTTGCTTTAGGCATTTATTTTTCCTCCTTAAATTTTAATTAAAAATTCCAGATTTCTGGTTTTTGAGCAGCATTTTCATGTTCGCTACCAGCATATACTCTTAATTTCTTTAATTGGTCTGCTCCTAATCTGTTGTGAGGAAGCATTCCTTTAACAGCTAACATCATTGCTTTTTCTGGATTATTTTCTAACATATCTTTAGCAGATACTTCTTTCATTCCACCAATATATCCTGAATGACTTCTATAAATTTTTTGGTTAAGTTTATTTCCTGTTAAAATAACTTGATTACAGTTAAGTATTATTACGTGATCTCCAACATCCATATGTGGTGTATATGTTGGTTTGTGTTTTCCTCTTAATAATTTCGCAGCTTCAGTAGCAACTCTACCTAATGGTTTATTTGCTGCATCAATTATATACCATTTACTTTCAATTTCACTTTTCTTTACACTATATGTAGTATTATTCATGGTAAAAATTACCCTCCATTCATTATTTTTATAATTTATATGAAACAAATTATAACTACCGGGGAGAAGTTATAATTGCATCAAATCTTAAAATACCTATATATTCTAATACAAAATAAAAAAAAAGTCAATAATTTTAAAGAAAAATCTTGACTTTATTAATAAAATATTGTATTATATTAATATTGAAAAGAAGAAGTAATCCACTTCTCACCTTAACTAATTACAGGAAAAGGTAAATAAAATGTTAAATTTATAGATATTTTATTATGGTAGTGGATTGACAAAGTGTGTCAATCTTTTTTCTTTTGTATTAAATATTAGGAGGTGTTAATATAAAACAAGAATTACCAATTAATGAAAAAATTAGATTTAAAGAGGTTCAAGTTATTGACGAACAAGGACAAAAACTTGGAATTATGTCTTCAAATGAAGCATTAGAATTAGCTGAAGAAAAAAAATTAGATTTAGTTCTTGTAGCTCCAAATGGAAATCCGCCAGTTTGCAAAATAATGAATTATGGAAAACATAAATTTGAGCAGGCAAAAAGAGAAAAAGAGGCTAAGAAAAAACAAAAGGTTTCAGAGCTTAAAGAAATTAGGGTTACACCAAATACAGAAGACCATGATTTTAATTTTAAAGCTAAGAATGCAAGAAAGTTTTTAGAAGATGGAGCAAAAGTTAAAATTACAGTTAGATTTAGAGGAAGAGAACTAAACTATGCTAAAGCAGGAGAGAATTTATTAAATAAATTTTCAGAAGAGTTGGAAGATATCGCAAATGTAGATAAAAAACCATCTCTAGAAGGGAAAAATATGTTTATAATTTTATCTAGTAAATAAGATAATTTTGAATAAATATAAAAGAGTTTTGAAAGGAGAATTATTATGGCAAAATTAAAAACTAATAAAGCTGCTAAAAAAAGATATAGTTTAACAGCTACAGGAAAAGTTAAAAGAACAAAATCAAATAGAAGACATCTTTTAGCTAACAAAACTTCTAGACAAAAGAAATCTGGAAAAATACAAAATGCTTATGCAGATAAAACTTGCGAAGCAGGAATTAAAAAATTATTACCATATGGAAATTAATGAATAAAGGAGTGAAATAGAAAATGGCAAGAGTAAAAACAGCTAAAATTACTAGAAAAAAACATAAAAAAATAATAAAACAAGCAAAGGGTTATTATGGAGCAAAAAGTTACAGATTTAGAACAGCTAAACAAGCAGTTATGAAATCTGGAATGTATGCATACGTAGGAAGAAAAGATAAGAAGAGTGATTTTAGAAAATTATGGATAGCTAGAATTAATGCAGCTGCTAGAATTAATGGATTAACATATAGTACATTAATAGCTGGACTAAAAAAAGCTAATGTTGCTATAAACAGAAAAATGTTAGCAGAAATAGCTGTAACAGATGCAGAAGCATTTGCAAAGATAGCTGAAATAGCTAAAAAAGCATAAATAAATATAATTAAGAACGAGGTAAAAACAAGTCAAAATTAAAAATGATTTGTTTTTGCCTCGTTTTTTATTATTGCTTTTTCATTTTAGGTTTTGAAATTAGAGACGCAATATATCCGAAGAAAATTGCAGCAGCAATTCCACCAGCAGCTGCTTTTGTACCACCAATAAAACAACCTACAAATCCATATTGGTCAACAGCTTCTTTTGCACCTTTTGCTAAATTATAACCAAAACCAGTGAGCGGAACTGTGGCACCAGCGCCTGCAAAGTCAACTAAATACTGATAAACACCTATTCCACCTAATATTGCACCAACAGTAACATATATAACTAATATTCGTGCTGGAGTTAATTTTGTTTTATCTATTAATATTTGACCAATTAAACATAAGGCACCTCCAACTAAAAAAGTATATAAGAGTTGCATATAATTTATACTTTGAAAAAAATCAAACATTTTAAACATCCTTTCTGATTTATGATACGAGTGAAAAAATTATTGAACTTCTATTGAGACTGCATGTGCGATTCCTGGAATTGATTCTCCTTGTTGAGAACTTGTTGCGTTTGTCAGAGCTCCTGTTGCTATTAGAAGCAATTTTTTTATTTTACCAGTTTGCAATTGATTATATAAAAAACCTGAAAATACAGTTCCACAACATGCACATCCACTTCCGCCAGAATGCGTATCTTGAGTTTCTTTATCAAAAATCAAAACTCCACAATCATTGTAATTTGATTTAATATTATATCCTTGTTTTTGAGCAAGGTCTATTACTATTTCTTTTCCTATATGACCCAAATCACCAGTTAAAATAGCATCGTAGTAACTTGGATTTCTTCCAGTATCTTTAAAATGTGTTAAAAGTGTGTCTAATGCTGCAGGAGCCATTGCTGCACCCATACTGTTAGCATCTTTGATTCCCATATCCACAATTTTCCCAATTGTTGCATAGGTTATTTTAGGTCCAGAGCCTGAATTAGAAACAATTGCACTTCCTGCACCTGTTACAGTCCATTGAGAAGAAGGTGGTCTTTGATTTCCTAACTCTAATGGAAATCTAAATTGTTTTTCGGCACTACAAAAATGACTTGAAGCTGCACATATACAATTGCTTCCTGCATTACCATCAATGAATACACTTGATAATATTAAGCCTTCAACAAAAGTTGAACACGCTCCAAATATTCCTATAAAAGGAACGCCTAAATCTCTTAAGCCAAAACTTGACGAAATACATTGGTTTAATAAATCACCTGCAAAGCAATAATCTATAGAAGAACTTGGAATATTTGATTTTGCTATTACTGAATTTACAGTTTCTTTAATAATTTTACTTTCTGCTTTTTCCCATGTCTTTTCTCCCCAGAATTCATCTTCTAAACATTTATCAAAGAAATTTGCAAGAGGCCCTTCACCTTCTTTAGGCCCTACAATACAAGCAGTATTTGTTATTGTTGGGGGATTATTAAATTTTATTGTTTGTTTTCCTAATTTCTCCATAATACCTCCTGAAACTTATTTAAATATAAAATAAATCATACCTATAATTACTGAACTAGAAATTCCATATACAAGAACTGGTCCAGCAACTGTAAACATTTTTGCGCCAACCCCCATAACATATCCTTCTGACTTATATTCCATTGCTGGTGAAACTATTGAGTTTGCAAAACCTGTTATAGGAACTAAAGAACCTGCGCCTGCAAATTTACCTATTTTATTAAATAAATTTAAACCTGTTAAAAATGCACTTATTCCAATAAGAATAATAGATACAATAGTCCCAGAAATTTGAGTATCTAATCCTCTAGATTTGCAATATAAATTTATAATTTGTCCTATAACACATATTAAACCACCAACCCAAAAGGCATTAAAACAGTTTTTGAATATTGGAGAGTTAGGCGTTTTTTTATCAACGTAATCTTGATAAGATTTTTGATTATCTAATGGTTGCATATTTACCTCCTTAATGTCTGTTTTCATCAATTATAAAATTTAGATCTATATCTACAAAATATTCTGTTATTTGATTATTAGAAATATTTGCTCTTTGCTCTAAAATTTTTATTGATGAGATATAATCTATTGTTTTTGAAACTTCATTTATTGCTTTTAGGGTTGCATCTTTCCAAGAAATGTTTGAAATTCCAGTAACAATTAAATGCTTTTGTGTACTCATAAAAAACCTCCTAAATGGAAAAAATATAATTTGATTTTAAAAATAATAATTTGTAATTTTAAATTGTATATTTTAAAGATATATTTTCCATTTTTAACTTAATTATGCATCAAAATATAAAATAAAACTATTCTGTGCGTAGGAAAAAACAAATATTACAAAAATGTTACAATATAGTTATTTTTATATTACAAATAAAGTTATGATGTTGACTTTTTAAAATAAAATAATAAAATATATATGAAAAAAATGTAAAAAAATAAAATTTATACAAGTATTATTTTGAATTAATTATTTAAAATAATATTATAAAAAAAGAAAGGATCCAACTATGGCTAGTTGCTTAGGTTTATATATAGAAAACAACTTAATAAAATATGCAAAAGTTTCAAAAAACAATGAAGCTATTAAAGTTGAATCTTTTGGTATAAAGTTTTATGAAAATTTGCAAGAAACAATAAATCAAATTATAGAAGAAACTTATAGCTTTAAATCATTGATAAGCATAAATGCTAGTGAGGAAATATACAATAAAATTGAAGTATTTAGCATGCTTAATAGAAAAGATATTGAAGGCGTAATAAAAACAGAGTTTGAAGATATATGTAGTCAAAGAGATATCAATCAAAATATATATGAACAAAGATATATTTTTACTGGAACAAAAGAAAATGAAAGATTAAAAGTTATTCATATTGCAATGCCTAAAACTACAATTGCTCAAAGAAAAAATCAAATGAATAAAATAAATAGTATTTTGCCAGTAAGTGTTACTATACCAAATTTATTAAAAAAAGAAAAAAAGACTACTGCTATAATTGTTAATATGGAAAGCGATACTACTATTACAAAATTCTCAGAAAAGGGAATTTTGGATATTAGTGTATTAAAAATAGGCGCTAAAAATGTATTAGATAGCATAAATAAAAAGGAAAATTCATATTCTAAGTCTTATGAGATATGTAAAAATTCTACTATTTATACTGAAAACGATAAAGACTTACAATATGAAGAAAATGATTATTTAGATGATATAATGCCAACTTGCTACCAATTAGCTACAGAAGTAAGAAGAATGGTTAACGAAAGCCTTGAAAAAATAGATAAAGTATATTTAACAGGTACTCTAGCAGTTATCAATAATATTGATATATACTTTCAAGATGCATTAAAAAATGTCCCATGCGAAATTGTAAGACCAAGTTTTATAAATAGTAATTCTAAAATAAATATAAAAGACTATATAGAAGTTAACTCTGCTATATCTATAGCATTACAAGGGTTAGAAAAGAAAAATACCGAAATTAACTTTATAAAAGAATCATCTTTGAATAAATTAAAAATGCTTTTAACAAGAGATGTGTCTCAAAAGAATACACAAGATGCTTCAAAAATTGTAAATGATTTCTTAAGTAAATTTGGTAAACAATGTAACACAGCACTTATAACTTTTGGAATATTAACTACAGTGTATTTAATGGGTGGATTTGTTATAAATAATCAATTTAATAAAAAAATTCAGAGAACTGATATAGCAATTAGCAATACAAATTCTAGAATTAAAAAGATAAAAGAGTATAATAAACAATTTAATACACAAATAACAGATTATCAAACTTTAATTAATAATATTCAAAATATGAATGATGCGAATTCGGAAGATAAAAGATACAAAAATACTATACCTAATTTATTAAATAATATTATGGCTATAATACCTAAAAATGTACAGTTGACATCAATAGAAAATACTTCAAATAGTCATATAGTTATAGTTGCCAAAACAACTAAATATGAACAAGCCGCTTTCTTTAAAGCAAAATTAAAAACTGAAAAAATTTTAAAAGATGTTGTATCTGACTCTGGAACTATTCAATCTGGATATTTAACTGTTACAATAGAAGGAGAATTGCCATGAGAAATAGAATAACACTTATATTGTTTTTGGTTTTCATATTATTATTAGTATATACAACTGTTGTTGGAATTAAAATTGGAAATTTTCAAATTTTATCAATTCCACAGATGATTGAAAAAAATAATTTATTAAATGAAAAAATAGCTACTGCAAGTAGCTTATCTTCTGTAGATTATCCTGAAAACGTAAAGGCTTTAGAAGATACTTATACTAAGCATACAATACAAAAACAAAAATATGAAGAACTAGTTGGATTTACAGATGGCGAAGATAGTAATATATATGAAACTAAACAATATGATATAGGATATTTATGGAGAATATTTGGAAAATATGCTACAACAAGAAATTTAAAAATAGGAATGGATGTACAAAAAAATAGTAGTGCAAAAGAAACATTATACGATTTAAATTTTAGTGTTTCAGGTGGATATGTAAATATTTCTCAATTTATATCAGATATAGAAAACAACTCTGAATTAAACTTTAGAATATATAATTTTAAAATGAATGGAAGTGGAGAAGAAGTATCAGCAAGTTTTACAATTAAAAATGTTAATATTGAAGCATTACTTTCTACACAAACTTCAACAGATACAGATTCTTCAAATACTACCACAAATAACAATATACAAAATAACTCAACTAGTGTATTAAAATAGATTCCTTCAGAAAGGAGATTATATGAAAAACGAAAAATTTTCAATAATTAAAGATATAATTATTAGCATATTAATTGTAGTTACAATACTCCTTATTATATCTATTATATTTTATGATAAAATTTCATTAAGCAAAGTGATTCCAGAAGCAGAAGAATATACACTTTCTAATGAAATGCAAAAAGACTTAGATGAAGGAAAAGAAGAAGAAACTAAACAAATTGTTACTACTTATTATATAGATGCAGCAGATTTGAAAAACTATGAAAAAAATAAAGAATATAACAAAGGAAAGAAAAATCCATTTGCAGAACTTTCTACATCAAATGGAACATCAACAAGCGAAAATAATACATCATCATCTGAAAATAATAGCAATAATAATAACAAAAACAATGAAAACTTTTATGATGATGATGGTACAAAATAGTTTATAGTATATTTATTTTTTATAAATAAATATATATATATATATATTTATTAAAGCAAAGGAGGAAAAAAAATGAGAGGACAAAAAGGTATTACATTAGTTGCATTAATAATTACTATAATAGTATTATTAATATTAGCTGTTGTTGCTATAGCTGCTGTTTCAGGAAATGGTATAATAAACCATGCTAAAAATGCTAAAACAGAATATACAGCAGCTCAAGGTAATGAAGCTAACCTTGTTAATGCATATGAAAACTACTTAAATCATTGGAATGATGCAGAATAGTTTTTAATATTATTTAACTAATAAGCATATGCGCCATATTGCAATAATGATGCATATGCTTATTTTCAAAATATGAAGGGAGAAATATGATATTAATTAATATATCATAGTAGAAATATGAACATTTTTTTATATGCAATAATATTTATAATAGGTACTTTTTTTGGAAGCTTTTTTACTTTAGCTGTGTATAGAATCCCTAAAAAAGAAGATATATTAATAAAACATTCATATTGTCCTAATTGTAATCACAAATTAGGATTTTTTGACTTATTTCCAGTATTTAGTTATATATTTCTTGGAGGAAAATGTAGATACTGCAAAGATAAGATTAGACCTAGATACCTAATATTAGAATTATTATCTGGTTTCGCTTTCTTGTTTTTTGCTTTAGCATTTAAAGTATCTGTATTTAACATAAGTAATCAAATTAATTTTATTGCTACCTTAATATATTCTTCTATTTTATTTATTGTAGCTGGAATAGACAAAGAAAAAATAATTATAAGTAAAAGTGTAATATTTTGTGGTTACATACTTGAAATAATATATATGATATATCAATATACATTAGGAATTTTTAATGTGTATCAATATGTTATATATTTAATACTATTAGTTGTCGTATTGGTTTTAGATAATATATTTACAATGGTTACAATGATAAAAAAATATTATATACAAGTGTTGTATTTAGCACTTTATATTATAGTATTTGGTGGGGCTAAGCTATTTATTCTTTCTGTTATATTAGCATTACTAATTATTGCTATACATAATTTATTAAATAAGAATAAAAAAGCACCAATACCGGTTGGATTTTATTTGAGTATAAGTAATTTAATAATTATTTTAATTGCTAATATTTTAATAAATTATATTATATAGAGAGGAATAAAAATGAAAAAAGACCAAAAAGGATTTATAGAAGTTGAAATAACTGTAACAATAATAGCAATAATTATATTTTCAACTTTAATAATTTCATTAATGTATAATAATTTTTTTCAAAATACAAAATTAAAAAAAGAGGGCTTGGCTATTGTATATATTACTGAAACATTTGAAAAAATAGGAATGGCAAGCTATGATGAAGTTCTAGAACAAAATATGGATAATTTTTTGCCTGAAAATGTAAAAAACTATTATGAAGTATCTTATAGTGTTAATCAATTAGATAATCAAGAACAAATAATAAAGAAAATATCAGTTACTTTGTCTTATAAAGTAGGTAATAAAACATATAACGTTACAATGCAAAGACTAAAAGCAAAGGAGTAAATATGAAAAAACAAAATGGTATTACGTTATCGTCTTTGGTTATATATGTAATTGCTATGACAATTGCAATTGCTGTTATTAGTTCAGTAATAACTAAATTTTATAGCAATACTAATAGTATACAAGCAGATACCAAAGAAGTTATAGAATTTAATAAATTTAATGCATATTTTTTAAAGGAAATAAAAACTTTAAATAATAAAGTAGATAGATTGGAAGATAAATATATTTTATTTACTTCTGGAAATTCGTTTTCATATTCAAATAGTTCAATATATTATAACAATAAAGTAATATGTAGAGATGTAAAAAATATAACTTTTTCTTTTCCAGAAAGTGAGAATAGAGATATTATTAATGTTAATATAGAATTTGATAATTTCCAAAAAAGCTTAAATTATAAAATCGAAGATATTTATTAGGAGGATAATATGGATACTGATAGAAGGTTACCTATTGGAGTAGAATTAGTAAGAAAAGGAATTGTAACAGAAAGTCAAATTAATGCAGCAATTGATTATCAAAAGACACATAGAAAAATGAAAATTGGAGAAATATTAAGAGAAATAACTGACTGTGATGAAAATGTGTTAATTGATGCAATTGGAGATATTCTTGGTGAGAAGGGTATTATTTTAAGATTCAATGATATTAAATTAAACATTGAAGAATATATTTCTATTGATATTGCAAAAAGTTGCAAAGCAATACCATTTTATATTTCTCAAGGAAAAGTAAGAGTATGTTTTGCAGATACCGCTAATAAAACTAATATAGATAAAGTGAGACTTTTGTTGTTAAATAAAGGTCTTGTTATGGAGAAGTTTATAACATTTGAATCTAATATTAATGAAATTATAAACCAATTAGAAGGAAAAGTTGACGAAAATATTAATACAAATGAAGATGTTGTAAAATTAGTGGACACAATAATAAAAACTGGTATGAACAAAAGAGCAAGTGATATACATTTTGAACCAATGGAAGATAAGTTAAGAGTTAGATATAGAATAGATGGTGAACTTTATATAGTTGTGGAATTGCCTAAAGAAAAACAAACTCAAGTTATAGGACGTTTAAAAGCTATTTCAAATATGTATCAAGAAAAACAAGAAGACCAAGATGGTAGAATAATTACTTATCCAGAATATAATATTCGTGTTTCTTCACAAAGAAATATATATGGTGAAAAATTTGTTTTAAGATTACTAAAGAAAAATCAAAACATTAAAGGTCTATATGACTTAGGATTTCCAAAAGATAAAGGAATACATGAATGCTTCGAAAAAAGAAACAGTGTTACTGTTATGGGTGCACCAACAGGTGAAGGTAAAACTACTTCTTTGTATGCAATAATAAATGATTTGAATAGACCAGAAATAAATATAACTACAATTGAAGACCCAGTTGAAATTAGAATACCTGGTTTAAACCAAGTTGAAATGGATTCAAAAACTACTTTTGCATCTTCATTAAGAACAATATTAAGACAAGATCCAGATATAATATTAGTTGGAGAAATAAGAGATAAAGAAACAGCTGAAATTTCAATGCAAGCTGGACAAACTGGACATTATGTTTTATCTACAATTCATACAATAGATGCAGTCGAAGTTATAACAAGACTTAGAAAACTTGGAGTGTCTAATTATGATATAGCGAGTACTTTAGCAACTACTGCATCTCAAAGATTAGTTAGAAGATTATGTAAGGAGTGTGCTAAAGAAAGAGATTTCAATGAAGAAGAATTAAAAATAATAAAATCAGTTGAAGAAAAATATGGAATTAAATTTGACATGAAAGATAAAAAAACATACGATGCAGTAGGATGTAAAAAATGCAATAATGTTGGATATCTTGATAGAATTGGTATATTTGAAGTAATGCAAATAAACGATGAACTTAAAGAATTAATATCTAATGGAGAATCTTCAGTAAAAATAAAAAAAGAAGCTTTAAAATATGGCTATGAACCATTAGAAATAGATGGAATTAGAAAAGTAATAAATGGTTTAACTAATATGCCAGAATTAAATAAAAAATTATTATTAAATTAGAAAGGAATTTTAAAAATGGTACAAATTGAAGATTTAATAGATATAGCAATAGAAAAAGATGCATCAGATATACATTTAATATCAGGTTTAAAACCTATGATAAGAATTGTAAGAAGATTAGAAGAAGTTGAAAAATATGCTCCATTAACTCCAGATGATATGTATGACATATATGATTCGATAATAAAAGGAAATTTAGATAAAGATAATTTGTTTAAAGAAACAAAAAAATTGGATACTTCATATGAGTATAAAGATATAAGATTAAGAATTAATATATCACTTTCAGATGGTGTTCCGATATTTACTTTAAGACTTATAAAAAAAGAATTGCCTAAATATGTAGATTTAGGAGTACCAGATATTGTTAGAAGAATGACATTTCAACCACAAGGTTTAATTTTAGTAACAGGAAAAACAAACTCTGGCAAAACGACAACATTAAATGCATTGGTAAATGAAATTAATGAGTCTCAAAACAAAAAAATATTATCATTGGAAAACCCAATAGAATATAAGCATACATCAAAAATGTCAATGATTGTACAAAAAGAAGTTGGACTTGGTGGAGATGCACTTACATTTAGTGATGGTGTAAAAAACTCATTAAGAGAAGACTGCGATATAGTAATAATAGGGGAGATAAGAGATAGAGAAACTATGGAAGCTGCAATAGAAACTGCAGAATCTGGGCATTTGGTAATTGGTACACTTCATACAAAATCATGTGCTGAGACAATAGATAGAATGATAAACTTCTATGAAATTTCAGATCAAACCACAGTAAAATATTTATTATCATCTCTTTTAAAACTAGTAGTCTCACAAAGATTATTGCCAGGTAAAAATGATAAACTAGTATTGGTTCCAGAAGTTATGGTAGTTGACAATATAGTTTCAGGATTAATAAGAAAAGACAAATTAAGTGTTTCTGAAATTGAAGATGCAATACAAAGTAATTCTGATAATGGTAGTATAGGATTAATTAATTCTATTGCCAAATTGTTTGTGGAAGACAAGATAACATTAGAACAAGCTAAAGCGCAAGTAGAAGAAAAAAACATTGAGATTTTAAATAGAACTATAATGCAACTAAGAATAAAAAAGGACAAAGGATTATAATTTGGGAGGAAATAGACTATGCCAATTTTTGTTTATAGAGCTGTTACAAACAATGGTACTATAGTAAGAAACAAAGTAGAAGACATAAACAGAAAGTCATTAATTAAAAAGTTAAAAAGAAATAATCTTACACCAATAAATATAGTACAAGTTAATAGAATTATTTCAAAAAGAACTCAAAAACAAAAGAGAAATATAAGCGACGTAAATGATATTGTAAAAGATATTGATGCAGGAAGTTATTTTAATGCGACTGAAAGACCAGAAAAAGTAAGTCTTTTAAAGAGAATGGGCCTAAACATTACTACTAGAATAACAACAAGAGATTTAGTAATATTTACGCAAGATTTATATTTACTAAAAAAAGCAAATTTCAACAATATTCATGCATTAAGTACAATTGTTGAAACTACAGAAAATGACCAATTAAGAGAAATAATTAAAGATATATTAGCTGGTGTGGAAGCCGGTGAAAATATGTACACAACTATGGAATATTATTCAGATGTATTTCCATATTTGTATATAAATATGATAAGAGTTGGTGAACAATCAGGATCTCTTACAAAATCTTTAGAAGAAGCTGTTCAATATTTAGACGAAACTGAAAAGTTTAATAAAAAATTAAGAGGAATATTAATACCTAATGCAGTAATGTTTGTTGCAATACTTGCAATGTTAATAATAGGTGTTATTGTAATAGTTCCAATTATTCAAAATTTATTTGAATCTATGGGATCAAATGAAAAATTGCCAGCAATAACTTTATGGTTTGCAAATGCAATAAACGTTATGATGAAATACTGGTATATTCCACTTGCTGTAATAGGAGGAATTGTTGCAGTATTTATAGCTTATATAAATACTCCTAAAGGAAGATATAATTTTGATTATTTTAAATATACTATGCCTTTGTTTGGAAGATTAATATTTTCTCTAGATTTCTTAAGATTTGCTAGAGCAATGTTGTTAAACCTAAACAATGGTATAAGAATTCAAGATTCTTTAGAGACAAGTAAAAATGTAGTTAAAAATGTGGTTTTAAGATCAATAATAGAATCATCAATTAATGATATTATACTTGGACAATCTTGGGTTGAATCATTTGAAAAATCTAGACTTGCATCACCAATGATTATTGAAATGTTAAACATTGGTATGAGTACAGATTTAAAAGAAATGATGGCAAAATTGTTGGAATATTTACAAACAGACATAGATAATACAATTGCAAAAATAATGAAAGTACTACCAGAAATAGTATACTTAATTGTTGGTATAGCATTAATATTTGTTGTAATTGTAGTATTGGTTCCATGTATCAATGTATATATGGGTGGCTGGTTATTCTCAGCAGCAGGTGTATAATAAATATAATGAAGAGTGAATATTTTATTCATTCTTCATTTTGTATAAAAAAGGAGAAATGTTATGAGAATAGGAATAGATATAGGCGGAAGTCATATAGGAATTGGTCTTGTTGATAATGAAAATAATATTATTATAAAAAAAGAGCATAATTGGACCAGTGAAGAAAAAAATAACTTTTTAAAAAGCATAGAAATTTATATAAAGAAAATAATTAAAGAAATAAAAGAAGAAAAACCTGATATTATTATTGAAAAAATCGGAATTGGATTTCCTTCTTCAGATATTGTAAATGGTATAGCTACTAAAAATGGAGAAACCATAAACTTACCAGAAATATTAAAAAAAGAATTTAATATACCAACATACTTAAAAAACGATGTAAAATGTTCAGGAATATGTGAAAAAACATTGGGAAATTTAAAAAATTATGACAATTGTATTTTCTTAACTTTAGGAACGGGAATTGGTGGAGCATATTTTTATAATAATAAACTAGTTTCACCTAATAAATATCAAGGTTTTGAAATTGGACATATGGTTATAGATATTAATGGAAGAAAATGCAGATGTGGGCAAAATGGTTGTTTTGAAGAATACGCCTCAATGAGAGCCTTTAGAAGAGAGGTTGAAGAACTGTTTGATATAGATAAAATAACAAGTTTTAAAATGTTTGAAATTATAGAGAGTGGACAAAAAAGAGAGCAAGTTAATGAAATAATAGAAAGATATACAGATTTTCTTGCTATTGGAATTGCAAATCTAATAAAAATATTTGAGCCAGATGCAATATGTATAGGAGGAAGTTTTTCTTATTATGAAAAGATATTTATGCCCAAATTAGAAAATAAAATTCAAAATTATTTACTTAATCCAATACCTAAAATATTAATTGCCAAATATGAAAATGATGCAGGTATAATTGGAGCGTCATTACTAGAATCAAACTAAACTAATGCAGTCTCGAGTAATATTAATTTGACAATTATTTAAAATGAAGATATAATAAATTACATAAAAAATTTAAAAAGGAATTTAGAAATGAAAAGATTAAAAACATTTTTATTATATGCATTAGCAGTTGCAGCATTATGGATATTTTCTAACGTTATAATTTATATATCATTAAATAGTACATATAAAAATATAAATGCAAAAATATATACAAATTCACCACAAATAACAATATTAAAAAATCAAGCAACATATGTAAATGGTGTTATAAATGGTAGCATAAAAAATAATACACAGGAAATAATAAATGATAAATATTTAAAGATAGATTTGTATTCTGCAAGAGATGTAAAATTAGGAACGAAATATGTTAAAATAGAAAATTTAGAACCTGATAAATCTAAAGATTTTGAAATGGGATATAGATTTACAAATGTAGACTATGCAACCCTAACGATTACAGACAACGCTAATAATGCCACAGAAGAAGAATTTGTGAGTCAAGAAACAAAGACATCTTTAATAATAGGTACATTATTAATTTTATATTTTATATAGTAGAAAAAGAGAAATTTTCTATTATATAAAAAAAGGCTTGAAATTTTTAAATATATGTAATATAATTGTAACGAATTTGCAACATAAAAGTAATATTCGTTACAATTTTTATTGTATAAAATAAGGGAGTAGGTATTATGTTTGGTTTTGGACAAGATATAGCAATAGACTTGGGGACTGCAACAGTTATAGCTTTTGTTAAAGGAAAAGGAATAGTTTTAAGAGAACCTTCAGTTGTTGCTGTAGATAATAACACAAATGAAGTTTTAGCAGTTGGACAAGAAGCAAGAAGAATGTTAGGAAGAACACCTGGTAATATTGTTGCCACAAGACCACTAAAAGATGGAGTTATATCAAATTATACTGTAACAGAAAAGATGCTTAAATATTTTATAAACAAAATAGGTGGAAAGACAATGTTTGCACCAAGAATAATGATTTGTATTCCATCACAAGTAACAGAGGTTGAAAGAAAAGCAGTTATAGATGCGGCTTCACAAGCAGGAGCTAGAAAAGTATATTTAATAGAAGAACCTATTGCAGCAGCTATTGGAGCAGGAATAGATATATCAAAACCATGTGGAAATATGATAGTTGATATAGGTGGAGGAACAACAGATATAGCAGTAATCTCACTAGGAGGTTCTGTTGTAAGTTCATCAATAAAAGTTGCAGGAGATAAATTTGACGAAGCTGTTATTAGATATATAAAGAAAAAACATAATGTAATAATAGGAGAAAGAACAGCTGAAGAGTTAAAAGTAAATATTGGTTGTGTTTATCCTAAAATACAAGATGTTGAGATGGACATAAGAGGAAGAGATTTAACAACAGGACTTCCAAAAACTCTTACAATACATTCAAGCGAAATGATGGAAGCTTTAATTGAACCAGCCATGTTAATAGTTGATGCTGTACATGGAGTGTTAGAAAAAACACCACCTGAACTTGCAGCTGATATAAGTGATAGAGGAATATACATGACAGGTGGAGGAAGCCTTCTTGATGGATTAGATAAATTATTACAAGAAAAAACAGGAATCAATGTAATGATAGCAAATGATACTGTATCTTGTGTAGCACTTGGAACAGGAAAGGCATTAGATAACTTAGATATACTTGATGGAAAAAGAAGATAATAACATCAGTTAAATTTATTAAACAGCAATGCAAATCTAATTAACGTATAAAATACGTATCATAGATTTGCATTTTGTTTGTTTAAACAAATATAAGAAATAAGAAATGGAGAATAAAATGAAAAAAGTAGCTTTTTGTACATTAGGATGTAAAGTAAATCAATATGAAACAAATGCAATGGAACAAAAATTTATACAAGCAGGTTATGAAATAGTTGGATTTACTGAAATAGCAGATATATATGTAATTAATACTTGCACTGTAACAAATATGTCAGATAAAAAATCAAGACAAATGATTAGAAAAGCAAAACAATTAAATGGAAATGCAATTGTTGTAGCTGTTGGATGCTATGTACAAACTGCTAAAGAACAGCTAGAAAATATAAAAGAATTAGATTTAATACTTGGAAATAATGAAAAAAAAGACATAGTAAAATATATTGAAAAATATAGAAAAGGTGAAAAACAGATAAAATATAATGATGTATTACATCAAGACGAGTATGATGAATATGGCTTTGTAACACATATAGAACAAACAAGAGCAATAGTAAAAGTTCAAGATGGATGCGATAGATTTTGTTCATATTGTGCAATACCATATGCAAGAGGAAAAGTTAGAAGCAGAAAGATAGAAAACATAGTAGCAGAAATAACTAAACTTGCAGAAGAAGGAATAAAAGAGGTAGTTATTACTGGAATACATATAGCATCATATGGTAAAGATTTAAAAGAAGATATTGGATTGATAGATGTATTAGAAAAAATAAATGAAATTAACGGGATACAAAGAATTCGATTAGGCTCTTTAGAACCTATGCTCATAAATGAAAGCTTTTTAAAAAGATTAGCAAAACTTGAAAAAATATGCCATCATTTTCATTTATCTTTACAAAGTGGATGTGATGAGACATTAAAAAGAATGAATAGAAGGTATACAACAGAAGAGTTTAGAAATGTTGTAAGATTATTAAGAAATACATATGATGATGTAATTTTAACTACTGATATAATTGTAGGATTTCCTGGCGAAACAGAAAATGAATTTGAAAGAACATATGAATTTTTAAAAGAAATTAATTTCTATAAAATGCATGTGTTTAAATATTCTAGAAGAGATGGAACTAAGGCCGCTACAATGCCTAACCAGATAGCACCAAATATACAAGAAGAAAGAAGCAAAAAATTAATTAGTTTATCCAATAAGAACCAACAAATATATAATGAATCGTATGTTGGAAAAACAGTTCAAGTATTATTTGAAGAAGCAAGCAAAGGCTATATAAAAGGCCACACACAAAATTATTTGGTAGTAAATATAAAAGAAGACATAGAAAAATTCCATAATCAAATTGTACCAGTAAAAATAACATCAATACTAGGGGAAGAATTAATTGGAAATGCTGTAATATAAATGCAATATAATTGTAATAAACATTTAACACAAAAACTATTGAAAAAAATATATATTTGTAATATAAATATACTAAGAAATAATTGTATTACAAATGAAGATGAGGAGGAATGAAAATGAGCGATATGTTTAAACCAGTAGATACAGCATTACCAGTTAAACAAGGATTTTGGTCAAAATTTAAAGCATTTTGGTTACAAGATGCAGAAGAATTTTTAAACAAAGAAATAGTTGTAGAATTAACACCAAAACAACAAAAGATGGAAAAAGAAATAAATGAGTTTTTACACCAAGAAGTTACATGGCAAAAAGTACATGATTTCTTATTTCAAGAAGTTTCATTTGGTAAAAAAAATAACTAATTTTGAATAAGTTATTTAACGAAATAAATTTAATAAAAAACAAAAAGAATACTTTACAAGTATTCTTTTTTGATATAAAATAATATAGTCTTAGAAAGACGAATTTTATTTACGGATACACATTTTTATTGTATCGGAATGGAGGAAAATTATGGCAGTTAAAGTTGCTATTAATGGATTTGGACGTATAGGACGTCTTGCGTTTAGACAAATGTTTGGAGCAGAGGGATATGAGATTGTTGCAATAAACGATTTAACAAGCCCTAAAATGTTAGCTCACTTACTAAAATATGATTCAGCACAAAAAAGATATGAAAAAGCTGATACTGTAGTTGCAGGAGAAGATTCAATTACAGTTGATGGAAAAACTATAAAAATATACGCAGAAAAAGACGCAAACAATTTACCTTGGGGAGAAATAGGAGTAGATGTTGTATTAGAATGTACAGGCTTCTATACATCTAAAGAAAAAGCAACAGCACATATAAATGCAGGTGCAAAAAAAGTAGTTATATCTGCACCAGCTGGTAAAGATTTACCAACAATAGTATATGGAGTAAACGAAAACATTTTAACACCAGATGATAAAATAATTTCAGCAGCTTCTTGTACTACAAACTGTTTAGCACCAATGACAAAAGCATTAAATGATTTTGCACCAATAAAATCAGGAATAATGACAACAGTTCATGCTTATACAGGAGATCAAATGTTACTTGATGGACCACATAGAAAAGAAGATTTAAGAAGAGCTAGAGCTGCAGCAGTTAATATAGTACCAAACTCTACAGGTGCTGCAAAAGCAATAGGACTAGTTATTCCAGAATTAAATGGAAAATTAATAGGATCTGCACAAAGAGTTCCAGTTCCAACAGGTTCAACAACAATATTAATAGCAGTTGTTGAAGGAAAAGATATAACACCAGAAAAAATAAATGCAGCAATGAAAGCACAATCAAGTGCATCATTTGGATATACAGAAGAACCATTAGTATCTTCTGATATTATAGGAATAACATATGGATCATTATTTGATGCAACTCAAACAATGGTAACAAAAATAGATGAAGATTTATATCAAGTTCAAGTTGTTAGCTGGTATGATAATGAAAATTCATATACAAGTCAGATGGTTAGAACTATTAAGTTTTTTGCTGAATTAGGTTAAAAACAAATGAAAAGCAGCATTTTGCTTTGTTTAATATTTGATATTATGAGTTTAAAATTTATAAAAATATAAAAAGAGAATGGGGGTTGGAGTTTCGTGTTTGGTTTTTAAAATTTAATGTTTTGTAATGTAATCAAAACGCAAAATACCAAATACTGAATTCTAACCTCTAATTTTATACAAATAAAATTGGAGGTTTTTAAATGAATAAGAAAACTGTTAGAGATATAGATGTAAAAGGAAAGAAAGTTTTAGTTAGATGTGATTTTAATGTTCCACAAGATGAAAATGGAAATATCACAGATAACAGAAGAATTGTATCAGCTTTAGATACTATTAAATATTTATTAGATAATAATGCTAAAATAATTTTGTGTTCTCATTTAGGTAGACCAAAGGGAGAGTTTAAAAAAGAATTTTCTTTAGCACCAATAGCAGCTGAACTTTCTAAGCTATTAGGAAAAGAAGTAAAACTTGCAAAAGATGTTATTGGAGAAAGTGCACAAGAATTAGTAAATAATATGAAAGAGGGAGATATTGTTTTACTAGAAAATGTTAGATTCCATAGAGAAGAAACAGACAATGATCCAGAATTTGCAAAAAAACTTGCATCATTTGCAGATGTATATGTAAACGATGCATTTGGAACTGCACATAGAGCACATGCTTCAACTGCAGGTGTGGCAGCATACTTACCAGCTGTTTCAGGATTCTTAATTGAAAAAGAATTAGACTTTATGGGAGAGAAATTAAATAACCCAGAAAGACCATTTATGGCAATACTTGGAGGAAGAAAAGTATCAGATAAAATTGGAGTTATAGAAAGCTTATTAGAAAAAGTAGATACTTTAATGATAGGTGGAGCTATGGCATATACTTTCTTTAAAGCAATGGGATATAATGTAGGAAATTCAATTTGTGAACTAGATAAATTAGATCTAGCAAAAGAATTAATGGAAAAAGCAAAACAAAAAGGTGTTAAATTCATGTTACCAGTAGATACAAGAATTGGTAAAGAATTTAAACCAGATACTGAAAGCAAAGTAGTTAAATATAATGAAATACCAGATGGATGGGAAGGATTCGACATAGGAGATGAAACAATAAAAATATATGTTGAAGAACTTTCAAAAGCAAAAACTGTTGTATGGAATGGACCAGTTGGATTATTTGAATTTGATAAATTCGCAGTTGGCACAAATAGTTTAGCAAAAGCATTAGCTGACTTAGATGCAGTTACAATAATTGGTGGTGGAGATTCAGCAGCAGCTATTGAAAAATTAGGAATATCAGATAAATTTTCACATATTTCTACTGGTGGTGGAGCTTCTTTGGAATTCTTAGAAGGTAAAAAATTACCAGGTATTGAATGTTTATTGGATAAATAAAAAGAGGTAATTATGGTAATAACTTTATCTGGGGTTACAGGCTCTGGAAAATCGTATTATAAAAAAATGCTTCAAGAAAAATTAAATTTAGACAATCAAATTATTTATACAACTAGACCTATGCGAAAAGGTGAAGTTAATGGTATTGATAAATTTTTTGTTACAGATGATGAATTTGATAAATTAGAAGCAAGTAAAAAAATAATTGTTACATTTGAATATCTAGGGTATAGATACGGATATGAAGCTTGCAAAATTAAAGCTAATACTTGTAGTATTATTGAATTGCATTATAAGATAATATATAAACTAAAACAAGAAACTAACCAAGTATTTTCAATATATATTATCCCTAAGGATATAGAAACTGCAAAGAATAATCTTAAAGCTAGAAATTTAGAAAAAAGACAAGAAGAGTTAAGATTAAAAGAAATAGACGAACAGGCAAAAGAATTTGCCCAAAATACAGAATTACAAAAACAGTTTGATTATATTTTTTACAATAACTACGATGAAGCATCAACAAAAGAACTTATAAATGTTTTAAAAAAATTAAATATTAATTAAGGCAATATAGCCTTATAGGAGGTTTTTATGAGAAAAAAAGTAATTGCTGGAAACTGGAAAATGAATATGCTTCCAAATGAAGCATTAGCATATATAGAAGAATTTATTCCATTAGTAAAAGATACTGAAAATGAAGTTATACTATGTGTTCCTTACACAGATTTGTTTTATGCACTTCTTTCAGCACAAAATACAAACATAAAAATAGGTGCACAAAATATGCATTGGGCTGAAAAAGGAGCATATACAGGTGAGGTATCTGCTAAAATGTTAAAAGCAATAGGAGTTGAATACGTAATAATAGGACACTCTGAAAGAAGAAGCTATTTTAATGAAACAGATGAATCTGTTAACAAAAAAATTAAAGCAGCTTTTGAAAATGAACTAAAACCAATAGTTTGTGTTGGTGAAACATTAGAAGAAAGAGAAGCAGGAAAAACTGCAGATATTATAACAAATCAAACAAGATTAGCTTTAGAAGGTTTATCTAATGAACAAGTAAAAAATATTATAATTGCATATGAACCAATATGGGCTATTGGAACAGGAAAAACAGCAACTTCTGAAGATGCTAATAATAGTATAAAAGAAATTAGAAAAGAAATTGAAAAAATATATGGAAAAGATGTAGCAGAATGTGTTATAATACAATATGGCGGTAGCGTAAAATCATCAAATGCAAAAGAACTATTTAGTACATCCGATATAGATGGAGGACTAGTTGGAGGAGCAAGCTTAGTACCAGATGAATTTGCAAAAATCGTAACTAGTGTTTAGAAAAGAGGGAAAACAAAAAATGAGTAACAAGTTAACAATGCTAATGATATTAGATGGATTTGGCAATAATTCAAATGCTTCAGGAAATGCAGTCCAAATTGCAAAAACACCTAATATAGATGAACTAATGAAAAAAAATCCAACAACACAAATTCATGCTAGTGGATTAGATGTTGGATTACCAGAAGAACAAATGGGAAATTCAGAAGTTGGGCACACAAATATAGGTGCAGGAAGAATTGTATATCAAGAGTTAACTAGAATTACAAAATCAATAGAAGATGGTGATTTCTTTAGTGTACCAGAATTATGTGCAGCAATAGAACATTGTAAAAAGAATAATTCAAAATTACATATAATGGGACTTTTATCAGATGGTGGAGTACATAGCCATATGCGTCATTTATTTGCAATATTAGAACTTGCAAAAAGAAAAGGATTTGAAGATGTTTATGTTCATTGTTTCCTAGATGGTAGAGATACACCACCAGCTTCAGGTGAAAATTATATATTAAAACTTGAAGAAAAAATGAAAGAAAAACAAATAGGTAGAATTGCTACAATATCTGGAAGATTTTATGCAATGGATAGAGATAAAAGATGGCAAAGAGTTGAAAAAGCATATAATGCAATTGTAAAAGGAGAAGGCGTAAAAAGCACTTCAGCTGAAATGGCAATAGAATCATCATACCAAAAAGAAGTATTTGATGAATTTGTTGAACCAACCGTAATTTGCAGCAACAATAAACCAGTTGCAACAGTAGAAGACAACGATTCTGTTATATTCTATAACTTTAGACCAGATAGAGCAAGAGAAATAACAAGAGCCATTGTAGATAAAGACTTTAAAGAATTTGAAACAAAAGATTTAAAAAACTTATACTTTGTATGTTTCACACAATATGATGAAACAATGCCAAATGTTGAAATAGCATTTAAACCAACAGTGCTTAAAAATACATTTGGAGAATATATAAGTGGTAAAGGTTTAAAACAATTAAGAATTGCAGAAACAGAAAAATATGCACATGTTACATTCTTCTTTAATGGAGGAAATGAAAAACAATATGAAGGAGAAGATAGAATATTAGTTCCATCTCCAAAAGTTGAAACATATGACCTAAAACCAGAAATGAGTGCATATGAAGTTACAGAAAATGTAGTAAATGCAATAAAAAGCCAAAAATATGATGCAATAATATTAAATTATGCTAACCCAGACATGGTTGGACACACTGGAAATCTAGATGCAGCTGTTAAAGCAATAGAAGCAATAGACGAATGTGTGGGAAAAGTAGTTAAAGCAATAAATGAAGTTAATGGTGTTTTATTAATTACTGCCGATCATGGAAATGCTGAGCAAATGATAGATTATAAAACAGGAGAACCACATACTGCTCATACTACAAATCCAGTACCATTAGTATTAATTGGAATGGAAGATGTTAAGCTAAAAGAAGGAAAATTAGCAGATTTAGCACCAACAATGCTTGATATAATGGGATTAGAAAAACCAGAAGAAATGACTGGAGAAAGCCTGATAGAAAAATAGAAGGTGAAAATAAAAGTGGTATTAGAACCTAGAATTCAAAGAATTTATAGAGAAATTCAAAAGAAACTATTTTATATGATTCCTGAAAAATGGAGTAAAGTTTATCTTTATTCCTCTATCGTAGAGCGTCAAAATCATTTAGAAACAGGTGAATTATATTTTTACTATATACCCAAAGGGGTACTTAGAAAAAATCCTGTAAATGTATATGAAATACCAACTAAATTTAGTATTGATGAAGAACAATATCTAAAGTTAGTTGATAGTCTTTATGCACAAATAAAAAAATTACAACAAGTATGTATTGAACTTGGAGAAGAAAAGTGGAACAGTATAATAATATCCATAGCTGACTTTAAATTTAATGTTATATATAACTATGAAAATTTAGGCTTTAGTAGTTATGAAAAACACTTAATATTTAGATATAAGTATTTGGAATATTCATTGGATAGTTTTAATAAAAATGAAAGAGATATAATTAATCAATACTTATATTATACAAAGTATCATAAAATTAAAATTAAAGAATATTCGGAACCTATGTATGAAGTGCCATTTGAAATTATAGAAGCGGGAAATAAAAGTGGAAACATACAGTATGTAAAAGATGATGATGTAAGATTTATAGAAGAAAAAAAAGAAATAAAAAGCCAAATTCTTAAATCAGGTTTTTAAATGTAAGTTATTAATAAATATATTAATATATAAAAATTGAAAGGAGCAATCAAAATGATTTATTCAAAAGAAGTAGAAAATATGTGTCCAGTTGCAAAAGGAGTAGACCATGGACCAGCACCAATACCAGAAGAAGGTAAATGGGTAAAGGCAAAAGATATAAAAGATATATCTGGATTTACACATGGAATTGGTTGGTGTGCACCTCAACAAGGAGCTTGTAAATTAACATTAAATATAAAGGAAGGAATAATCCAAGAAGCATTAGTAGAAACTGTTGGATGTAGTGGAATGACACACTCAGCAGCTATGGCTGGTGAAATATTAGTTGGAAAAACAATATTAGAAGCATTAAACACAGACTTAGTTTGTGATGCAATAAATACTGCTATGAGAGAATTATTCTTACAAATAGTATATGGTAGAAGTCAATCAGCTTTCTCAGAAGGAGGACTTTCTATTGGAGCAGGACTAGAAGATCTAGGAAAAGGACATAGAAGCCAAGTTGGTACAATATACAGTACAGCTATAAAAGGTCCAAGATATCTAGAACTTGCAGAAGGTTATATAACAGATATAGCACTAGATAAAGATGATCAAATAATAGGTTATAAATATGTAAATCTAGGAAAAATGATGGATAACATTAAAGCTGGAATAGAACCAATGGAAGCAATAGAAAAAGCTTCAGGAAAATATGGAAGATTTGATGAAGCGGTTAAAGTGATTGATCCACGTAAAGAATAAATATAAACAAATGGAAACTAGTTTTTGATTTGTTTAATAAGAACAATTAATGACTAAAAATAATAGTTAATAATACAAAATTTGTAAAACAAATTTTGAAAAGGAGGAATAATAATGGCAGTAACTTTTGAAAGTTATGAAAGAAGAATTGATCAAATAAAACCAGTAATGGAAAAATACGGAATAAAAGATTTTGAAGATGCATTAAAAATATGTACAGATAAAGGATTTAATCCTTATGAAATAGTAAAGGGAGTTCAACCAATATGTTTTGATAATGCCGCTTGGGCATATACATTAGGAGCAGCTATAGCAATAAAGAAAGGTTGTACAAAAGCTCATGAAGCAGCAAAAGCAATAGGAGAAGGTTTGCAATCTTTCTGTATACCAGGTTCTGTTGCAGATGATAGAAAAGTTGGTTTAGGACATGGAAATTTAGCATCAATGCTTTTATCTGAAGAAACAAAATGTTTTGCATTCTTAGCAGGACATGAAAGCTTTGCAGCAGCAGAAGGTGCAATAGGAATTGCAAAATCTGCAAACAAAGTTAGAAAAGAACCATTAAGAGTTATATTAAATGGTTTAGGAAAAGATGCAGCACAAGTAATATCAAGAATAAATGGATTTACATATGTAAAAACAGACTTTGATTTCTTTACAGGAAAAGTTAAGGTTGTAGAAGAAATACCTTATTCAGATGGTGAAAGAAGCAAAGTAAGATGCTATGGAGCTAACGATGTTAGAGAAGGTGTAGCAATAATGTGGTTAGAAGATGTAGATGTTTCTATAACAGGTAACTCTACAAACCCAACAAGATTCCAACACCCAGTAGCAGGAACATACAAAAAAGAAAGATTAGAAGCTGGAAAGAAATATTTCTCAGTTGCATCAGGTGGTGGAACAGGTAGAACATTACATCCAGATAATATGGCTGCTGGACCTGCTTCATATGGTATGACAGATACAATGGGAAGAATGCACTCAGATGCACAATTCGCAGGAAGTTCTTCAGTACCAGCACACGTTGAAATGATGGGATTAATAGGAATGGGTAACAACCCAATGGTAGGTGCAACAGTTGCTGTTGCAGTTGCAGTAGAAGAAGCAATGAAATAAATAAAAAAGATTGTCAACCAATTCGGTTGACAATTTTTTTTTAAAAATCATTGAAATAAATATAAAGTAGTGATATAATTTTCTATTGTGGAAATCATAGAAAAGAAAGGTGATATATATGATAGAAAAAAGAAAAGTAGTTTTAGTTGGTACAGGATTCGTTGGAATGAGTATGGCATATGCAATTGCTAACCAAGGAATAGGAGTAAATGAATTAGTACTAATAGACGTATTGAAAGACAAAGCAATAGGTGAAGCTATGGACTTATCAGATGGAATTCCATGTTCACCAAGTCATATGACTGTAAAAGCAGGAGAATACTCAGATTGTGGTGATGCAGACATAGTTGTTATTACTGCTGGACTAAATCAAAAACCAGGACAAACAAGATTAGAATTATCAACAGCAAATGCTAAAATAATGAAAGACATAACAACACAAGTTGTTGCAAGTGGATTTAATGGAATATTCTTAATTGCATCAAACCCTGTGGATATAATGACAAAAGTTGTACAAGAAGTTTCAAAATTTCCAACTAATAGAGTAATAGGTTCAGGAACAGCATTAGACACATCAAGATTAAGATATCAAATAGGAAAATATTTAGATGTATCAAGTAAAAATATTCACGCATATGTAATGGGAGAACATGGAGACTCCTCATTTGTTCCATGGGAACACGCATATGTTGGTTGTAAAAAAATGATAGATATAATGAATGATAATAATGGAAATCTTGCAGATTTAGATAAAATATATGTAGAAGTTAGAGACTCTGCATATGAGATAATAAATAGAAAAAAAGCTACTTATTATGGAATAGGAATAGGATTAACAAGAATTATTAAAAATATTTTAAATGATACAAATGAAATATTAACAGTATCAGCATATTTAAATGGCGAATACGGACATAAAGACATATATATTGGAATGCCAGCCATAATAAATAGTAATGGTGCAAGAGAATTACTTGAATTAGATTTATCAGAAAAAGATCAAGCTAAATTAGACGAAAGTTGTAAGATATTAAGCGAATATATGCAAGAAATAAGAAAAGAAATATTGTAAATTTAACTTACGTAAAGACAGGTTTTACACCTGTCTTTTAATATACAATTTTAATAAAAAAGAATACGAACATTTTTTTGTATTTTTTATAAAAAAGTATTGACAAACCGAAAAAGTGTTTGTATAATAATAAACGAACAAGAGTTCTAATAGAATTTGATATAGGGGGCTAAGAAATGAAAAATGTAATATCATATACAGTAAATAAAAATTATAACAATGAATTATACTTATCAGTTCAAAATGGAGAAGTTGTAGTAAGTGCCCCATGGTATTATTCTGTTAATGAAATACAAAATATTATTGAAGAAAAGAAAAAATGGATATTAAGCAAAATAGAAGAATATCAAAAAAACTACGAAAAAGAATATATAAGAAATGAAGTAGTAAAATTATTAGGAGAAGATTGTAAAGTTAAAATAAATTATAAAAACTTAAAAAAACCTACATTAACAGTAGAAGGAAAAAGTATAAAAATATGTTTACCTAATAAATATAAAAAGCTTAATAGAGATGAAATCTTAGAAAAATTGATAGAAAAATTATATGATTTAGTTGCAAAAAAAGAAATTGAACCAATAATGGAAAAAATAAGAAAACAATTAGGATTTGCACCAGAAGACTATGAGATTAAAAGAATTAATAATAAAATGGCAGAATGTATAACTGAAGAAGGACTAATTATAATAAATCCAGATATAGTAGAATATAACAGACAAACAATAGAATACATACTAATACACCAATTTGCACATTTAAAATATAAAACACATTCAAAAAAATTTGAAGAAATAATAAAAAAATATATACCTGATATTGAAGAATATAATAAAATGAGCAATTATATTAAATTTTAATACAAGTATATGCAATATTAAAAATTGAATTATTTAATATTATGTGATATAATATTAATATGGTTAGTTAATAAACTAATGTATTAGGAGGTTTTTATATGAAAGAAACTGACCGGAATGACTACCTTGTACTTATAGCTTTAATTGGAACAAGTGTATTTACTTGGGGGCTCACAATATTGTGTGGCTTAGGTCGCTATGTAGCGTTAAGATTGTTGTGCATTGTATTATTTGGAGTTTGTAATTTTGGTATTATAAATTTTACAAAACCACCCAGAAAAGTGCGTGCATTTGCTCTTACAGAGCTGATACAATTAGTTCCTGCTATCATAGCTACTGTGATAAGAGCTATAGTAATAAGGTAATCTAAAAGTGAGTCTATGAATATAGACTCACTTTTTTATATATTTAAGTCAAAAATATAGAATTATTATAATAAATATGCTATTATATATGAAGTAGAAATATTGGGGTATCGCCAAGCGGTAAGGCATCGGACTCTGACTCCGACATTCCTGTGTTCGAATCACAGTACCCCAGCCAGTAACGAATCTGTTCGAACTACAGATACAAAAATCAATCAGTAAAATGGTTGATTTTTTTGTTTGCGAAAAAATCATCCTAAAAAGAAAGGATGGTGTATGTTATGATAAATGATATGGATATAAAAGATAAATTAAGACTGGCAATATGTATGAGCAAAAGTAAATGGTCTGGACTTATATATAATACTGAAGAAAACTATGAAAAGTTTGATACTATGTTAAAAGAAGTTGATGATCAATATAGAACTACTTTAATAAACTTTGCAAAATATAAGATTGTAATGTTTGCAATGGCTAAACTTATGGAAATGGAAGCAACAGAACAAAATCAAGTCGCTTTATATCTGTACAATTGTGTAAGTAAAAGTAATTATAAATAAGATACCAATGTTTTATTATGAGATATATAAGATTAATTTTCAATAAAATAGTACAAAAATAGTTAAATTTCTTAAAAATATGATATAATAAACAAAAAATTAAGGAGAAATAAAATGTTAAAAGCATGTAGTATGTCAAAGAGTATAGATAGGCAAGCGGTAAAGATTTTAAAAGAAAAGGGAATAAGCATAGATGTATGGAGTGGAGAAAAGTATCCAAATAAAGAAGAATTAAAACAATTACTAAACATATATGATATTTTAATTGTTGGAGTAGAAGAAAGAATAACAAGAGATATGATTAGTGATATAAGGACTCCAAAGATTATAGCTTCTATGTCTATTGGATTAGATCATATTGATAAAGAATGTTTTGAATCTAAATTTATTGATGTTGTTAACTGCCCTTCTGCAAATGTTACATCGGTTGCAGAGCATATTTTAACCTTAATGTTAGATGCAAGTAAAAGGATACAAGAAGCTAATGATTTAGTTATAAATGGTAAACCAAACAGAAGATTATTAACTAGTAAACCTACTGATATAAACGGAAAAACAATAGGTTTAATAGGTGCAGGGAAAATATCTCAAAGAATGGTAGATATAGCAAATTTATTTAATATGTCAATATTATCCTATACAGAACATCCTGAAAATCATGAAGATTTAATTAGAAAAGGTGTAAAATTTGTAGATTTAGATGAACTATTACAAAATTCAGATATTATAAATGTAAGTGTACCATTAACCAACCAAACTAATAATTTAATATCAAGAGATAAAGTAGAACTTTTAAAGAAAAATGCAACATTTATAAATACTTCAAGAACAGGAGTTACAGATGTACAAGCATTAGTTGAATTCGCAGATAAAAATCCTAGCTTTTATTTAGGATTAGATATAGACGTAGGCGAATATACTGATTTATTATCTGAAAAAAGAAATAATGTTATTGTTACACCACATATAGCAGGTTGTACAGATGATGCTATAAAGAGACAATATATAGAGTGTGCTGAAAATATAGTTAATGTTTTAGAAAAAAGAAAAGAAGAAAAAGATATAGAAGGAAGATAGGAGACTCAGATGGAACAAAGTAATGTGTGGAAAAATTTTTTAATGTCAGATTTAGCGGGAAAAGTTATAAGTGTATTTAAAGATGTGTTTTTAGGAATATATTTTTTGAAAATAACACAAGGAAATATAGTTGATGTTTCGGTATATTATATAACTTTTTTTTTAACATATTTAATATGCCTATTGCTTGTTAATAAATTACAAAAACTTAATTTAGTTTCTATGTTTAGAATAGGTATATTCTTAAATTTAATGCAATGCATAATTTTACTAGTTGTTGGGGAAAAAATTTCAAATTATATAATTCCATTTGCAATATTTGCAAGTATAGGGAATGCATTTTATTATTATCCTGAACAAATATTAATAAAAAGAGTTAATCAAGATGGAAATTTTAGAAAATATATTACAAAAGACCAAATATTAAAATATACAATAAATATTGTCCTTCCTATTGTGCTAGGTTATTGTATTAGTAAAAATTCATATCAGTTAGCTTTTGTGGTATTAATAGCATTAATTTCTATAAGTTTTATTTTTTCACTATTTATAAAAGGATTTGAACTAGAGCATGGAAAAATAAATATAAGAAAATTTTTGAAAAATATTAACACAAGTGAAAATAAGAAAATGATGAAATTGATGAGCTGGAGAACAATATTTAGAGGACTAAGTTCATTTGGAGTATTATCAACATTAATTACAATTATAACTTTTTTAGTGGTTTCAACAGAATTATCATTAGGAAGTATTAGTAGTTTTATAACTATTATTTCTATTATTGTAGTATATTTAACTAACAAATTTGTTAAAAAAGAAAAATTATCTAAATTGTTTATACCAATGTCTATTATACAAAGCATAGTAGTTATAATACTTACATTTAGTATGATGCATCTTAATATAAGCAATGAAATTAGAATTGGAACTATTACAGTAAACATAGGATTTTTATTAATACTAGTATATAATGTAGTTAATGGTATAAGTAATCCAATATTCGAAACATCAAATTCAGTTATATATTATGAATGCATGTGTAAGCAAAATATTAAAATAGAAGATGAACCAAATTATGTGTTTTGGTTTGAAATTATGATAAATATATCAAGAAGTTTAGGATATTTAATTTTAATAGTTGTTTCAAAAATAGGATTTGATTTAAATATTATTTCAATTTTAATAGTAGGATTTACTTTAATGTACATAGCTTTTGCTTATACATTAAATACTATAAATAAAAAGTATTTATATAGTATTAAATAAAAATTATATAAGATTTTATAAAATTCTTGAAATTTTTATAATAATTTGATAATCTTTATACAAATAAATTGATTGATATTTGTATCAATCGTTATGAGAGGCAAAAAAGTTGTAGATAACTACTTCGATGGAGCCAATTGCATTAATATAAATGGTAACATATATGACTTGTAATAATAATTAAAAATCTAATTAAGATAAAAAAGAATTCTTTAGGGAATTCTTTTTTATTATTAAAAGCTAATAACGAAAAAGTATATATATAACAGTTTGCAATATTATGTAAATAGTGATATAATATTTGGGTAAAGCTTTTTACTAAAAACCTCTATATGGCAATTGCCAAATAAATAAAAGGGAGGTAAATTGGTTTTAAGTAAGTAAAGCTAAAAAATAAAAAAGGAGTGTCATTATGACTAGCGAAATTCACACAATACGGAATTTTAGGGGAAGTAATCTTGGAATAATTAGGCTAAATAAATTAGCTTATCCAGATAAGTCTAAAATCAAAATTACAATTGGAGGTAGAGATGTAAAACCAATTGCTTTTGATACCTACGGCCATCCAATAATAAGCGAAAGTAATTTTGTTTATTATAAAGCACTAAAAGCAAATGCAGACAGAAGGGCAGATACTTTCTTAACAGAAGTATGTTATGAAGCAAAGCCGTTCTGTGTTCGAGAAGAAATTTACGATTCTAAAGAGGAAATCGAGAAAGTTATCAAAGGAAATGAACTTAAGCAATTAAAAAAATTGCTTATTTATAGAAAACAGGCAGCCTTTCTCAAAATGCAGTTGCACAGCTTTTTGATGTATGGAAAATATGTACTTTCCTCAAATGGTCACATTTATCTTGCAGAAAATATATCTGTTGAAGATGTTGATGTAAACAATGTGGTTGAAATTCCAGAAACAAGTGGAATTTCATACAGTAAGGAAGTCCATGTTCCAGGCGAAGACGATGTGTGTGCAGTATGCGGAGAAAAATTCACATTGAATGATGTCGCAGAACAACTTGTTACGGAAAATAATAAGCTTGAAAAAGTACACTGCAAATGTCAAGAACAGTTTACCACTGAGGTAAAAATGAAAGAGGCATCTCAAATTATTGATGCAGTATATGACGATAAACCAGAGGTTGAAGTCAGAAAAGAATGGGATGAAGAAGACCAAAAAGAAAAGATATGGTATTGCTATAAAACAAGCCAAGGAACCATATCAATTCGGTTCAAGAACAAAGTAATTGTTCTTGAATGGCACGACAATTTCAAGCCATTTAACATGAACATATTTAAAGATGAACGTGTTACTAAATATGATAGAGGAATACATGCATGGTCAAGAGACGATGCAATACGCTATCTGAGTATGGCTAAAAGAGCATAACTATTTAAAACCAAAAGAGCTATGAAAATTTTTCATAGCTCTTTGATATTTTTAAATAATACAGAAAATTTGCAGTTTAATATAATATTATGCAATTAAAGCTAATACACTATTTTATAAATATATATTGATTAAAAATTAACTATTTGATACAATTAAATTATCTTGAATAAGGAGGTTTAATATGAGTGAAACTTGCAAATGCCAATGTAATGGTAGAGATGAAAAATTAGACGAAATACTTAATAAGTATGAAAAAAACAAAAGCAATCTAATACAAATATTAAATGAGATACAGGAGTATTATGGGTATATTCCTGAAAAAGCACAATTTGCTATATCTAACTACTTAGAAATCGAAATGGCAGAAATATATGGAGTAATAACTTTTTACTCTAGGTTTACGTTAAAACCAAAAGGAAAATACAATATAGCTGTATGTTTAGGGACAGCATGTTTTGTTAAAGGTTCTGAAAAATTATTAGATACAGCAAAGGAAGCATTAAAAATTAAAGAAGGAGAAACAACTGAAGATGGCAAGTTTTCATTGGAAGCAACAAGATGTATAGGGGCTTGTGGATTGGCACCAGTATTTACAGTAAATGATGAAGTCTATGGAAAAGCAACACCAGAGTTAATGAAAAAGGTAATTGCTGAATATAAAGATAAAGAATAATATTATAATTATGGAGGTATAAATGAAAACTCTAGAAGAAATACAAAAAATAAGAGAAGAAAAAAGAAAAGAACTTGATTTACGTGTAAACATAAATGCTAACACAAGAGAAAAACATATATTAGTTTGTAGAGGAACTGGTTGTACATCTTCAAAATCACCTAAAATAATTGAAGAATTTAGAAGAATAATAAAAGAGAAAAACATTGAAAATGTAAGGGTAATTCAAACAGGCTGTTTTGGACTTTGTGCTAAAGGTCCAATAGTAATAATTAGACCAGAAGATACATTTTATGCAATGGTTTCACCAGAAGATTGTGAAGAAATAATTAACACTCATATTATAGAAGGCAAAAAGGTTGAAAGATTACTTTGTAAAGATATAGATGGAACATTAGTTGATAGATTAGATGAATTAAACTTTTATAAAAAACAACAAAGAATTGCACTTAAAAATTGTGGAATAATAAATCCTGAATGTATAGATGAATATATAGCATTTGATGGGTATAAAGCTCTAGAGAAAGTTTTAACCTCAATGAGCCAAGACGATGTAATAAATGAAATATTAGAGTCTGGCTTAAGAGGTAGAGGAGGAGCAGGTTTTCCAACAGGTAAAAAGTGGATGTTTACAAAAATGGCAGAAGGGGATCAAAAGTATGTTGTGTGTAATGCAGACGAAGGAGATCCAGGGGCATTTATGGATAGAAGCATACTAGAAGGAGATCCTCATTGCATTATAGAAGCTATGATGATTGCAGGATATGCAATTGGAGCAGATAAAGGTTACATATATGTTAGAGCAGAATATCCAATAGCTGTACAAAGATTCCAAAAGGCAATAGACCAAGCAAGAGAATATGGGATACTTGGAAAAAATATATGGGAAACAAACTTTAGCTTTGACTTAGAAATAAGACTTGGAGCAGGGGCTTTTGTATGTGGAGAAGAAACAGCACTTCTTGAATCAATAGAAGGTAGACGTGGGCAACCAAGACTAAAACCACCATTTCCAGCAAATGCAGGCTTATGGCAAAAGCCAACATTAATAAATAATGTTGAAACATATGCAAACATTACAAAAATAATATTAAATGGTGCTAAATGGTATTCAAGTATTGGTACAGCAACATCAAAAGGAACTAAAGTATTTGCTTTAGGCGGAAATGTTGTAAACGTTGGATTAGTTGAAGTACCAATGGGAACAACATTAAGAGAAATTGTATTTGATATAGGTGGAGGAATACCAAATGGGCATGAATTTAAAGCAGCTCAAACAGGTGGACCTTCAGGAGGATGTATACCAGCAGAACATTTAGATACACCAATAGATTATGAATCTCTAGGAGCAATTGGATCTATGATGGGGTCTGGTGGACTAATTGTAATGGATGATACAAAATGCATGGTAAATCTTGCAAAATTTTATTTAGGTTTCACAGTAGATGAATCTTGTGGTAAATGTACACCTTGTAGAATTGGAACAAAAAGAATGCATGAAATATTAGAAAAAATAACAGATGGAAATGGAACAATAGAAGATTTAGAAAACTTAGAAACTTTAGCTGTAAATATAAAAAAAGCATCTGTATGTGGATTAGGTCAAACAGCACCAAATCCAGTATTATCAACATTAAAATACTTCAAAGATGAATATAGGGCCCATATAATTGAAAAAAGATGCCCAGCAGGAGAATGTAAGGCATTAGCAAATATAGAAATCAATCCAGAATTATGCAAAGGATGTGGAATTTGTAAAAGACAATGTCCAGTAAATGCAATATCTGGAGAACCAAAGCAACCACATAGAATTAACCCAGCAATATGCATTAAATGTGGAGCTTGTGTAAGTAAGTGCCCATTCAAAGCAATATCTAATTAGAAAAATAGAAAAGGAGAATATAATAATGTCTGATATTATAAAATTAACAATAGATGGCAAACAAGTAGAGGTTCCAAATGGAACAACAATATTACAAGCAGCAAAAAAGGCTCATATTGAAATTCCAACATTATGTTTTTTAAAAGAAATAAATGAAATTGGTGATTGTAGAATGTGCCTTGTAGAAGTTGAAGGTAGAAAAGGTTTTGTTACTTCATGTATTCAAAAAGCAGAAGAAGGAATGATTGTAAGAACAAATACAATGGCATTAATAGAAGCAAGAAGGATGGTTTTAGATTTAATATTATCTAATCATCAAAGAGATTGTTTAACATGTACTAGAAATGGAAATTGTGAACTTCAAAAATTAGCTGAGGAATTTAATGTTACTGGAATAAAATATACTGGAAAAGTTCAACAACATAATATAGATGATAAATCTGCAGCTATTGTTAGAAACTTTAATAAATGTATATTATGTAGAAGATGTGTTGCAACATGTAAAAATGTTCAACAAATAGGTGCAATAGATTGCATAAATAGAGGATTTGATTCTTGTATATCTACATATGGAGACAGTAGTTTGGCAGATGTAAACTGTGTTTTGTGTGGTCAATGTATAGAAAGCTGTCCAGTAGGTGCTCTAACAGAAAAAGATTCAACTGAGTTTGTATGGAAACAATTAAAAGATGAAGATAAATATGTAGTTGTTCAAACAGCACCGGCTGTTAGAGTAGCACTTGGTGAAGAGTTTGGAATGGATATTGGAACAAATGTAACAGGAAAAATGGTTACTGCATTAAAAAGATTAGGCTTTGACAAAGTGTTTGATACAAATACAGGCGCAGACTTAACAATTATGGAAGAAGGAACAGAGTTCATACAAAGGTTAAAAAATAATGAAACACTTCCAATGATTACTTCTTGTAGCCCAGGATGGATTAATTTCTGTGAGAAAAATTATCCAGAACAATTACAACATTTATCAAGTTGCAAATCACCACAAGCAATGTTTGGAGCATTAATAAAATCATACTTTGCAGAAAAATATAAAGTGGATCCAGCAAAAATAGTGGTTGTATCTGTAATGCCTTGTGTAGCAAAAAAATATGAAATTACAAGAAAAGATATGGATGGAGCAGGATATAATGATGTGGATGCAGTAATAACAACAAGAGAGCTTGCAAGAATGATAAAACAAGCACATATTAATTTTAAATCATTAGAAGATTCTAGCTTTGACGACCCAATGGGAGAAGCAACTGGTGCAGGTGCAATATTTGGAACAACAGGAGGAGTTATGGAAGCAGCATTAAGAACTGTTTCAGAAGTTGTTACTGGAAAAGAGTTAAAGAAAATCGAATTTAATGAAGTAAGAGGAAGTGCCGGAATAAAAGAAGCAATAATTAATTTAGATGGAAAAGAAATAAAAATTGCAGTAGCATCTGGATTAGCTAATGCTAGAAAAATAATGGACGATATAAAAGCAGGCAAATCTGAATATAGTTTTATAGAAATAATGGCATGCCCAGGTGGATGTGTAATGGGTGGAGGTCAACCAATACATAGTTCAAAGCAAAGAGCAGAAATTGATATTAGAAAATTGAGATCAGATGCACTTTATAATATAGATGAAAAAAGCACAATAAGAAAATCACATGAAAACCCAATTATTCAAAAAATATATAAAGAATATCTAGAAAATCCAGGAAGCCATAAAGCACATAAATTACTTCATACAACATATGAAGCAAGAGAAAAATATTCAAAATAAAAAGTTGAAATGAACGAAGCAATTGTTAAAAAAGATGAAATAACAGATTTTAAAGCAGGAGATAATTCTTGTGGTATATCAAATAGTTAAATAAAAAATTAACTGTGAAATTTCTAAAAAGAGATTTCACAGTTTTTTTGTTTAATAATACTTATAAATGTTAATAATCTACATATGGAGGTAGATTATATGAAAATTAAAGAAATAAAAGGAATGCAGGTTTTAGACTCAAGAGGAAATCCAACCGTTCAAGTTAAAGTATTATTAGAAAATGGCATAGAAGGAAAAGCAATTGTTCCATCTGGAGCATCAACAGGAAGTTTTGAGGCAGTTGAATTAAGAGATAACGATAAAAATAAGTACAATGGTAAAAGTGTAGAAAAAGCAGTTGAAAATGTTAATACAGTAATAAATGATAAATTAAGAGGAGAAGATGTATTTAATCAAACTAAAATAGATCATAAAATAATAGAATTAGATGGAACAAAAAATAAAGCTGAGCTTGGAGCAAATGCAATTTTGGGTGTATCTCTTGCATGTTGCGATGCTGCTGCTAAAGCTACTAATATGCCATTATATAAATATATAGGTGGAATAAGTGGAACTAATATGCCAATACCTATGATGAACATATTAAATGGAGGCAAACATTCAGATAATAATGTAAATATTCAAGAATTTATGATTGTAGCAGTTGGAGGAGACAGTTTTAGAGAAAAAATGCAAATTGCGTCAGAAGTATATCATACTTTAAAAGATGTATTAAAGAAAAGAGGATTATCAACAGCAGTAGGAGATGAAGGAGGATTTGCACCAAATTTATCGAACGATGAAGAAGCGCTAGAATTAATAGTAGAAGCAATAGAAAAGGCAGGATATAAATTAAAAGAAGACGTTGCATTAGCATTAGATGTTGCGGCAACAGAAATGTATGAGGAAGCACAAAAACAAAAGAAAAATGGATATTTATTCTGGAAAACTGGTGAGTTAAAAACAACTAAAGAGATGATAGATTATTTAGAACATTTAGTAAATAATTATAGTATTATATCAATTGAAGATGGTTTGGCAGAAGAGGATTGGAAAGGCTGGAGAGATTTAACTATAAAATTGGGAGATAAAATTCAATTAGTAGGTGATGATTTATTTGTTACAAATATTGAGAGATTAAAAAAAGGAATAGAAGGAGGCGTGGCAAATAGTATATTAATAAAACCAAATCAAATAGGAACATTAACAGAAACATTAGATGCAATAAAATTGGCAAAAGAAAATGGATATAGCACAGTAATATCACATAGATCTGGTGAAACAGAAGATACATTTATAGCAGATTTAGCAGTTGCAACAAATAATATATATATAAAATCAGGAGCACCAGCAAGAACTGATAGAGTAGCTAAATATAATAGGCTTTTAAATATAGAAAACGAGTTGTACTAAAAAGGTGACAATGGGAATTAAATTTTTTGAAAAATTAAATTGCTCAAAAAATGTAAAAGCAAACCTTGTACCTACTAAATAATTGTGATATAATCCAAAACATATACACTAAAATACGGAGAATAAAATGAAGGATAAATATTTTAGACTAAGTGATAATTTCAAAGCGATAATTAATAATGCAATACCAGATAAAACAATAGAAAGAATGACTTTAATTCCAACAGGTTGGACCAATATTGTATATGAAGTTTCAACAAATGATGGAAACTATTTTTTTAGATTTCCAAGAGATGAGTTCTGGTCTAGAACAATTGTAAAAGATTATGAATTTACTAAATTTATACATGGAAAAACAAATTTTAATACAATTGAACTACAATTATTTTATGACAATGAAAGACCTTTTAGTATGCATAAAAAGGTTGAAGGCACTCCACTTGCAGAAAAAATGAATGACTTAAATGATGAAGAAGTTGGCATTATTTCAAATGAAATTGCAGAGTTTATGAATGAACTTCATAGCATAGATTATTCTAAATCTAAAATATTTAATACAAATAATATTGGCTTAAAATTAAAAGACTTTTTAGATGAATTATTATCTGTTCATATAACAAAAACAAACAGAAAGTTTTGGGATGCAATACCAATAAATGAAGAGCCTAATTGTCTTGTACATGGAGATTTAAATTCTAGTAATATTTTATTAGACGAAAATAACCATATAGCTGCAATAATAGATTTTGGATTCGCAGGTTATGGAAATAAATATGATGATGTAGCTAGAATAATTGGAAGATGCCCAGATAAATTTAAAGAAAAAATAGTTAAAAGTTATGAAAGCTTTTCTAAATTTAATTTAGATGAGAAAACTCTAGACGAAAATATACAGACATGGAGCAATATAGATAATGCATATATTGGATACATGAGAAAAATAGGGATATATGAATAAAAATATTTCTTGCAATAAATTGTTTTTTGTGTTAATATAATATATGTATAAAATATAAATCTGAAAATAAAGCAAAGTATGATAAGTAAAATTATATTAAAGAGAGATAGATTATAGCTGAGAAATCTATTAATATATATTTATCAAAAATTTCACTTTATTGGACTTCTTTTGAAGAATTAGTAGATAGAAGCGGTGGTTACGTTATAACTATAATGAGGCCAATTAAATTGGCGAAGTTAGGTGGTACAGAGATATAAGAGTCTCCCTATAATAATAGGGGAGGCTTTTTTTGTATTAAGGAGGTTATAAAATTATTATGAAAGAAAAACTAGAAGAGATTAGCAAAAAAACAAAAGAAAGAATTGACAATGTTAAAGACATGCAATCACTTAATGACTTAAGAGTTAAAGTATTGGGAAAAAAAGGTGAGCTTACAGAAATTTTAAGAGGAATGAAGGATTTAACTGCGGAAGAAAGACCTGTAATTGGAAATTTAGTAAATAAAGTTAAGTCTGATATTGAAGCTTCAATAGAAAAGGCAGAAAAAATACTTAAACAAAAAGAATTAGAAAGAAAATTAGAAGAAGAAAAAATAGATATAACTCTTCCAAGTTCTAAAATAAAAAGAGGAAGTAAACATCCAATAAATAGAACAATAGAACAAATACAAGATTTATTTGTATCTATGGGTTATGATGTTGTAGATGGACCAGAACTTGAAACAGACGAATTTTGTTTTGAAAGACTAAATTTACCAAAGGGACATCCAGCAAGAGACATGCAAGATAGCTTCTATATTACACCAGAATACTTATTAAGAACTCAAACATCTGCAGTTCAAGCACGAACAATGCTTGCTAATGAGGAAAAATCACCAATAAGAATAATCTGTACAGGAAAAACATATAGAAGAGAAGACGATGCAACACATTCACATCAATTTAATCAAGTTGAAGGTTTAGTAATAGATAAAAAAGAAAGAAATGTATCTTTAGCAGATTTAAAAGGAACTTTAGAAGTGTTTGTTAAAGAGATGCTAGGAGATAATTTAAGTTTACGTTTTAGACCAAGCTATTTCCCATTTACAGAACCATCATATGAGGTAGATGTAACATGCTTTAAATGTGGAGGAAAAGGCTGTAATCTATGTAAACAAACAGGATGGATAGAAATACTAGGAGCAGGAATAGTACATCCAAACGTATTAAAAATGAATGGATATGATCCAGAACAATATGGAGGATTTGCATTCGGAACAGGAATAGATCGTTTGGCAATGTTTAAATATGGAATAACAGACATGAGATATTTGTATCAAAATGATGTGAGATTTCTTTCTCAATTTGATAGGAGGGATATTTAGTTATGAAATTAAGTACGAATTTTGTTAAAGATTACATAGATATAGATGTAGATGTTAAAACTTTAGCTGAAGATATGACTAGAGTTGGAAATGAATATGATTCTGCCGAGAATTTGATTAATGCAACAAATTTAGTTGTTGGTGAAGTTATAGAATGCGAAATGCATCCAGATTCAGACCATTTACATGTATGCAAAGTTAATGTTGGAAATGAGGTATTACAAATTGTATGTGGTGCACCTAATGTTAGAAAAGGTTTGAAGGTAATTGTTGCCTTAGACGGTGCTGTTCTTCCAGGTGATTTTAAAATAAAGAAGGCAATGAAAAGAGGAGTAGAGTCTAATGGAATGTTATGCTCACTTTTAGAACTTGGAATTGAACCTAAATTTTTAAATGAAGCTGAAAAGGCAGGAATACATGAATTACCAGCTGATAGTAAACCAGGTGATGACCCAATAAAAGCATTGCAAATGGATGATTCCGTAGTCGATTTTGAACTTACAACAAATAGGGGAGATTTGCTTAGCATTTTAGGTATGGCTTATGAGTTAGGAGCAATTTATGATAAGCCAGTTAAAGATGTAGATTTATCTCATAATGAAAGTGGAGAAGATTTAAATAAAAGTTTTAAGCTAAATATAAATACTGAAAATTGCAGTGTATTTTTAGCAAAAAAGGTTGAAAATGTTGTAATAAAAGAAAGCCCTAAATTTATTCAAAATAGATTAATTGCATCTGGAATTAGACCAATAAATAATGTAGTAGATATAAGTAACTATGTAATGTTAGAATTAGGTCAACCATTGCATTTTTATGATGCTGATAAATTAAATAATGAAATCGAAGTTAGAATGGCACAAGAAGGAGAAAAACTAACAACACTTGATAATATACAAAGAACTTTAACTTCTAACGATATTGTAATTTCAAATGGAAAAGAAGCAATTGGTCTAGCTGGTGTTATGGGTGGACTAGATACAGAAGTTACAGAAAATACTAAAAATGTAATAATAGAAGCTGCTGTTTTTGATAGTGTAAAAGTTAGAGTTACATCAAATAAAATATTAAGAAGCGAAGCAAGCAATAGATTTGAAAAAGGATTAGACCCAAATAGAACATATATGGCAGCAGAAAGAGCAGCTAAACTATTGGCAGAATATGCAGAAGGAACAGTTGTAACAGGAACAGTAAAATATGATACTACAAAAGTAGAACCTAAAACAATTGAAATTACCTTTGAAAATATAACAGATGTACTAGGTATGAAGATATCAAATGAAGATATATTAGAAGTGTTTAGAAAATTGGGATTTACATATGAAGTAAAAGGCGAAAAAGTTTATGTAACAGTACCAACAAGAAGATTAGATATATCAATAAAAGAAGATTTAATTGAGGAAGTTGGAAGAATATACGGACTAGACAATATACAAGGTAAATTGCCAACAGTTCCTATGAAGCAGGGAAGCCTAGATAAAACAGATAGAGAAATTAGAAATAAAATGATTTCTTTAGGATTAAATGAAACTTTATCATATGTATTAGTAAGAGAAGACGAAGCAGATGGCTTTACAACAGACGAATTTGAAAAGGTAAAATTGTTAGATCCAATTACAGAAGAAAGAAGTACATTAAGATATAGTGTTCTAGCATCTCTTTTAAAAATATATGAGTACAATAAAGCAAGAAATGTTAAAGATGTATCTATATTTGAAATTGGAAAAGGTTTTTATAAAAAAGAAAATTATGGTGAAGATAAAAAACTTGCAGTATTAATGTCTGGTAAATATTATTTAGGAATAGAGAATAAAAAAGACGTTGATTTTTATGTAGTAAAAGGTGTAGCAGAGGAAATACTAGATTACTTAGGATATATTGGAAGATATAGTTTTGTGTTACCAAGTAAAATGCCTAAAGAAATGCATCCAGGACAGACAGCAGAAATATCTGTAAATAATGATGTTGTTGGAATGGTAGGAAAGCTACACCCATCAATAGAAAAAGAAGATGTATATGTATTAGAAATTAATTTAGACAAACTACTTAGCAAAAGAACTGGAAAAATGAAATTTAAAGAAATTTCTAAATATCCAGAAATATCAAAAGACTTAGCAATAGTAGTAGATAAAAATATATCAGCAGATGAAATTGCAAAGCTAATAAAAAAAGCTGCAGGAGCATTATTAACTAAAACAGAAATATTTGATGTGTATGAAGGAGTTAATATTCCAAAAAATAAAAGAAGTATAGCATATTCATTATCATTTGGAACAATGGATAGAACATTAACAGATGAAGAAATAAACAATATAATGAGCAAAATAATAGAAAATTTACAAAATAAAATAGGTGCAGAATTAAGAGGATAGTATATGAAATTTTTAATTCAAAGAGTAAAAGAAGCAAGTGTTGAAGTTAACAAAGAAATTGTAGGAAAAATTCAAAAAGGGTATTTAGTATTAATTGGAATTACTACAAAAGATACAAAAGAAGATGCAGATTTCTTAGTTAATAAATTAATTAATTTAAGAGTATTCTCAGATGAAAATGATAAAATGAATTTAAATATAAAACAAGTAAATGGTGAAATTTTACTTGTATCACAGTTTACTTTGTATGCAAATACACTACATGGAAATAGACCTGATTTTATTGAAGCTGCTAAACCAGAATATGCAAATGAGCTATATGAGTATATTATTAAAAAAGTAAAAGAAACTGGCGTAAATACTCAAACTGGAATATTTGGAGCAAAAATGAATGTAAAATTATTAAATGATGGACCCGTTACAATAATGCTTGAAAAATAAAGAAAGTCAATTAAGACTTTCTTTATTTTTTATACAATAGGAAAGTTATACGATTTTTCAATTATATAAAATTTAAAATATTTACAATAAAAAGACACATATTATTCATAATTAAAAAGTATAATGCTAATATCAAAAGAAAGAAGGTGGACATAATAAACGAATTAAGTTTAAAAGATAACCAAATAATTTCAAAAGATGATAATTTTGAAAAGCTTATGATGATATATACATTAGCATTAGCAGAAGCTAAGAAAAATATATTAGAGCTTCAGCAAAAACTAAATGGAAAGAATAATTATGATACAATTACAAGTATTAGTACTAGAATAAAAGAACCTAAAAGTATAATAGACAAGATGAATAAAAAAGGTTATAGTTTAACATATAAGGATTTAATTGAAAATATAAATGATATAGCAGGATTAAGAATAGTATGTACATCTGAAAAAGCAGTATATGAAATTGCAAAAGAAATATCAAATATAAAAAATATGAATGTAATTAAAAAGAAAGATTATATAAAAAGACCTAAGAAAAGTGGATATTCGGCATATCATATTATTGTAGAAGTACCTGTAATTATACAAGAAAATCAAATATGGGTTAAAGTTGAAATACAAATTAGAACTTTAGCAATGGATTTTTGGGCCAATATAGAACATAAATTAAAATATAAAAATTTAAACAAGATATCACATCAAAATAGTAGCAAATTAAAAATGTATGCAAAGATTTTACAAATAATAAATAAAAAGATGGAAAAGATATATAGAAATAATTATAAATATATTGAAAATTGAGTTTTGTTGCAATATAATTAGAAGCATAAAGGAGGTAAAAAAATATGGAACAAATTTTGAAAAAAATGGGATGGGCATCTATTGTTACTTCTATAGGATTTGCGTTAATAGGTTTAGTAATTGCATATAATCCTAATACGACTTTCCAAGTAGTATCTTATTTAATCGGAGCAATATTTATAATATATGGAATTATTAAAATGATTGAATATTTTAAGATGAAAGGTTCATATGATCTATATAACTATGAATTAGTATATGGAATAATTGCTATTCTTTTAGGAATTGTTGTTATAGTTTGGAATGGTATGATAGAAACATTGCTTAGAATATTTGTAGGTATATGGATAATATATAGCGGTGCAATGAGATTTGGACTAGCATTAAAATTACAAAAAATAGAATCAGACAATAATATTTGGCTAGTAGTTCTATTAATATCACTTGCAATATTATTCTGCGGAATATATGTATTGGCAAATCCAGGAACTGTGGTTATGACAGTTGGAATAATTATGGTTGTATATGCAGTTATGGATATAATAGAAGAAATAATTTTTATTAAAAAAGTAAAATATTTAGAATAAAAAAATTCTCAGGTTTTATCCTGAGAATTTTTTATATAGAGCGACTATGTCGTTCTGTTTTTTTATGTTTATTATATTTCATCAATTAAACTATTATATTTATCAAGCAAAGATTGAGAATAAAATACAATTTCATTATCTTCCATTTTCCAACCTCTTTTATTTTTTGAAAGAAAGTCTATAATTTCTTGTTCTTTGTTTATAAGTTGTTTGAATTCATTTAAAGAATTTGTAAGTTCTTTTTTAGTATTTGCAATTTCAGAATTGCTTTCTGTATCATTAGAATCTATAACAGTATAATCTCTATATAGATTAGTATAATAATTATCTAAATGTTTATCTTGTATAAAAGACATTGCTTTTTCTTCAGTAAAGAAAGAAATTAAATCTTCTGATATTTTATTTAATTCTTCATTTGCAACATTTAAGTTGCTTTTTGTTTTTTCAAAATTTGGACCGTCGTTCTTATAATTTTCAGCAGAAACAGCTTTAATAATTTCTTCGCTATTAAATAAGCTATCTAAAGATTTAACTGAATTTACAAAACTACTTAAATATGCTTTTACAGAATTTTCTACTTCAGCATATGAACCAGTTGTTATGGTTCTGTTAAGTCTTGTTTCTAATTCTTCATATTTTAATGGATATGTATCCATTAAAGATAATAATTCATCTATTTCAGTTTCTAGATTTTTTTCTTGTTTTAGATCTCTTGCAATGCAAAAACCTAATGTAGCTGTTATTATTATTAGAAGAACGACAAGTATTCCAATAATAATTTTAGTACTTTTCTTCATAATATTCCTCCCTTTTAAATTATGCCTTAATTATAACATAAAGGAGAAATAATACAACCTGTTACAAGAACTTTTTTAAATCATCAATGTTTTTTTCTTGAAGTCTAACAAAATCAGAAAGTAAATTCTCAATTTCAGGAGTAGTAAAAGAACATGCATGTAAAAGTTTTGTACCTTTAATAATACCCATGTCATTTCCTTGAATTAAAAGTTCTGAAAGTTTGGAATTACTTTTATCATTTAATGTATTCATTTGTATTCCAGTCCAAGCCATAACTTTTTGCATAGATGGAACATCAACCATATCTTCTTTATTTTGAACCAATAATTCTTGAGTTCTATCAAAAATGTTTTGATATTCATTATGTTGTTCATTTAGAAGCTTTTTAAACTTTTCATCTTGTACTTTATCAGTTACTATATTAAGAGAATCCATGCCCATTTTAGCATCCTTGTTAATTTCTTTTAAAATTTGTAGTTCTTTCATATAATCACCTCAAATATATTTTTTACAATATATTAAAATAATATACAACCAAATATAAATAATTAATATTATCAAAATAAAAATGTTAATGATTTGGAAAAATGTCTTGAGAATCTTAACAATCGATTGACAAAAGAAATAGTTTGATGTATCATACAAATGAATAAAACTATTTTTATAAATAAAATGCTAAAAAGCTATTTATAGAAATGGTAAAACAAAAGAAGGGGGAAAAATAATGAAACAAAAATTAAAAGGATACAAAGGAATAACGCTAATAGCATTAATAATTACAATAATAGTATTATTAATATTAGCAGTAGTAGCAATAAGTGCAGTAAAAGGAGATGGAATAATTGCACATGCAAAAAATGCAAAAAAAGAGTATTCAGAAGCACAAACAAATGAAACAACTACTATAAGTGGATATGAAAGTTATATAGAAGATAGTCTACCAGGAGCAGTAAAGAAAGTAGAAAAGAATTTGGATAAAGTATTAAGTACAAAAGACAATATACCATTAATAGATAAATGTGGGAATAAAATAACAGTACCAGCAGGTTTTAAAATAATAACAAAAACAGATACAGAAAATACAGATTTGAATTATACAGCAGATACAATAGATGTAACAAAAGGAATAGTAGTAGAAGATGAAGAGGGAAACCAATTTGTATGGATACCAGTAGGAACAATATATACAGATATAGAAAAAACAGAAGCAAATGCAAAAACAATAACATTAGGTAGATATTCAGATTTTACTAAAACAAACAATGCATATACAGTAGCACAAAATGCGAGTGATTATGGAACTCAAGTAAAAATGAGTATTTTTTCTAGTAGTAATTATACAGAAGATACAACAGCAAACCATAATCCTGATTATAAAAATTCAATAGCAAAAAATATAGGAGAATTTTGTACAAAAACACTTGCCAGTGGAGGATATTATCTTGGAAGATATGAAGCAAGAGCTGGAACAACAGAAAGAAAATCTGAAAAAGATACTTTAACTCCAGTAACCTTAAAAGCAAATGATTATGTGTATAATTATGTAACACAAGCACAAGCATCAGAGAGATGTCAAAGTATGTATACAAATAAGCCATATGAAAGTGATTTAATAAATAGTTATGCATGGGATACAGCAATAGTATTTATACAAGAGTTTGAAAACAACACATATTCTCAAACAATAGGAGAAACAATTGACGATAAATTATCAAAAAAAGGATTATCAATATTAAAAACAACAAAAGCAGTAGATAAGCAATGTAACATATATGATATGGCAGGTAATTATATGGAATGGTCAACAGAAACCTATAGCGAATACAGCAGTTCTTGTACTAGACGTGGTGGTGTTGACTACGACAGCCACATGTACACGAGTGTTCGTTGCGGCTACCACCATAACAATGCCACTGATGTCCATTCTTTCCGCCCAGTTTTATATATGTAGGACTGAACACGCCCATAATTGGGCGTGTTTTGTGCTTTCAGTTCCTTTATAATAATTACAAATTATTCTGTTCAAGTCTTAACAAGTATGATATAATAAAGCTGTAAGATTTAGGAGAAGGGTATGAAAAAAGAAAGAAAGTTTTTATATAATTTTTTAAAAGTTATATATACTGTTTTATTAAAGATTTTATATAGACCTAAGGTAATAGGAAAAGAAAATATTCCTAAAGATGGAGCATTAATACTAGCTGGAAATCATAGAAGAGCATTTGACCCAGTCATGGTTATGATGAGTACTAAACGATATGTTCATTATATGGCCAAAGAAGAAGTATATTTTGGACTTCACGGATTAATCTTTAAAGCTTTAGGAGTAATAAAAATATATAAAAATAAATCTGGAAATGTTAAATCTGTTATTGAGGCAGAAAGAATATTAAATAATGGTGGGACTATTGGTATATTTCCAGAGGGAACTAGAAATAGAACTAAGGAAGAATTACAAAAATTTAAACACGGAACTGTTGTAATGGCACAAAGAACTAATACGAATATAGTGCCATTTGCAATAAGAGGAAAATATAAAGTGTTTAATAAAGATTTAACATTAGAATTTGGAAAGCCAATAGATGTTACAAATATGGAAACAGAAGAAGCAAATAAATATTTAAAAAATGAAGTATTAAATTTACTTAGAAAGTAGGTAGTTATGAAATATATATTTGTTATTAATGCTATTGCTGGAAGAGGAAAATACAAAAAAATTTTACCTAATATAAAAAAAGCTTGCAAAGATAAACAAGTTGAGTATGAAATAAGATATATAACTGAAAAAATAAGTGGTGCTGATATTGCAAGAGAGTATAAAGATGAAGAAAATGTTATATATGTTGTTGGAGGAGATGGAACTTTAACTAGAACAATACCAGGAATAGTTGGAACAAAAAATAAATTAGCAATAATACCATCTGGTTCTGGAAATGATACTTATAAAACAATAAAAACTCTTCCATATGGAGAAAATGTAATAGATTTAGGAAAAATTAATAACACATATTTCATAAATGTTGCTTGTGCAGGTTTAGATGCAGAAGTAGCAAATAATATAGATAATCTAAGAAATACAATTATTCCTACAAAACATTTATATACTGCTAGCATAATATATACATTTTTTAATTATAGATTTAAAAGAGCAATATTTAAAACAAAAATAAAAAATATTTCTGCCAAGTATTCTACAATAAGTATATGTAATGGTGCATATTATGGAGGAGGATATAAAATAGCTCCAAAATCACAATTAACAGATGGTTTGTTAGACGTTTATTTTATAGATAAAATGTCTAGAATTAGAATAATTAAACTATTATTAAAATTAAAAAAAGGAAAACATGAAGGAAGGAAGAAAGTACATAAATTTAGAACGAATCATGTTGAAATAGAAATTGAAAAAGAGATAACATTTAACGTAGATGGAGAAAAATTAACAGATAAGAAGTTTATAATAGATTTATTGCCAAAAGCAATTACAGTATACAACGATAATGAATTTGTTGAAAAACTTATAAATAATTAATATTAGAAAATCACCTAAATATAATTAATTAGGTGATTTTTTGGTAAAAAATAAAAGTGTGGCTGAATATAACTTTGAAAATATTAGATTTTTACATATAATATATATTATAACATAGTAAATAAATAAAATAACATTGACAAAAAAAATGAATATATATAAAATATAACATAGAGGTATTAGTATGAACAATAAACCAATAGGAGTATTTGATTCCGGAATAGGTGGACTTACAGTATTAAAAGAAATAATAAAAATTCTACCAAATGAAGAATTTATATATTACGCAGATACCGATAATGTGCCATATGGAATTAAACCAAAAGAAGAAGTAAAAGAATATATAAACCAAGCAGTAAAGTTTTTAATTGATAAAGATGTAAAAGCAATCGTAATTGCATGCAATACAGCTACAAGCATAGCAATAAATGATTTAAGAAAAAAATATTCTCTTCCTATTATTGGAATAGAGCCAGCAGCAAAGCCAGCAATAGAAAATAGAGGACAAAAAAAGGTTCTAATAATGGCAACGCCTACTACTATAAGAGAAGAAAAATTACATAACTTGTTAAAGAAATTTAGTGCAGAAGAATTTGTAGATTTAATTGCGATGCCAAAACTTGTAGAATATGCGGAAAGTGGAGAATTTAATTCAAAAGAAATTGAAGATTATTTAAAAAAACAATTACAAGAATTTAATTTAAATGATTATTCTGAAATTGTACTTGGTTGTACTCATTTTCCATTTTTTAAAGAAAAAATAAAAAAAGTAGTACCACAGAATATAAACATAATAGATGGAAGTAAAGGAGTTGCCAATAGATTAAAAGATATATTACAAAAAAACGACTTACTTGGAAATAACAATTTAAAAATAGAATATTATTATTCTGGAAGAAAAGTAGAAGATTGTGAAAAACTAGAAAAAATATTAAAAAGATAGCATTTGCTATCTTTTTATATTGCAAAGCTGATCTTTATTACTGGAAAAAATAAAAGGTTTGTGTTAAAATATAACAGTATGGAGGAATAAAAATGAACGTAGGATTTATATCACTTGGATGTAGCAAAAATTTAGTAGATACAGAAATAGCAATTGGAATATTTAAAAATAAAAAATATAATATTGTAAATGACCCAAAACAAGCAGATATTATAGTAATTAATACTTGTGGCTTTATAGAATCTGCAAAGGAAGAAGCTATTAACACAATTTTAGAAATGGCAGAGTATAAAAAGAATAGATGCAAATATTTAATTGCCATGGGTTGTTTAGTAGAAAGATATAAAAAAGAATTAGAGAAATCTTTGCCTGAAGTAGATTTGTTCATTAAATTTTCAGATTATAATGAATTTGAAAGTGAGATAGATAAATTAATAAAACAAGAAGTACAAGAAGAACATGAAAAAGATTTTAATAGATTAGATAATTATTTAGATAAGGTTATAACAACAGGCAGTAAAACTGCATATTTAAGAATTGCAGAAGGTTGCAGTAATAGATGCACATATTGTGCTATTCCGTATATAAGAGGACCTTTGGTAAGTAGAAAATTTGAAGACATAATTGAAGAAGCTAAAAGTTTGGCAAAACAAGGGTATGAAGAAATTATAGTTATTGCCCAAGACACAACTAAATATGGAATTGATTTATATGGTAAAACAAGGCTAGCAGAATTATTAAATGAAATTTCTAAAATTGATGGTATAAGGTGGATTAGATTTTTATATGCATATCCAGAAACAATAACAGATGAATTAATAAAAGTTGTAAAAGAAAATGATAAGGTATGTAAATACTTTGATATACCACTTCAACATATCTCAGATTCAGTATTAAAAAGAATGAATAGAAAAAGTAATTCGAAAAGTATTCGTGAATTAATTCAAAAAATTAGAAAAGAAATACCAGAAACAATATTAAGGACATCATTAATTGTTGGATTCCCAGGGGAAACAAATAAAGATTTTGAAGAATTGTATGAATTTGTAAAAGAAACAAAATTTGATAGGTTAGGGGTATTTATGTATTCAAAAGAAGATGGAACACCAGCAGAAAAATTACCAAATCAAATACATGGAAACACTAAAAAATCTAGATACAATAAAATAATGAATCTACAACAAGAAATATCAAGACAAAATTTAGCAAAAAGAATAGGCAATACATATGAAACATTAATAGAAAACAAAACTTTTGATAATAAATATTGGATAGGAAGGACTAAAATGGATATTCCTGAAATGGATGGAGTTGTATATATAAAAAATAATGGAAATGAGGACTTGATTAATAAGTTTATTAATTGTAAAATTATAGATATAAAAGACTATGACTTAATTGGCGAATATAAAAAATAAATTTTGCACTAAAAGGAAGGAAAAGGTGCTTTTTATGGATAAGAAAAGAGAAGAATTGCTAGAAAAGTTAAAAGAGGTAAAGGCAAAAGCAGAATATGATTTGAAAAACAATCATATTGGATATGAAAATTGTACAATAAAAGATGTTATACATTATAATAAAAAGGTTGAATTAATTAATAAGCAAACAAATGAAAAAGAAGAATTTGACCTTTGTGTTGTTGTGGTTGAAGATCCAGACACAAAAGAGACTTCAAGGATGTGTTATTTAAACGGAGAAGAAGTTGATTTTAGTGAGCTAATGCTTAAATATGAATCACCAGAACCAATAAAAGACGTTGTAAATAGAACAAAAGAAAATGAAGAAAAACCAGAAAATAAGCAAGATAAAGAATTGAAAAGCGAAGGTTTAGAACAATTAGAACAAGAGAAGTTGAAAGAAAAAGATAGCAAGAAGAAATCAGATAAAGAAGATGTTAGAGAAAAACCAAAATATATAATTCAAACAGTAGATTTAGATCAAGCATATGTAGATAAATTACATACATTAAGAACAAAACTTAGATTACCAAGTGAAGTTAAAGAATTGGCTTTTGCATATCCAAATACAGAAGATGATAAAAAATTATCAGATGATTTAACTGTAATAATGTTAGACTCTAAAGGAAGAAGAATAGATGAAACATCTAGTGGAAAGAAAATTACAGATGTATTAACTGTTGATGATTCAACAGGAGATAACCCAATGTATGATGATAATACAAAATTAGAACTTGGTGGTTATGCAGAAAAAAATAAAAATATGACAATGAAAAGATTTAAAGCAAAAGGAATTAATGATAATAATTTCTATCTTTCTGTTGAGCAAAAAGAGATTGGTAGTTATGCAGAAATTTATTGTGGAGGCAGAACACATGATGGTAATGACCCTGTTGAATTGCAATTAGAAACAGATAACGTTGAAATCCAAACTGATTTAGAAATGCAAGAAATTATAGATGGAAGAAGAGGAATCCACAATAGAGATAATATAGACTTGGAAGCAGATATGCATGAGAATCATGGAGATGATACTGATAAGATAGAAAAGGAAAATGCAGATGGAGATCTAAATACACATGAAATATGCAATTTGGATATTGTACCAGGAACAGATAAAACTTGGGAACAATGGGCCGACGAATTAGGTGATAGCAAGGAAAATTTGCAAAAAAGATTTGAAAGAGAAGTAGATAAAGATCCAAGAAAGCCGGAAGATATTGTTCAAGATATCGAAGCAGATTATGAAATGTTAAATAATCATGAACATAATAGAATCTAATATTTTTAGGGGAATTGTTTAAATGATACAAGAAAAAGCAAAAGAATTATATGAAGCGTTAAAACAAGGTAAAGGTTCTACTACGTTATTTGGTGTTAGTTACTATGATGATGAAACAAGAAAAATAATAGAAGTACTAACTAATGAATGTAAATCAAAATATGTAAACAAAGATGGTATTATAAGGAAACACGAAAGTGATATAGATATAAATATAGTACGACAGATTGTTGAACAATTACTTTGTGATAAGGGAGAAATAAAAAATACATTAATAGCAAATTTAACTACTCAAAGAGGCATACCAGGAATAACAAGAGCTATGCAAATAGAAAAGAAAGTTGATGAAAATGGATTGCCATATTTAGAAATGGATAAACCCTTTCCAGATAACTTTAACAGTTTGTTGGTTGGAGAACCTAACAAACAAGAATTAATACAAAAAGTTATAAAACCATATGTAGCAAGACTTTCAAAGCAAACACCACAACTATCTAAAAAACATTTCTTTTCTAGAATATTTAATCCCTTAAGTAGAAAAGAAATAACAGATAATGAGCTTTTAAATAGATATTCACAATATTTAAAAAATAATACAGATTTAAGTGATGACAAGATAGAAAACATGTCAAAGTACTTTATCTATAATGTACTTGAAAATAATGATTTAATGCAAACTTTAATAAATGATGAAGTACAGGGAAACTCATTAGAAGTAATAGGAGAAAAAAAGCAAGAAGGTTACAGTGGGATGATTTCTAATATATCAACTAATTTATTAGATATATTAGGAACATTTGAAAATCCTAATAATGGATTAGAAGAAATAAAAGACATATATGCTAATATAACTGGACAACTTCAAGCCTTAGGAACAGAATTTGAAAAAGAACCCCAAAAAATTGAAGAACAAATAATAAGTATAAACAGAAATATAAATAGAAAAAGGCAAGAATATTATTATGAAAACGGATACAGAAATATAAATGTTGGGGTAAGAGGAAAAGATGTAGGATTTGTTAATTTTCAAAATGTTCCACAGGCTATGAAGTTATATGCTGAACAATGCAGTCAGTTAATTGAAAATGCGGATAGTATGAGTAAGGAAGAATACATAAGACAAGTTGCAAAAATGCATTTTAGATTTATACATATTCACCCATTTCCAGATGGCAATGGCAGAACAGCTAGAGCAATTTCTAATATATTTTTAGAAAAAAAGGGTATGTGTGCTGTTTTTGATAAGAAAACTAAAAGCGATTATGCAAAACAAGTTGGTTGGTTAAGCAATGAAGATATAATAAAATATAAAGAAGCATTATGTAGTGATGAAAAAATATGTGATGAAATAGAAAATAAAACAATATATAAATTGGAAGAGTATATTGGAATTGAAACATTAGGGGAAGAAGCATTATATAAAGATAGAGGCATAACAGAAGAATTACCAAAGAGCAAGGCAGTTCAAAATGAACAACAGCGTTAAAAATAATTGACAAATAAAATAATTATAAATATAATTAGAAAAAAGATGTTTAGAGAGGATGTATTAAAATGGAAAAAGTTAGAGGATTTGAAATTGCAAAAGGATTTGAAAATAAAGGAATAAATTTACCAATAAGAAAAACAAAATATTCAGCTGGGTATGATATAGAAGCAGCAGAAGATTGTATAATACCAGCATTTAAACCTGGAATGGCACCAACTCTTGTAAAAACAGGATTAAAATCATATATGGGTGAGGGAGAATATTTAATGCTTTGTAATAGAAGCTCAAACCCAAAGAAAAAAGGATTAATATTAGCAAATAGTGTTGGAATAGTAGATGCTGATTATTATGGAAATCCAGACAATGATGGACACATTATGTTTGCATTTTATAATATAAAAGATGTAGATGTGGAAATAAAAAAAGGAGAAGCTATAGGACAAGGAATATTCCAAAAGTATTTTGTAGTAGATAACGACAATGCAGAAGGAGAAAGATTAGGTGGATTTGGTTCTACTAATAAATAGAAAATAAAAAGGTTGCATTAATTATGCAACCTTTAAATATAAAGGGAAAAGTTATGGATAAACAAAAAATACTAAATAAATATACAAAACCAGAAGATAAATTGTTAATTTCAAAATTAATAGATAAAATGGAATTAGCAACAGCCAAAAATAAAATAGAGTATACTGATTTTCTAGACTTATACCAGAAACATTTGTTAGAAAAAATATTAAGGCAAGAAAATATTAAAAATTATATTATTACTGGTGGAATAGAAGAAGCAGAACGCAACATAGTATTATTTTATCCTGAAAAATTATCTGACATTATAAATAAGGATTATAGTAAAGCAATACCTATAAATTGTATACGAATAAAATTGCCTAAAGAAATGTATAATAAATATACACATAGAGATTATTTAGGCGGACTAATAAAACTAGGATTAAAAAGGGAAAAAATAGGAGATATATTAGTTTTTGAAGATGGTGCAGATATATTAGTTTTAAATGAAATTTCTAAGTTTTTAATTAATAATTTAAATTCACTAACTAGATTTAGTAAGTCGGTTATTGAAAAGGTTCAGTTACATGAGGTTAGAAAAAAAGAAGTTAATAAACAAGAAATGAAAATTATAGTGCCATCAATGAGGATGGATTGCATTGTGGCAGAAATATTAAACACATCAAGAGGAAACGCAGAAGAAATAATTAGTGCAGGAAGAGTGTATGTTAATTTTGAAAATATAGAAAAACAAACAAAACAAATACAAGAAAACGATATTATAACAATAAGAGGTAAAGGTAGATTTGAAGTAGGAAACATAGAAGGAAAAACTAGAAATGATAGAATAAAATTAATAGTAAATAAATTTGTTTAATTAAGAGAGGTAAAAAATGCGTATAGATAAATTTTTAAAAGTTGCAAGAGTGATTAAAAGAAGAACAATAGCAAATGAAGCGGCAGACAGTGGTAGAATAAGTGTTAATGGCAAAACCGTAAAAGCTAGTTATGATGTAAAAAAAGGTGATATAGTAGAAATTAAATTTGGAGACAAAGTTTCTAAATTTGAAGTTATAGAAGTCCCAGAAGTTGCAGGAAAGAATTTGCCAGAGCTTATTAAAATTTTATAACACTGGAATATTTTAAATATATATGAATAATATTTAGAGGTATAGATAAAATCTATATCTCTTTATTATATATTAGGAAATTTCTCATTTGGAGGTATTTTATGATATACATACTTAATAAAAATAAGATATATTCATATGTAATAGCAACATTTATAGTGTTAGGAATATTTGCTTTTGGTGTTGGACTAACTCCTAAAGAAGATGTAAAACTATTAAAAGTGTCTTCTAATAGTATTAATAATGAAAAAAATGTAAATAATAATATAGCAAATATACATAAATAAATTGTAAAAAAGTAAAAATAATCCTTGCAATAGTATAAAAATAGAGAAAAATATAACAAATTTAACTTTTTATGTAGACAAAACCAAAAAAAGGTAGTATAATAGAAAGTGGCAATACAAAAGTTTGCATAAAAAATAGCTTTATGAATAGAATACTTAAGAATAGAAATAAAATATATTAGGGAGGAATAAAATTGGAAACAAATTATTCAGATAATAACCATTTAATGTTAGTGGGAAAGGTAACAAGTGAAAAAAGATTTAGTCATGAGACTTATGGAGAAAAATTTTACATATTTGATTTAGAAGTAGCACGTTTAAGCGATACAACAGATATTATACCTGTAACTGCATCAGAAAGAATAATTAATGATGAGTTATTAACAATAGGAAATAAATTAATAATAAAAGGTCAATTTAGATCATATAACAGTTATGAAAATGAAAGAAATAAACTAATATTAACAGTATTTGCAAAAGATGTTCTTACAGAGGATAAACTTACAGAAGAAGAATTAGAACAAACTAAAAAAACATCAAATGAAGTTACATTACTTGGATATATTTGCAAAAACCCAATATATAGACAAACACCATTTGGAAGAGAAATTGCAGATGTTTTGTTAGCAGTAAACAGAGCATACAATAAATCTGACTATATACCATCAATTGCATGGGGAAGAAATGCAAGATTTTGTCAAAACTTAGCAGTTGGAACAGAAGTAAAGGTAATAGGTAGAGTTCAATCAAGAAACTATGAAAAGAAACATGAAGATGGAACAATAGAAAATAGAGTAGCATATGAAGTTTCAATTTCAAGTCTTGAAGTTTTAAGCGATAATAATGAGTTCATTAAAGAAGATAAGGTTGAAGAAGCTGTGTAAATAGCCTCTAGCTTTATATAAATATATATATTACAAAAAAGAGAACTAATTTACTTTAGTTCTCTTTTTTATTATCTTCCTTCTTTTTAACTTGTGGTATAACAATTTCTTGTTTTTTATCATCATCATTTTTAATCTTAGGTTTAGCGATAGAAAGATGAGTAGAAACATTTGAAATTTCTAAATCTTTTCCATTACCAGAAACAACTTCTATTTTTTTAGGTTCTTCACTCATATGCTCACCTCATATTTTTATTCTAAAATTATATTATCACAATAAAAAATAAAAAACAATACATTTGAACAAAATATTACTTTAAGTGGGGACCAAAAAGGGTCAGACCACTTTTGGTTCTTCTTACACAAATTAATTTGACTATTTTGAAAAAATAATATAAAATAGTATATATTATTTTAAGGGGAAAGTACTTAAGTTATGGAGATAGAAAAAATAAAACAAATAATTGAATCAATAATGTTTGCAATAGGCAGAGATATAAGTGTAAATGAACTTGCATCTGTTTTAGAACTTGCACCAGAAAATATTGAAGAAATTATTGAAAGTATGAGAGTGGAGTTTGACGAAGCAGGAAGAGGAATACAAATAATTAAAGTTAATAATGGTTATCAACTTTGTTCTAGAAAAGAAAATTATGAATATATATATCAAATTATAGATAAAAGAAATAAGCCTAATTTGTCTCAAGCAGCTTTGGAAACATTAGCAATAATTGCATATAATCCTAAAATTACAAGAGCTGAAATTGAGTCAATAAGAGGCGTTAATTCTGATGGAACAATATATAAACTATTAGAGCATAATTTAATAGAAGATGTTGGACGTTTGGATGCACCAGGAAGACCAACAACATATGCCACAACAAAAGAATTTTTAAGAATGTTTGGATATTCTTCTTTAGAAGAATTACCAGAACTACCAAGATATAAATTAGATGAAAATCAACAAATAGTAATAGACGATTTAGTAACTAATGAAGAGAAAAAAGAAGAAATAGACAATGAGGCTCCAATGCCCGAAAGGGAAGAAAAAAATAACGATGAAGATAAATAAAGAGAATTAATTGGAGGAAATAAAAATGGAAAATAATGATTTTGTTAAAGAAATAACTAATATAGACGAAGATTTTGCCCAATGGTACACAGATATAGTATTAAAAGCAGAACTTGCAGATTATACGGATACAAAAGGATGTATTGCAATTAAACCATATGGTTATGCTATTTGGGAAAATATTCAAAATTATACAGATAAAAAATTTAAAGAAACAGGTGTTGAAAATGTATATTTCCCTGTATTAATACCAGAAAGCTTATTACAAAAAGAGAAGGACCATGTAGAAGGTTTTGCACCAGAAGTTGCATGGGTTACAGAGGCTGGAGGAGAAAAACTAGATGAAAGATTATGCATAAGACCAACATCTGAAACAATAATATCTACAATGTATTCAAAATGGCTTAAATCTTGGAGAGATTTACCATTCGTATATAATCAATGGTGTAGTGTTTTAAGATGGGAAAAAGAAACAAGACCATTCTTAAGATCAAGAGAGTTTTTGTGGCAAGAAGGACATACAATACATGAAACAGCAAAAGAAGCTAGAGAAAGAACAATGCAAATGCTAGACATATATGCGGATGTTGCAGAAAATTTACTTGCAATACCAGTTATAAAAGGAATAAAAACTGAAAGTGAAAAATTTGCAGGAGCTGAAGAAACATACACAATTGAAAGTATGATGCATGATGGTAGAGCATTACAATCTGCAACTTCACATTACTTTGGACAAAATTTTACTAAGCCATTTGATATAAAATTTCAAAATAGAGAAGGAAAAGAAGAATATGCTTATCAGACATCTTGGGGAAGCTCTACTAGGTTAATAGGAGCATTAATTATGGCACATGGAGATAATAGAGGACTTAAATTGCCACCAAGAGTTGCACCAGTTCAAGTGGTTATAGTTCCAATTGCACAACATAAACCAGGAGTGATAGATAAGGTTTATGAAATAAAGAATAGTTTATCAAGTGAGTTTAGAATAAATGTAGATGATAGAGATAAATATTCACCAGGCTATAAATTTAATTACTGGGAAATGAAGGGAGTTCCAATAAGATTAGAAATTGGACCAAGAGATATTGAAAATGGAGAATGTATTTTAGTAAGAAGAGATACATCTGAAAAAGTAACAATTAAATTAGATAATTTAAAAGCAGAATTAGAAAAAATGCTTACGAGTATTCATAATAATATGTTTGAAGAATGTAAGAATAGGCTAAAAGAAAAAACAACAATTGCATTAAATTTAGATGAATTTAAAAATTCTATGGAAACAAATCAAGGATTTATAAAAGCAATGTGGTGTGGAGACGAAGAGTGCGAAAATAAAATAAGAGAGCTAACTGGTGCCAAATCAAGATGTATGCCGTTTGAACAAGAAAAAGTATCAGACAAATGTGTATGTTGTGGTAAGCCAGCCGACAAAATGGTAGTTTGGGGAAAACAATATTAAAAAGTATAATAAAAATAAAAATCACTTCATAATATTAAATAGTATTATTATGAGGTGATTTTTACTATGGAAAAATTAATTTATTTAGATCACGGTGCAACAACAAGGGTAGATCAAAGAGTTTTAAATAAAATGCTACCATATTTTAGTATAAATTATGGGAATCCATCATCTGCGTATTTTTTAGGAAGAAGAAATAAAAGAGTAATAGAAGAAGCAAGACAAAATGTTGCGAGTTGTATAGGAGCTAAACAAAAAGAAATATATTTTACAAGCTGTGGAAGTGAAAGCGATAACTTAGCATTAAAAGGAATTGCATATGCAAATTCTTCAAAAGGAAAACATATTATAACTTCTAAAATAGAGCATCCAGCAATTCTAAATACTTGTGCAACATTAGAAAGGCAAGGATTTAATGTAACATATTTAAATGTTAATAGTAATGGAATGATTAATTTAGAAGAATTGGAGAATGCCATAACACAAGATACAATTTTAATTAGTATAATGTTTGCAAATAATGAAATTGGTACAATTGAACCAATAGAAAAAGTTGGGCAAATTGCAAAAAAACATAATATATATTTTCATACAGATGCAGTTCAAGCAGTAGGAAACATAGCAATAAATGTGAATAAATTGGGTGTGGATTTATTATCTATGTCTGCCCATAAGTTTTACGGACCTAAAGGAGTTGGAGCTTTATACGTTAGAGAAGGAGTTGAATTTGAGAGAATACAAGATGGAGGAGGTCAAGAAAAGGGCAAAAGAAGTGGTACAGAAAATGTAGCAGGAATAGTTGGATTATCAACTGCAATTCAATACTCATATAAAGAATTTAATTTTAATAATACAAAAGTAACAGCGTTAAGGGATTATTTTATAACTAATTTGCAAAAAAAATTTAATAATATAAAAATAAATGGAGATTTAGAAAAAAGACTTCCAGGCAATGTTAATGTTTCGTTTGAAGGAGTGGATGGGGAACAGTTATTATTAAAATTAGATGAGTATGGAATATGTGCTTCTAGTGCTTCAGCATGTTGTACTGGAAATAATAAACCATCACATGTGTTAACGGCAATAGGATTAAACAAAGAACAGGCATTAGGAACAATAAGATTTACGCTTGGAAAAGAAAATACCAAAAATGAAATTGATTATGTATTAGAGATACTTAAATCATATTTATCAAAATAATAAAAGAAGAGAAAATTATTTCTCTTCTTTATTAATCAATTTCTCTAATATTTGTATAGCATTTGTTGCTGCACCTTTTCTTATGTTATCTGCTACAACCCAAATATTAATACCATTTTTTATACTAAAATCTCTTCTAATTCTTCCAACAAAAACATTATCTTTACCAGAAACATTAGTTGGAAGCGGATACATTTCCTTTTCAATATTATCTATAATAGTTATATTCTCAAAGTTTTCTAACAAAGAATAAATATCCTTTATATTAAATTCCTTTTCAAATTCTAAATTTATACTTTCACAATGACAATTAAGGACAGGAACTCTTACGCAAGTGGCAGTTACATTTAAATTAGGCTTGTGTAGAATTTTCCTTGTTTCATTTATCATTTTTTCTTCTTCTTTGGTATATCCGTTGGCCTCAAACACATCAATATGAGGTAGACAATTATTGAATATTGGATAAGGAAATTTTTTGTTTTTTAGTCCCTTAATACTATTTTCAAAATCATCAATACCAGCTTTTCCTGCACCAGATACAGCTTGATATGTAGAATAAACAACCCTAGTTATATTAAATTTTTCATCTAAAGCTTTTAGTGGTAACACTGCTTGAATGGTAGAACAGTTAGGATTAGCAATTATACCATTATTTAAAGTAATATCTTCTGGATTAACCTCTGGAACTACTAATGGTACATCATCATGCATTCTGAAAGCACTGCTATTATCAATAACAATACAACCATTTTTACTAGCAATAGGTGCATATTTTAAAGCAGTAGAACCGCCAGCAGAGAAAATGGCAAAATCAAAATGTTCATTAATAAAAGAGTCTTCTTTTAATTCTTTTACAGTATAATCTTTATTCATAAAATGAATTATAGAACCGGCAGATTTATATGAAGAAAAAAGAACATATTCATAAATAGGCAAATTTTTTTCTTCTAAAATCTTCAAAACATTTCTGCCCACTAAACCAGTAGCACCAACAATAGCTAATTTAAACATAAGCAAAACCTCCACATTATTATATTAAAAAATAAAGGAAGACGTGAATGGGAATATGACAAATAAATTTATTGCAAAACTATTGAAAAAAAGTCTTTGTTGTGGTATAAGTTATCTAGGGAAATTGGAATTTCCTTATGAAAGGTAATTGCAGTAATATATGAAAAATATAAAAGATTATGACTTAGATGAGCTAAAAGAAGAATTTTTAAAATTAGGTGAAAAAGCATATAGAGCAGAACAAGTTTTTAAATGGATTTATGTTGAAGAAGTTACCTCTTTTGATGATATGACTAATATTTCTAAAGAATTAAGAGAAAAATTGAAAGAAGTTTTTAGCTTTCACAATTTTAAAATTCTAAAAAAACAAGAATCTGTAGATGGCACAAAAAAATATTTATTTGATATTTTAGATGATAATGCAATTGAATCTGTACTTATGGAATACCATCATGGAAAAACAATATGTGTATCTTCTCAAGTAGGATGTAAAATGGGTTGCAAATTTTGTGCATCGACAGGAATAAAGTTTGCGAGAAACCTAACAGCAGGAGAAATTGTTGAACAGATTTTAGCAATTCAAAGAGATGAACAAATTAGAATATCTAATATAGTTTTTATGGGAATTGGAGAACCTTTAGATAATTTCGATAATGTAATGAAAGCAATAAAAATACTAAATAATCCAAAAGGATTAAATATAGGTGCAAGACATATTAGTATTTCAACTAGTGGATTAGTTCCAAAAATATATGAACTTGCGGATAAAAATTTACAATGCACACTATCAATTTCACTTCATGCTACAAACGACAAGAAAAGAAGTGAAATGATGCCAGTAAATAATGCATATAATATAGAAGAATTAATGAAAGCTTGCAGGTATTATATTTCTAAAACGAATAAAAGAATATCTTTTGAATATGCTTTGGCCAAGGATAATAATGATAATTTAAAGGATGCGGATGAACTTGCCAAATTATTAAAAGGTATGCTGTGCCATGTTAATTTAATACCAATAAACAAAATTGAAAATGGACAATTTACTAAGAGTACAAATGAAAATATAATTAAATTTAGAGATTATTTAAATTCAAAAGGAATTGTTGCAACAATAAGAAGAGAATTAGGATCTGATATTGATGCAGCTTGTGGACAATTAAGGAGAAAAAATTTATAGATAAGGAGAAGCTTCCGTATGAAGGTTTTTGCTAAATCAGATATTGGTAAGGCAAGAGAGATGAACCAAGATGCATATTATGCATATGAACCAAGTGATTCTGTTGGACTATATATAGTTGCAGATGGAATGGGAGGATACAATGGTGGTGAAGTTGCAAGTACTATGGCAGTTAATGCAACTAAAAACTATATTGAATCAAACTTTTCTCAAATAGAGCATACTAAGGAAAGCATATTGGAATTAGTAAAAAATGCAATTGAGTATGCTAATATGCTTGTATATGAAAAGTCTAAAGAAATAAAAGAACTTGAAGGAATGGGAACTACAATAGAGGTTGCTCTTGTACAGAACAATAGAGTATATATAGGTCACATTGGTGACAGTAGAATATATAGAATTAGAAAAAATTTTATTAGAAAACTTACCACAGATCATAGCTACGTTGAAAAGCTGGTGAAAGATGGAACTATATCACGAGATGAGGCAGTTCATCATCCAAAGAAAAATATGCTAACTAAAGCACTTGGATGTACATCATTTGTGGAACCAGATATTAGTGTAAAAGGTTTTCAAAAAGATGACATATTAGTTATTACTTCAGATGGACTTACAAATATGGTAAGTGACGAAGAAATATATAATATAGTAACAGACAATATAGAGGTTGCAACAGATAAACTAATAAATAAAGCAAATGAAAATGGTGGATTAGATAATATTACAGTTATTATTGTCTTAAATAAAAATAATCCTTAAAAATTGGAGGTTAAAAATGAATTTAGAAGGTAGATTATTAGGAAACAGATATGAAATAATAGAGCAAATTGGAAATGGTGGAATGGCAACAGTATACAAAGCAAAGTGCCATGTACTTAATAGATATGTAGCTGTTAAAATCTTAAAAGAGGAATATACAACAGATGATGAGTTTGTAAAAAGATTTAATACAGAAGCTCAATCAGCTGCTAGCCTTACACATCCAAATATTGTTTCAGTATATGATGTAGGAAGTGAAGGGGATTTACATTACATTGTAATGGAATTAGTAAAAGGTAAAACTTTAAAAGAAATAATAAACGAAGATGGAGCTCTTTCTTGGAAATGGTCTGTAAATGTTGCAATACAGATTGCATCAGCATTAGAAACAGCTCATAAAAACAATATAATTCATAGAGATATAAAACCTCACAATATAATAATAACTGAGGATGGAATAGCAAAGGTAACTGATTTTGGAATAGCAAAAGCAGTATCAAATTCAACAATAACAGCATTTGGAAGTACAATGGGTTCAGTACACTATTTTTCACCAGAGCATGCAAGAGGTGGATTTACAGATGCAAAATCAGACTTATATTCATTAGGAGTTGTATTATATGAAATGGTAACAGGAAGATTACCATTTAATGCAGATACAGCAGTTTCAGTAGCATTAAAACATATGCAAGAAAGTCCAAAAGAGCCAATGGAAATTAATCCATCTGTTCCTAAATCTGTTAATGATATAATAATGAAGGCTATGCAAAAAGATATTAGTTTAAGATATCAAACAGCAACTGAAATGCTTAGGGATTTAAGTAGAGCAATTAAAAATCCAAATGGAGATTTTGTTGTTATGGAAAGGCAAGTTACAGATTCGCCAACTCAAAGGTTATCTACTATATACGACAAATCTGAACTTGAAGATAAAAAAATGGATAAGAAAAAAGAAAAATCATTTTTTGCTAAACATAAAGCTTTGTGTTTAACTATTGGTGGAATTATATTATTTATAATAACAATAGTTGCTACATACTTTATTATGAATGCATTTGAAAAAAAGGATGTTCAAGTTCCAGATCTAGTAAATATGGAAAAATCACAAGCAGAAGCAAAAGCAAAAGAATTAAAGCTTCAATTAGTGGTTGGAGAAGAAGCATATAATAAGGATGTTTTAGCAGGATGTGTAATTTCTCAAAATCCTGCATATATGCCAGACTTTAAAATAAAAGAAGGTAGTGAAATTACAGTTGTAATAAGTAAAGGAAAAAATACTGTAATAATGCCTAAAGTTGTTGGAATGTCTAAGGATGATGCAGTTACTCAACTTGAAGATTTAGATTTAATAGTAAATGTTGTAGAAGAGTATGACAAAAAAGTTGAAGCAGGATATGTAATAAAACAAGATGTTGATGCTAAAAAAGAGATTGATGCAGGAGAAACAGTAACAATTACAGTAAGTAAAGGAATAGAGAAGGTTACAGTACCAAACTTAGTAGGAAAAACAGAAGCAGAAGCTAAGAAAGCAATAACAGATGCAGGTTTGAAATTAAAGAGCACATATACAGATAATGATGAGAGTAAGGCAGAAGGAGTTGTTTTGTATCAAGATGTTGAAGCTGATACAGAAGTAGAAAAAAATACATCTATTTCTATAACTATAAATAGATTGTTAAAAAATAAAAAAGGAATAGTTAATGTAAATGTAAAATCTTTATTAGGTGGGAAAATTCCAAATGGATATAAGGAAGATGGAACTACACCTAAAGAAGTAAAATTAAAAATAACTGTAAATGGAACTAAAATTTATGAAAAGAGTGTTGACCCACGTTTAGAAAGTATTTCACAAGAATTTTCTAATAAAGGCAATGTTACTATAAAAGTATTCTTGGATGGTGTAAAACAAGGAGAAGATAGATATTTAGATTTAGAATACGAAACAGAAATTACAATAGATTAAAATGTAATTGTAGGAACTTTAGGAGGAAAAGTCCTAAGGTTCCTTGTTTTTAAGAGAGGAAAGAATGCAAGAAATAGGAAAAATAATTAATATTGTATCAAGTATTTTTTATGTAGAAATTAATAATCAAATATATAATTGTACATCAAGAGGAAAATTTAAAACTAAAGAATTAAAGCCAGTTGTTGGAGACGATGTTCTAGTTGAACTTAATGATGATACAGGAAATATTGTAGAAGTAATAGGAAGAAAAAGTTATATAAAAAGGCCTAAAATGGCTAATCTTTCTCAACTTATATTTGTTGTGTCTGCTAAAAATCCAACACCAGATTTACTTATGTTGGACAAGCAATTAGCATTTGCAGAATTTCTAAAAATAAAGCCAATTATAGTTATAAACAAAGTGGACTTAGATGATGGCGTGGTAAATAATATAGAGAAAATATACTCTAAGATAGGCTATAAAGTTATAAAAACAGTAGCAAAAGAAGAAAAAAATATTGAGAAAATAAAGAAAGTATTAAAAAATAATATTAGTGCTTTTTCTGGAAACTCTGGAGTTGGAAAATCGACTTTAATTAATTCTTTGTTTGCTAACGATACAACATTAGAAGGAGAAATTAGTTCCAAAAATAAAAAAGGAAAAAACACAACAACTTCAGTAAAATTATATAAAATAGAAGAAGATACATATATAGCAGATACTCCAGGATTTTCAAATTTTGATGTATTTGAAATACCGTACAAAGAATTGTATAAATATTTTAAAGAATTTAATAAATATATAGAAAATTGTGAGTATGCTGATTGTACTCATATAAAAGAAGAAATATGCGGAATAAAGGAAGCGTTGCAAAATAAAGAAATATCTCAAAGTAGATATGATAATTTTAAGAAAATATATGAAGAGTTGAAGGATAAGGAGGATCACAAATGGTAGAAGTTTCAACATCGATATTAACAGTAAAAAAAGAAAATATATTAGGAACAATATATAATTTAGAAACAGCAAAAACAGACTATTATCATATAGATGTAATGGATGGTAAATTTGTAGAAAAGAATACAAATGAGATTATGCAAGAATATGCAAACAGTATTAAACAAATATCAAATTTACCATTAGATGTGCATTTAATGGTAGAAGATGTAAAGGCATATGTAGATGCTTATTTGCCTTTTGAACCAAATATAATAACATTTCATTTAGAAGCATGCAAGAATAAAGAAGAAGTATTAGAAGTAATTAACTATATAAAAAGTAATAATGTTAAAGTTGGAATAGCAATAAAACCAGATACTAAAATAGAAGAAATATATGAGTATTTACCTTTAGTACATTTAGTGCTAGTCATGACTGTAGAACCTGGAAAAGGTGGGCAGAAATTAATACCTGAAACAATACAAAAAGTAAGAGCAATAAAACAATATATAAAAGATAATAAAATAGATATAGATGTTGAAGTAGATGGGGGAATAAATTTAGAAAATAAAGAAGAATTAAAAAAAGCTGGAGCTAATATATTAGTAATTGGTAGCTGTATAATAAATTCAAATGATTACAAAGAAAGAATAGAAATAATAAAAAAATAAATGGCATATGCCATTTATTTTTTTAATTATTATCTTTCTTTTTATTTATATCAAATACTATTGCATCTTCATTATCGAATAAGAAATTACTGTCTGTTGTGTTGCTCTTTATTGGATCTACGTCGCCATTATCTGCAACATCGAATTTCAAATTCTTTAAATCAAATTTTGGTTTTTTATTATCATTATCATCAACATCTGTGGCAATACCGTTAATGAATTTATTAAAGTTATATTGTTTGCCTTCATGTTTTTCATGGTATTTTGAAGCAAGATAATCTACTTTAATTACACCATTTGAATATTTTGCTTTAGTATCTTTGATTTTAAAGTAACATTGTTTTGCACCTAAACCTTGAACTTGACCAGGTGTGAATTTTACTTTGTTTTCTAGTTTAGCATTGCCGTATTTTGCATCGTATTTAACTTCTTCAGTATTATAACTATATGAGAAGTTCCATTCTCTCTTTTGACCAATTTCATTAGACCACCATTCATTATCTTCAGGTGTGTTATTTCCAAATACAAATTTATTATAGCAGTTTGCAAGTATTATGTCTCTATATTTTCCACCTTTTGCACCAAGCTGTCTTAAGTTTTGAGCTGAAATTATAATACCAACTTTATATTTCCTATATAATGTAAACATATTTGTTGTACCATGTGTTATGAAATCTGGAAATTCATCTATATATAAGAAATGAGGAATTCTACTTTTTTCATTTCCAGGTCTTCTTAAGACTGAATATTGCATTAATAATAAGAAGAATAATCCAAATGCTGTATGAACTGCAGATCCCAAATCTCCACGTCTTGTACATACTAAAGTTATTTCACCGTTTGCTAAAGCCTTATCATAATTTAAGTTATTTATTCTATTACAAAGAATGTTTTTTACACCAGGAACTCTTAATAATATATCTAATTGAGAAGCAGCTGGTTGAATATATTTTTCTGTATCAGTTTTATTTATACCGTTAGCATAAAAATTCTTTTTAAAGTAACCAATTTGAATTTTATATTTTTTAGCAAGTTCTTCATTTTCCATTAATTTGTTACACATATTTTCTACTAAAGAAAAATCATTAAACATATCAAGCATATCTTCTAATGTTGGTAAATCTCCTCCATTAAGACGAGGATACATTTCTTTTAACAATATACACACATTTTCAACAGCTTGAAGTGAAGCGTTTTGTCTGTAAGATTCTTCTAAATCTGTTCCAGCTTTTGAATACATTTCTTTTAAAACAGAAGAAATGATAAGTGAAATTCTAACTGGATCTTCAAAAGTAAATGGGTTTAACCCGATAGAAGAAGAATTATTTGGGTCTATTAAATTTACTGGTATATTAAAGTTTTCAGCAACTTCTAACATTCTAGAAGTAGATTCAAAGTCTGGTGAAACAGATGTTAGACCTACATCTTTATAAATAATATTATCAGTAGATGCGTCTAAAATCATTTTACTTAAGAATGCTTTAAATACTTTTTCTTTACCATAAGTTGGTGAAATCATATTTAAATTAAAGTTTTTATTTAAATAATCGTTATCATAAGGTTTGTTTAAAACTGCTATACGTGATTTTAATGCAGTATATCCTAATTCTTTTGAAGTCTCTTTAAAGAAAAATTTCTTTTCTAAATCTTTAGCCATCATAGGTTCAAATAACATTGATGTTTTTCCGCTACCAGAAATACCGCAAATAAATGTAGACTGAAATCTTCCATTTTCTGTTATACGTACTTTATCACCAGTTTTTTTATCATCTTGAAATGGCATTTCACAAGAGTATGCTCCAATACCATCTTTAGGAACAGTTAAATTAATACCGGAATATTCCATTATAGATTTTCTTATATTATTAGTATCATTTACAGTTAATATTAGCCATTTCATTAATGGGTAGAAAGTTACTAAAGGTAGATATGCTGCTATGGATTGGAATGCTGGTTTAATTAAATAAGCTAACTCTGTAACTACACTTACATATCCAGGTGTAGACATGAATAATAACCAACATATTAAATTCATCCATTGAATAGCCATAGAAACACCTATAATGTATAATGCAATTATATACAAATATAAGAAGGTTATTTTCATAGAATCATTTTTAATGAATGATGATGAACAAACAAATAAGTATGCAAATACAGGACAGGCAAGAGCTATTGTGTAATGTATAGGTCCCCAATATGATACTGAAACACCTGTAAATATCATAAGTAAAACTTCTATTAACCTATCTACTGCAAAGTAAATTGCTAATACAGTTAATATATAAGTAAAAAATGTATTTCTATCTGTTTTAAGAAACTTTAAAAATTTATCAATAATTTTCATATTTTCCTCACTTTTCAAAATAAAATAACTACATATATTATCTTACAAAATCCCTAAAAAAACAAGGGTTTTGACAAAAAAATTGTAATTTACAAAATTAATACGCTCCCAGCTATTTGTTTTTATTTAATAGTTTTACACTACTATATATTAATTTATTCTGAGACATTTTTGAGACTTTTTTGAAAAATTACGGCCTGACAGCCCTTTGAGGCGGGGAATACCCGTTAGCTTGGAAGGCCTAATTTTGAAAAAATGCTCTCAAAAATAGGCTGATTTCAATTATATTTATTCTGCAAACTACAATTTGTAAATTTTAAATGAAATTACTTGAATAAAATTCTATTTACTAATATAATTAAAACCAAGTATGCATAAGATTAAAATATAATGAAAGGAAGATTTATGGAGAAGACTAGAAAATTAGAGAAAAAAGATGGATTTATGAAAGGTGTACTAGCCCTAATGGTTTCACAAGTATTAATAAAAATGTTAGGGTTAGTTTCTAAAATATATTTAACAAATAAAAAAGGATTTGGAGATGTAGGAAATGGTATATACGGAAGTGGATATCAAATATATGCATTGCTTCTTACTATATCTTCAATAGGTGTGCCTAATGCTATTGCTAAATTAATTTCAGAAAGAGTAGCAATAGACGACTACAAAGGTGCACATAGAATCTTTAAGATATCTTTATTAACTTTTGGCTTAATAGGTTTAACAGGAACTCTTTTGTTATTCTTTGGAGCAGAAGCAATTGCAAATATGATAGAGGTACCGGAAGCAAGATTATCACTTCAAGTATTATCACCATCAATTACATTTGTTACTATTGCATCTGTATTAAGAGGGTATTTTAATGGATTAGACAAAGTATCTGTTACAGCAAAATCACAATCATTAGAACAAGTATTTAAAACTGTTATTACAATTTCAGCTGTTGAGTTTATAGGAATTGGTACTAATTTAAATACTACACTTATGGCAGCTGGTGCCAACCTTGCAACAACTTTATCTGTTCTTTTAAGTTTTTTATATATATTAATGTATTACAGAAGCTTTAGAAAAATTGTAATGCCTAAAATAAAAGAGAGTGTAAATTATAAATATGAAAGAATAAAAAAGATTGTAAAAAATATATTAATAGTATCTATACCAATTACATTAAGTGCAATAATGTCTACTTTATCAAAAGTTGTAGATATTGTTACAGTGGTAAAAGGCTTAAAAACTTTTTTACCAGACACAATTGCAAAAGCTCAATATGGAATATTATCAGGCAAAGTAGACACATTGGCAACATTACCATTATCATTTAATATAGCATTTGCAACAGCATTAGTGCCATCTGTTTCAGGACTAATGGCAAAAGGGGATAGCAATACTGCAGGAAAAAGAATTTCTTTGTCATTGCTAATAACAATGATGCTTGGGCTTCCATGCACTTTTGGTATGATGGTATTTGCACAACCGATAATAAATTTATTATTCCCAAATGCAACAGATGGAGGATTTTTGCTACAAATATTCTCACTTACAATAATATTTGCTGTTTTAATGCAAACAACAAATGGCGCTTTACAAGGATTAGGAAAAATAAAAGTACCTGCAATAACATCATTTATAGGCGTAATGTTAAAGCTTATATTTAACCTTATTTTAGTACCAAATCCTAATTTTGGCGTTAATGGTGCAGCAATAGCATCAGTAATTAACAATTTCGCAGCATTTTTATTAAGCTTTATTGTTTTAAGAAGAACAATAAAACTAAAATTAAATATTTCTAAATTTATAGTAAAACCTGTAATAGCAACATTTGGTATGTGTGTATGCTCATATTTTATTTATTCAATATTAGTTGGTATAATTTCAGCTAAAATTGCAACACTAGTTGGTATAGCAGTTGCAGTTGTAATTTACTTGATTTTAATAGTAATTTTAAAAATATTTGATGAAGAAGAAATAATGATGATACCATATGGTACAAAGATTCACAAAATCCTTCAAAAGCTTGGTATATATGGAAAAAAAGAAGTGTAAGATATAAGGAGTATTTTACAAAAATTGGCTAATCTCTTACAGCGATAAAGGGTGCAAAGAAAAAAGTTCAAAAAAAAAGAAGGATTTTATTTTATTATGACGAATAATGCTATTGTAGAAAAAAATTCTACATATTTCAAACTTTTTAGGAGGTAAATTAAATGAACAAATCTGATTTAGTAGCAGCAATGGCTGCAAAAACAGGAGACACAAAAAAATGTGCAGAAGAAACATTAAACGCTTTCGTAGACGTTGTTACTGAAGCATTAGTTAAAGGAGAAAAAGTACAATTAGTTGGTTTTGGTTCTTTCGAAGTAAGAAAAAGAGCAGCTAGAAAAGGTAGAAACCCACAAACTAAAGAAGAAATAAAAATACCAGCATCAAAAGCTCCAGTATTCAAAGCTGGAAAAGCATTAAAAGATTTAGTAAATAATAAATAATTTATTAGATAGATAATGAATTCATTAAAGGACATCTGTAAAAGATGTCCTTTTTATTTACTATATTATATTATTTAGTTTAATTTTCTTTTTTGCACTTTATATGTTATTTTTGAGATAAGTGGAGCAGGAGTAATTTTTGCACCAAATCTTGCAAGCTTTATATCTAATCCTGGAACTATATAAAACTTATTCAAATGATTGATTGCATATTGAGCAACCCTCATACTGTTAGCCTCTCTTAAATGAAATTTAACATTAGCAACTTTGTTAAAATTAGTATTAACAGGACCAGGACATAAAATGCTAATTTTAACATTTGATTTTTCCTTTTTTAATTCTTCACGAATTCCCTCTGAAAGTCTAACAATATATGCTTTTGTAGCATAGTAAGTTGCCATAAGTGGGCCTGGCATAAAACCAGCAATTGAAGCAACATTTAAAATATGTCCTTTATTTTCTTTTTTCATATCTATTAAATATAGTTTAGTTAAAATATGATAAGCAGTTATATTTGTATTAATCATGCTAATTTCTTTATCTAAATTTGTAATTGCAAAATTCCCGCAATCACCAAATCCTGCGTTATTAATAAGTAAATCAATATTTGGATTTTCAGCATGTAATTTTTTACAATTTTCAGGAATGCTTAAATCCATACTAATAATTTTAACATTTCCTTTAAGTTCATTTTTAATTTCGTTTAATTTATCTGTATCTCTTGCAACCAATACTAAATCAAATCCTTTTTTATCAAGAATCTTCGCAAAGTCTCTTCCAATTCCAGAAGAAGCACCAGTAATTAAAGCTTTCATATTAAATTTCCTCCATACAGTATTTTATATATTTATAACATAAAAAATATAATATATGAAGTATTATTTACTAAAAAATTAAATATATGAAATATTAAAAGTACGAATTCCAGAAGAATATGGTGCTATGTCATATTGTTGGAAATATATAACTATGTTATCTGGTGTTAAATAGAAACTTTTTGGATTAAATGTTTCTAGTACTAAATTACAAGTGTCTTCAAAGTATATTTCTGGTTCTTTCGTTATTTGTTCATTAATCTGTTTTAATATATTAATCATAAAGTATGGATTTCTTGGAAATAAATTATTTAATTCTATCATATTACCTTGTTTTAAATTCCAAGTTTGAGAAGTTCTAATTGTGGTTCCATGCGCACCGCCGGAAAAAATGTATTCATCAGCATATAAGCTTATAAGATTATTTGCATTAAGTGTTATCTCATAAGTCCTATAAACTTCATATTGCATAACAGGAAAATTATTTTCTTTATTATAGTTATATAATTCAATTGCTTCTTTATATAACTCATTTTCAGCTTTATTTCTTAAAGAAAATGCCAAATGCTGATTATACATATTAAATTTAAAGATACTTGAATCTAAAGAATTTGAAATAATAGTTGGATACTCTATATGATACTTTAAAACAAGAGCATTATCATAAAAAAGTTCCTTTTCCAAGACATTATTTTTTATATTATTCATAAAAATCACCTAGTAATATCTTATTCGTAATCTTGCATAGTAGTAGATTGTACCTTAAAATAAATAAAATTTTTTAATGTGATAAATAATTTTGGAATATATAAAGTAAGGAATAAAAATATTGCTGTTGATACTAAAAATGAAACAATATTAATTGATTTATTAGAATAAAAATTCATAAAATACCTCACTAGAATAAAAATAATTAGATAAAAACAATGTAATTATATAATTTAGATAAAAAAATGCAAGTTTTTTTGAAAAATTTTTTAAATCTATTGACAAAGTTCTAAAAATAATTGTATAATAATTCTTGTCCAGTTCAAAAGACATAAATGCAGATGTGGCGGAACTGGTAGACGCACAGGACTTAAAATCCTGCGGTTGAATAAACCGTGCCGGTTCGATTCCGGCCATCTGCACCAAGAAAGAGTAAGAGTTACAATAATTCTTACTCTTTCTTTTTATACATCAGTACAATTAACTCAAAATTAATATTAGACATGTATAATTGCTGCAAAAGTTTATGAAAAGGTTGGAAATTATGTAAAATTCATATATAATAATGTGTAATTATGCATTTGCATAATAGTTAAGAAAATATTTTTCTTAATAAAAGGTTAAAATTTAAACTAATGTTCCACAAACAAAGAGAGGAGTTTTTCACAATGAGTGAACAAAGAGAGCTTAACCCTAGCCAGTATTTTGAAATTGTAAAAGCACGGAAACAAACAGTAACAGATGAAGATTTATCAAGGATATATGATAACTGTTTGGAACTGCTGAACAAATACAAAATTACTGGCCAAATTGCTGGCATGAGAAAGTTGTTATTTCATCTTGAAAGTATTGAAACTGAGCGAGAAATAGTTAAGATGGGTATTACAACTTTTATTTACAGAGACGATATAGAAGAATATATTGATAATATTGCAAAAGATACGGTTAAAATTATCGAACTCGAAAATTACGAGAGAGAAATTCCGGATGAAATTGTTGAAGTTATCAGTAGGGTCAAAGATAAATTTGACCAATTGTATGTTCTTTTTACCGACTACACAGGCAAAGTGGAAAGACAGGTGGAAAAGGAGCGTAGACAAAAAGATCCTATTTTGTTTGGTACGTTCCAAAGTCAAAGAACTAGAACAGTCATAGATAGATTTTATTTCTTAGGTGACTGGGAAGATGAATATTGCGATCTTACTTTAGATAAAATGGTAAATGAAATCCAATCAAGTGAAAACCGCAATGTTGTTAGAACTGTTAATACTCCAAGAGATATTGAGGAGTTAAAACAACAGTTGAATGAGCTTACTCCATCAAGGGATTCTTTCGTAATTGATCACAGCAAAAAAGAAGGAGTATTTAAGAAAATAAGAAACTTTTTAACTGGTGAGAAAAATTGAAAGGAAATGTAGATTTAACTCAAAACAGAAAATTCACAACTCCTGAAGAACCTACTGGATTATTTGCAGAAATTCTTGATTTAATAAAGATTACTAAACCGTGGGATTTTGAAAATAATCCTATACAAAGCGTAGTTGATCTGGAGTTGCAGTGGGTTTCTGAACGAAAAGTTTTTGCTGTAGGAAATAAGGAAGAACGTCGGATATGGAAACGTAATACAAGACAAACTGGTTATTCTTGTGGACAAAATACAGACGAGAAACCTTGGACAAAATATTTTATGAATTATTCGCCCAGGATTCCGTGGAAATTTTAACCTTTAAACTAAATGGTCATATTCAATAATTTGAATATGACCATTTTAGTTTTTATACAATATAGATATTCTAAAGATTATATGTTATGATATATAAAAATATTGAAAGGTAAGAATTGATTATGAAAAATATATTAATTATGGGAATTGGAAGAGCTGGTAAGACAACTTTAAGCAAAATGATTAAAGATAAATATAATGGGTATAATTTAATACATAGTGATGCACTTAAATGGGCAATGATTAGGGCTAAAAATGAAGAACAATATTACAGAGAAAATATAGATAAACAAAAAGAGTTTGAACATGGAGAATATTTTCAAAGAACACTTTTAGAATTTTATAATTCATCAATTAGAAAAGATACAAATAAATATGGATATATATTAGAAAGCGGACAATTGCACCCTAAAATTGTTAAAGAAATGATAGATTTTAATAATACAACAGTACTATGTTTGGGATTGGGAGATTTTAAACCAGAGGATATGGTTAAACAATGTGTTATGTATGACACAAAAGAAAGTTGGACTTATGGATTATCTGAAGAATATTTGTTAAAACATGCTATGGATTGGTATTCTTCAAATGAAATGTTAAAGGTAGAGTGCCAAAAATATGGAATAAAATATATCGATACTTCAAAAGATAGAGAAAATGTATTAAAAAAGATCTTGGAAGATTTATAAAAATAGAATATATCAAGACTTTTCATGATTTATATTGACAAAAATAGTGATTTGGTATATGGTTTGGTAAGAGATAAAAACAAAAGAGAGGGGAAAATATTTATGAAACAAAAGTTAAAAGAACACAAAGGAATAACACTTATAGCATTAATACTTACAATTGTAGTGCTATTAATCTTAGCAACAGTAGCAATAAAAGAAGTAACAGGAAATGGGATAATTAGTAAAGCCCAAGAAGCAGCAAGAAAAACAGAAAAAGCTAAACTAAATGAAGAATTAAATACTATTATTATGGAAATGAATTTAGATATAGCAGCACATGAGAGTGAATATAAGAAATCAAGTAACGAAACGGAAATCCTATTAGAAAATGCTTTATTAAATATAGAACAGCATTTTGAAGTAGAAAACCAGTATATAGTGGAAGAAACGATAACAGAAAATGGAGTAGATAGAACTGTTAGATATATTAATATTGATGCATTAAGTTTTGAAACTAATGAAGATCAAACTATAATGTTATTTAAAATCCCATGTAAATATAAAAAACAAGACATACAAATTATAATGGAATTAAAATTAGATGACACAAATGACTTATATGAAATTACATCATTTGCCTTAGATGATACAGCACTAGCTGGAATTAAAATTAAACAACAAGGTACAACACCAACAGTTACTGCAGGTGGAAATATTAAACAAGTAACATCAGATGGAGTTCCGATTCCAACAGGATTCTATTATGTAACAGGAACAAAAAACACAGGAGTAGTAATAAGCGATAATATTTTAGATGAGAATAACCAAGAAGGAAATGCAGGAAATCAGTTTGTATGGGTTCCAGTAGAAAATAGTCCTAAATTAAATATAAAAGTAGATTCAGGAAAAGATATACAAACAGTAAGAATATTAAATTTAAAAACATCTGATGAAACAGTGGAAGAAACAATTGATGAAACAATTAATGTTAACTCAGATTATTTTGAAAAAAATATTGACCTAAATGATAATTGTTTTTATGAAGTAATAGCAACATATAAAGATGGAAGTGTTGATGATGAAATATATATAGTAAACAATGTTTATAAACCACTAGATGGAGTGACAACTATGCTCAAATCGTTGGCAGAATTATCAGGAAAATCATTAGAAGAACTGCTTGAAATGTACAAACAAAACTACTTAGAAGAACATCCTGATGCAGTATTAAATACTAAGCTTAGTGTATTTAAAGCAGTGATTACTGAAAGTAGCTTAGACACAGGAACAGAAGATAATGCATTAGAAACAAATAGTGTTTTGTCTTATGGTGGCTTTTATATTGGAAGATATGAAGTAGGAAAAGATGGAACAATAACAAAAGACAATACTCCAAAGAATAATATATCATTTGCAGATGCTCAAACTGAAGCAAATGCAATGTATAATGACAATACAAAATATGGTGTTAAGTCTGGATTATTAAGTGCAGCAGCATGGGAAAGAACATTGCAATGGTTTGTTAATAGTGGAGCAACATCATATTCAGAATCTTTTATACAAGGTAGAGGAAATTTTCGAAGAGGAAATGTCGGAAGTGGAAGCCTACACAAAACAGGCTTTAGCGAATATACGGTAAATAATATATACGATTTAGCAGGGAATGTACAAGAATGGACTACACAGATTGATAAAAAGGAACCTGGCAATGTGGCAAGAGGATGTAATTATAACACATATTATACCACTGCTTCTGCTTATGGAACTTCTACTGTAACAGAAGCAAATCCTGAAACAGGTTATAGACCAATATTATATTTTATAAATAAATAATAATTAAAAAAATAAATGTAAATACAAAATGTATTTACATTTATTTTTTTGCTATTTAAACATGTAAAACTAAGATTCTTTGCATTGACATATAAGATAGAAAATTATATAATATTAGTAGTTTTTAGAATATTATGAGGTATTAAATATGGGCAAAAAAATTAAAAACATAATAATAATTTTATTGGTATTAATTACAATAATTTTAATAGGAACAATTATATATAATAAAACAAAAAAAATGTATAAAGTTGAAGAAGTTGTAGAAGAAAAATATCTTTTATTATCAAGCCAAAATAATATTGGCGTTATTGATAATAAGGGGAATGTAATAATAGAACCACAATATTTTTCTGTTCATATTCCAAATCCATCAAAACCATTATTTATATGCTATTACGATTATAATGAACAAACTAAAGCATACAGAACTAAAGTTATAAATCAAAATGGAACAGAATTATTTACTAAGTATAATAAAGTTGAAACAATTGATTTAAATGAGATAGAAACAAGTATGCCTTATGAAAAAAATGTTTTGAAATATGAAGAGAAAGGTAAATACGGATTAATAGATTTAAAAGGAAATATTGTCACAAAAGCAGAATATGACTCTATAGATGGATTAAGTAACAAAGAAGGAGAACTTTTAATATCAAAAGATGGCAAATATGGTGTAATAAATGCAAGTGGAGCTGAATTAATAAAGCCAGAATATGATTTTATATCTGGAGACGAATATTATACTAATGACAAAAAATATGCTTTATCTGGATATATTTTAGGGCTAAAAACGACAGATGGATACAGGTATGGTTATATGAATTATAAAGGAAAGATTTTATTAGAAGTTGAGTATAACGATATAATTAGATTAGGAGGGATAGGTTCAGAAGATACAGATAAAGATGTTTTTCTAATTGCTCAAAAAAATGGACAATGTGGACTTATTAAAAACAAAAAAGTTGTATTAGATTTTAGGTATCAATCAATAGATTATAGTGGTGTTAATAACTTTTTTATAGTAACTAGAAGTACTAAAACTGGTGTATATAACTCAACTGGAAAAAAGATAATATCTGTAAAATACGATTCAGTACAAGTACATGACAATTATATATATACTAAATTAAAAGATGAAGAAGCTTACTATAATTTAAATGGAAATAGAATAGATAAAGGCTCTATAAAAGAAGATGATGAGAAAAGTGAAGATAAAACAGAAAAAACATCTGTAAGTGCAAAATTGACTCCGATAGAACAAGACGGAAAATGGGGCTTTACTGATGAATATTCTAATATTAAAGTTGAGTGCAAATATGAAAAAGTAACAGAGTTTAATAAAAATGGATTTGCAGGAGTAAAACTAGATGGAAAATGGGGTTCAATAAACGAAAAAGGTGAAGTTGTAATTGAACCTATATACAATTTAGATAATTTTTATGAGATAGATTTTGTTGGAAAATATTATAAAGTGGTATATGATTATAAAACTGTATACTATTCAGACGATATATAAAGGAAGGGAAAAATGCTAAAAATAGATAATAAGTTAATTGAAATTTCACAAGTAGTTGAAGAAGAGATAAAAGAAGAAATAAAAAAAGTGGATACAAGTGCTATGTATAATAGCATGAAGGTTTTAAACGCTTTTCAAAATAATAAAATATCAGATGTACATTTTGGAAGTACAACAGGGTATGGCTATGGTGATATAGGAAGAGATACAATAGAACAAGTATTTTCAGAAGTTTTAGGAGCAGAAGATAGCTTAGTTAGAAGCCAATTTATTTCTGGAACACACGCTTTAACAGTGGCACTATTTGCTTTTTTAAGACCAGGAGATACAATGCTTAGTATATGTGGTAAACCATATGATACTTTGGATGAAGTAATTGGGATAAAAGAAAATAAAAGCTCACTAAAATCATATAAAATTAATTATGAACAAATAGACCTAATAGAAAATGATTTTGATTATGAGCAAATAAAAAGAAGAGTGGAACAAGGAAATATTAGATTAATAGAAATTCAAAGATCAAAAGGGTATTCAACAAGAGAAAGCTTATGCATAGATAAGGTTGAAAAAGTTGTAAATCTAATTAAAAGCATAAATAAAGATATAGTAATAATGGTAGATAATTGTTATTGTGAATTTGTAGAAACAAAAACACCGCTAGAAGTTGGAGCGGATGTTATGGTTGGTTCTTTAATAAAAAATCTTGGAGGTGGAATAGCACCTAATGGAGCATATATTGCAGGAAGAAAAGATTTAGTTGAACTTGCAGCTGAAAGATTAACATCACCAGGACAAGGAAAAGAAGTTGGACCAACACTTGGAATTAACAAGGCAATTCTTCAAGGACTATATATGGCTCCGAGTGTAGTTGCAAGTAGTATAAAAACAGCTATATTTGCAAGTTGTATGCTAGAAAAATTAGGATATAAAGTTTCACCAAGATATAATGAAAAAAGAGCGGATATTGTTCAAAATATAGAATTTGGAGAAGCAGATAAATTAATTAAATATTGTCAAGGTATACAAATGGGGTCTGCAATAGATTCAAATTCAATACCAGAACCATGGGATATGCCAGGATACACAGATAAAGTAATAATGGCAAGTGGAAGTTTCACGCAAGGATCTTCAATAGAAATAAGCTGCGATGGACCTATAAGACCACCATATATTGCATATATGCAAGGTGGATTGACATATGAATATGGAAAAATTGCAGTATTACAAGCAATTAGTAATATGAATAATAATATATAGCCGAGAAAAGAGGGTTAAATGAAAGTAGTAATTATTGGTGGTGGACCAGCAGGAATGATTGCTGCAATATCATCTAAAGAAAATCATCCAGAAGATGAAGTTATAATATTAGAAAAGAATAATACTTTAGGAAAAAAATTACTAATTACAGGAAAAGGAAGATGCAATATAACTAGTAGCCTAAACATAGACGAATTTATAAAAAACATACCAGGTAATGGTATGTTTATGTTTAGTGCTTTGAAAAATTATACAAATGAAGATATAGTTAATCTTTTAGAAAAAAATGGAGTGCAAACAAAAGAAGAAAGAGGAAACAGAGTATTCCCAGTATCAGATAAATCAAGAGATGTTTTAGAAGCACTTGAAAGAGAACTTAAAAGATTAAAAGTAAATATAAAATTAGAATCTGAAGTTAAAAAAGTAAATAAAATAGAAAATATATTTTATATAGATACAAACCAAGAACAAATAAAAGCAGATAAACTAATAATTGCAACAGGTGGAAAGTCATATCCTTTAACTGGCTCAACTGGTGATGGATATTTGTTTGCAAAATGGTTTGGACACACAGTTACAGATATTAGACCATCATTAGTACCACTTGAAATACATGAAATAGAAGAATGTAGAATGATGCAAGGATTAAGTCTAAGAAATGTCGAGATAAAAATTAAAGATATAGAAAAAAATAAGTTGATTTATGAAGACTTTGGAGAAATGCTATTTACACACTTTGGAATATCTGGACCAACAATTCTAAGTAGTTCTGCACATTTAATACGATATAAAAATGTAGATGAATTATTAAAAAATAAAAAGATTAAAATAACAATTGACTTAAAACCAGCATTAACAGAAGAACAACTAAACCTAAGAATTTTAAGAGATTTTGAAAAAGAAAAAAATAAAGAGTTTAAAAATTCATTATTTGAATTACTACCAAGAAAAATGATAGACTATGTTATTTTGAAATCTAAAATAAATCCAAATAAAAAAGTAAATGAAATAACCAAACAAGAAAGATTAAATTTGGTAAAACTAATAAAGCAAATAGAATTTAGTATAAAAGGAACAAGACCAATAGAAGAAGGAATAATAACTTCAGGCGGAATAAATATAAAAGAAATAAATCCATCAACAATGGAATCAAAATTAGTAAAAGGATTATATTTTGCAGGCGAAATAATAGACGTAGACGCATATACAGGAGGATTCAATTTACAAATTGCATATTCAACAGGATATACTGCAGGAAAATAATTTGCTTGAGGAGAGAAAAAACAAGTCAGAAAGAGAGAAAAATATGTTTAAAACAATAAAAGAGAATGTTTCAGCTGAAATTGTAGAGAAAAAATCTAAATTCATAGCAAATATATTTTATATAGAAACAAGGGAAGAAGCGGAAAACATAATAAAAGATATAAATAAGAAATATCATGATGCCAGACATAACTGTTATGCATATAGAATTTATAGTGAATCTGGAATTATAGAAAAGTCAAGCGATGATGGCGAACCATCTGGAACTGCTGGTGCACCAATGCTTACAATACTTTCTAAAAATAATCTTGCAAATGTTCTGGTAATTGTAACTAGATATTTTGGAGGAATTTTATTAGGAACTGGTGGACTTGTAAAAGCATATTCTTCAGCAACTACCGTGGCTTTAGAAAATGCAAATGTAATTGAAAAAAATATTGCAGAATTATATAAAATCCAAATAGATTATACTGATCTAAATAAATTTAAATATTTTGCAAATAAAAATAATATAAATATATTAAAAGAAGAATATTTAATAAATATAGAATTAGAAATTGCACTATTGGATGAAAAAATATTAGATAAAAATGAAATAAATATAAAGAAAAAAGAATTTATAAAAAAAATATTTGTTTAAAACTGCTGTAAAATTAGGGTTTTTTAAAATAATTTGAAAAAATTTCCAAAAAAGTCTTGCATATTAATTTAAAAAATAATATAATACAAAAATGTAAAATATTTACAATTTTTTATTTTTAGGAGGAAAGAAAGTGAAAGACAAAATTACTATTTTAATAGCAGACGACAATCCAGATTTTGCTAATACAGTAAGTGGTTATATAGAGGAAGATGAGGACTTTGAAATAATTGCAATTGCAAGAGATGGAAGACAGGCAGTTGAAATGATACTAAATACAGAACCTGATGTAGCTTTATTAGATGTAATAATGCCACATTTAGATGGAATAGGAGTTTTAGAGCAAATTAATGCTGCTAAAATGAAGAAAAGACCACTTTGCATAATGTTATCTGCTGTTGGACAAGACAAAATAACTCAAAGAGCACTAGACCTTGGCGCTGAATATTACGCCATGAAACCATTTGATATAGAAGTGCTATTACAAAGAATAAAAGATATAAAAAGAGATATGCAACAACCACAATCTAAAAATAATAGTATAAACGGTTATAATATAAATAGTATGAATCCAAATATGATGATGAATTCTTATATGGCAAGAGAAATTAAAACACCATACATAGAAATTTCACCAGAAAAGAAAAAAGACGAGGAAAACTTAGAAGCATTAGTTACTAATGTTATTCATGAAGTTGGAGTACCTGCTCATATTAAAGGTTATCAATATTTAAGAGAAGCCATAATGATGGTAGTAAACAATATTGATATTATAAACCAAATTACAAAACAATTATATCCAGACATAGCAGTAAAATATCATACAACACCAAGTAGAGTAGAAAGAGCAATACGTCATGCGATAGAAGTTGCATGGAATAGAGGACAACCAGATGTTGTAGAAAACATATTTGGATATACAATATCAGCAGCAAAAGGAAAGCCTACAAATTCAGAATTTATAGCAATGATAGCTGATAAATTAAGACTAGAACTAAAAACAGCATAAAAAATAATAAACCTCTCATATTCATTGGTTCATGGATAACATGAATTTTGAATAGAGAGGTTTTTTATTATACACACATTAAATGAATTTGTCAAATTTAATTTATGTCTTGTAAATATTATAAAAACAGTGTAAAATAGTATATATTGAAAAAAGAGGGAAAGAGATATGTATTTAATAGTTGGATTAGGAAATCCAGAAGAAGAATATGCTAAAACAAGGCATAATATGGGTTTTGATACTATAAATAAGATAGCTGAAAATAATAATATAAAGGTAAATAAAAATAAGTTTAATTCATTATATGGAATTGGTGAAATTGAAGGAGAAAAGGTTATTTTATTAAAGCCTCAAACATATATGAATTTAAGTGGAAATGCTGTAAGAGATTTTATGAAGTTTTATAAATTAACACCAAGTAATCTTATAGTTATTTTTGATGATTTAGATATAGAGCCAGGTATTATTAAAATAAGAAAAAAGGGCGGACCTGGTACTCATAATGGAATGAAGTCTGTTGTGAGTGAAATAAATTCTCAGGATTTTTGCAGAATTAGAGTTGGAATAGGAGAGCCTAAGTTTAAAAATGACTTATTAAATTATATTCTAACTAAGATTCCAGATGATGAATATGAAATACTAAAAAAATCAATTAGTAATGCTGCGGCTGCAGTAAATGAAATTGTTAAAAGTGGAATTGATAGTGCAATGAATAAATATAACTAAAAGGAGATTTAAGTGAAAGAGATATTAATTAACAGCCAAGAAGGAAAAAAACAAATATTATTAGTAGAAGATGGAAAACTTGTAGAAAAGTATATTGAAGATGATTCAGTTTTAAGAATCGAAGGAAATATATATATAGGTAAAGTAGAAAATGTATTACAAGGAATGCAATCAGCATTTATTGATATAGGACAACATAAAAATACTTTTATTCATTTGAAAGATATATTACCAAAAGTAGATATTACAAAAGAACACTATGTTGAAGATAAAAAAATTAAAGATGTAGTAAAAACAGGAATGCCAATACTTGTACAAGTAAAAAGAAACTTTACTGAAGCAAAGGGAGCAAAGGTATCTACGCATATAAGTTTAAATAGTAGATTTATAGTTTTTATGCCTAATACTACGATTATAACAGTATCACAAAAAATTACAGATGAAGCTGAAAAAAATAGATTGACTAGTATTGCTACTAAGTATTTGCCACAAAATTGTGGAGCTATAATAAGAACTTCTGCTCAAAACCAACCTGAAAATGTAATTAAAAATGATATTGAAATTGCTAGTAAGAAATGGAATGATATAAAGAGAATATATGATGAAAGTATAGAAACTAACAATTTCCCAAGATTAGTATACAAAACGCATAATATTGTTAAAAAACTAATAATAGATTTACTTGATAAAGATTTAGAAAAAATAACTGTAAATTCAAAAGAAGATTATGAGTACTTAAGCAAAGTTATTGCAGAATTTGAAGCTAATGGTATTAAGGTAAATTATATAAATAAAACAAATATTTTAGAAGATAGACCACTATTAAAAGAACAACTAGATAAAACAGAAAAAAGAAAAGTTTGGCTTAAATGCGGTGGATTTATAGCAATAGATAAAACAGAAGCATTAACAGCAATAGATGTAAATTCTGGTAAATATACTGGAATAGATAATGTGGAATCAACAATATTTAAAGTTAATAAAGAAGCAAGTATTGAAATTGCAAAACAACTAAGACTTAGAGACATAGGTGGAATAGTTATTGTAGACTATATAGATATGAAATCGGAAGGAAATAGACAAAAAATTCTTGAAATATTAAAAGAAGAATTGAAAAAAGATAGAACAAAAACACAAGTGATAGGATTTTCAAAACTTAATTTGTTGGAATTAACTCGAAAACATATTTGTGAAAATTAATTGAATATAAGAACATTTTCTTGGGAATATTTTAATTAGTAAATATTTCGGAGGAAAAAATGGAAGGAAAAAATTCAAAGTCTGATAGTTATATAGTTAGAGAAGCGGAAAGTATAATTGAAAAATATTTAAAGAAAAGAGAATTGCGAGATATACAGAATTATTATATTTTACAAGAAAAATATGAAAAACTTAAAATAATATCAATTGCATTATTTGCCACTAGTAGTATTGGAATAATATTAAGTTTAATAATTAAGTAATAAGAATAAAACTCTCATTTTTAGCATATAGTTTAACAAAAATGTGCTAGAAATGGGAGGTTTTTTATGGAAAGAGTAATGTCTGACGAAGAAAGAATAAAAAGAGCTCTTGAAATTTCACAAAGAAGAAATAATTCGTATTATAGAGAAAATACAACTAGAGTAAATGTAAATGATAAGAAAAATTTTGGATTATTTAAGAAAATGATTTTACAAACTTTAATTTGTTTGGTTATATATGCAATATTTTATTTAATAACAAATACCAATTATGTATTTTCAAAACAGGTAATAGATGGAACTAATAATATTTTGAATTATGATATAAATTTAGAAAAAATATATAGTGATTGTCAAAATTTTATTAATAGCAAAATTAATTCTAATAATAACGAAAACAGCAATGATATAAGTAATGAAGTCAATATAATAAGTGAAGAATTAGCGCAAAATCTGGAAGTCGCTAGTATGAATAATAGTTTAGAAAATGAAGTATTGAAAGAAGTTGAAACAAAAGAAGAAACAAATGAAGATTCTACAAAAGAAAAAACTCAAATGGAATTAGATGCAGAAGAGGTAAAAAAACTATGCAAATTTAAAAAGCCACTAAGTGGAAAAATTACTTCTGAGTTTGGAGAAAGAGAAGTAACCTCAAAGGTTATGAGTGCAGATCACAAAGGAATAGATATTGCGGCCAATAGTGGGACAAACATTGTGTCTTCAATAGATGGTATCGTAAGTGTAGCAGAAGAAAATAGTGAGTACGGTAAATTTATAAAAATTACAAATGGAGAAGTAATGACAGTGTATGCACACTGCAAAAGCTTAAAAGTAAAAGTAGGAGATAGAATAAAAAGTGGACAGACTATAGCAACTGTTGGAACAACTGGAAATTCTACTGGACCTCATTTGCATTTTGAAATTAGATTGTCTAACAGATATATTAACCCAAGATATGTAATAGATTTTTAATAAGGGGGAAAATATATGAATGTTAAGATTAATCTGAATCTATTTTTGTTTTTAATTATATTTATACTTACAAATCAAATTGAGTTATATGCATTGATAATGGTGTTTGCATTAATTCATGAAATTGCACATTTGATATGTGGAGTTATATTAGGGTTTAAGCCTAATGTATTTAGAATAATGCCATTTGGTTTTTGTATTGAATTTGAAGAGCAAGTTGAAGAGTATAATATAAGGATTGGAAAATCAAATCTATTGGCAGTTAAAAAAATGCTAATTGCATTGGCTGGACCACTTTTAAATTTATGTATAGTTATTATAGGTTTATTAATTAATTTCAATAGTAATATTATTTATTCAAATTTGTTGTTAGCGGTGTTTAATTTAATGCCAATATATCCATTGGATGGAGGAAGAATACTAAAAAATATTCTTAAAATATTGTTTGGAAACAGAAAAGCAAATCAATATATAAATATAATATCAAATGCATTTATAATTAGTATTACAGCAATATCTAGTATATTAATAGTGACATATAAAAATATAGCAATTTTACTTGTTATAGGTGTTTTATGGGTAATGGTTATAAAGGAAAATAAAAGATATAATATTTATAATAAAATATTCAAAACAATTGACAAAACTTATAATTATTTATAAAATAACAGTGTAAGTTTTTGATGAACTAAGGAGAATTTTACAATGAAAAATGAAAATAAAATGGCAAGTAAAAAAATAATAATAAAAATATTAGTTGTAATTATAGCATTATTATTTTTAGTTGTAGCGTTTAAGTTAGCACCAAACTACGAGATTAATGATACATATGCTAAAAATAAAATTAATTTAATACTAAATAATAATAATGTTACCAAAAAACTAAAAAAAGATTTGTTTATAAATGATAAAAATGTAATTTATATGTCTAGAGAAGATATTAAAAATTATTTTGATAAATATATAATGGTTGATGAAGATAATGACCAAATCGTAACAACTTTTGGAGAAAAAATTGGTGTGCTACCATTAAATCAAAATATAATAAAAATTAATGATTCAACAGTAAATGTCTTATCTGGAGCAATAAAAAAGGATAATACATATTATTTACCTATAAGTGAAATGTCAAAAGTATATAATATAGAAATTGATTATATAAAAAATAATCAAATATTAGTATTAAGTTCGTTAAATAGAGAATTAATTAGGGCTGATGTTGCTAAAAATTGTAGTGTAAAATATAAACCAACTTCTTTTTCTAAAACTATTGATAAGTTGAAGAAGGGTGATAAAGTAATAAAAGTAGAAAAAACAAATGATACTTGGACAAAAATTAGAACTAAAAATGGTTATGTTGGTTATGTGAAAACTAATATATTGCAAAATGAAGTGTATGTTAGAGAAGAAATAAAAAATTCAGAAGCAACAGAAAAGATTAATTTGGTCTGGGATTATTATTCTGAATATGCTAAGACACCAAATAGAAATGGAACAACAATAGAAGGAATAAATGTTGTATCTCCAGCATTCTTTTCTTTAGTAAGTAAAGGAAATGGAGCTATAAATACAAATATAGGAGATAATGGACTAAATTATATAAAATGGGCTAAAAATAACAATTATAAAATTTGGCCAATATTTTCAAACAATTCATATAAAGAAACTACCTCTAAGATTTTGAACTCTTATGAATTAAGAACGCAACTAATTAATGATATTGTTACATTAGCTATTAATTATGAGTTGGATGGAATTAATATAGATTTTGAAAATATGAATACAGAAGATAAAGATGTATTTTCAAGATTTATAATAGAATTAAAACCAAAACTTCAAGAAGCAGGTATGACATTATCTGTTGATGTTACAGCTCCAGATGGTGGAAGTGGCTGGTCTGAATGCTACAATAGAAATGTTATAGGTGATGTTGCAGATTATATAGTGTTTATGGCATACGATCAATATGGAACTGGTTCTAAGAAGGCAGGAACAACAGCAGGATTTAATTGGGTTGAAAATAATCTTAAGAAGTTTATAGATAGAGAAGAAATAGACTCAAATAAGATAATACTTGGAATTCCACTATATACAAGATTATGGGTAGAAAGTAATGGAACAGTAACAAGTAAAACAGTAAATATGAAAAATATAGACAAAGTATTGCCAAGTGATGTAAATAAACAATGGAATGATGAACTAAAACAATATTATGTTGAATATACAGAACAAGGCAAAACATATAAAATGTGGATAGAAGATGAAGAATCAATAAAAAATAAAGTTTCATTGGTTAAAACATATAATTTGGCAGGAGTAGCTGCTTGGGCAAAAGATAGAGAAAAAGACACAATATGGAGTATAATAAAAGAAGCTTTATAAGGCAGAGCTTATGAATATGATTAAATAAAAGATAGACAAATTTTGTCTATCTTTTTTCTATTTTGCATTGTAAAATAAGTAGAAAAATGATAAAATGTGTGTATATTGTAAAATTTAAAAGATAGCAAAAAGATTGGAGAGAAAATAATGAAGGGATTTTTCAAATGGTTTAAAAACGAAGCACGAATGAAGAGATGGATGTTAGTAATTTTAATAGGAATTACACTAGCATGTATAGGAATTTCAAAATTAATGGTTGCTAAAACAATATCTTTTGTTGGTGTTGGAAAAGTTGTAGCTTTATTTGTTGTAGGCTTTATCTTAATTATTATAGGCCTAGTATATGCTCAAAAAAGGGTACTAGAAATATTAATAGAAGATACAGATTATAGAATGGATAATGGAAGTAAAGAAAGAAATGTTAAATCTTTAATTTTTAATAAAAAAGTATACCATGAAGGACCAAATGTTGTTGTAATTGGTGGTGGAACTGGACTAAATACAGTGCTTAAAGGACTAAAGAAATATACAAGTAATATAACTGCAATAGTAACTGTATCTGCTTATGGAAAAGCACAAACAGAATCAAGAAAAAAACTAGAATTATTACCAATTGATGATATAAAAGATAGTATTATATCTTTAGCTAATGATGAAAGTATGATGTCTGAACTTTTAAATACAGAATTGAAGAATAGAAGCTTAAAAGGATTAACTTTTGGAGATATATTCTTTACAACAATGAAAGAAAAATTTGGTAATTTCTCAGAATCTGTAGAAAAAAGTAAAGATGTTTTAAATATAGTTGGTAGAGTTTTGCCTGTTACATTAGATGAAATGCAAATATGTGCAGAACTTGATGATGGAACAATAATTGATGAAAAAGAAAAAATTGCTCCAATTGTATATGATAAAGTTGCTAAAATTGAAAGAATATTTATAAATCCTTCAAATTGTGCACCAGCTCCTGGGGTATTAGAGGCTATAAAACAAGCAGATGCAATTATAATCGGACCTGGAAGTTTATATACAAACGTTATACCTAACCTTTTAATTAAAAATGTATCAAAATCAATTAAAGAGTCAAATGCAATAAAAATATTTGTAAGTAATATAATGACAGAACCAGGTCAAACAGATAATTATACATTATCTGATCATATAAAAGCTATATTAGATCACGCAGGAAAAGGAGTTATAGATTATTGTATATATGACTCAGGTGAAATTATTCCGGAAATTATAAAAATGTATAATAAAAGAGGACAAGAAGTTGTTGAACAAGATATACAGAAATCAAAGGAACTAGGAGTAAAATTACTAGAAAAGAATTTATCTCAAATAGTTGGTGAAAATGTTAGACATAACACAGAAGCAGTTGCAGAATCTGTTATAGAACTTATATGTGATGACTTAAGATTTAAAAATGAACAAGATGACCCTAAGTATATAATGCTTCATACAAAATTAAGAGAAGAAAAGAAAAAGAATAAACAAATTAAAAAACAAGCTAAAAAAGCAAATAAAAACGTAAAAGTAAAAGAAGAAAAGAAAACTGAAAAAAGAAAGACTGAAAGTAAATTTGCTAATAAATACAAAGATAGAATAAAGTCAATACAAGAGAGTGAATTTACAAGAGTACAAAATCTTAGATTACAAAAAGAGGAAGAAGAAAAAGAAGAATTTTTAAAAGAAATTGAAAAACAAAGTAAACAAGCTAAGAAATAAAAATACATTAAATATGTAGGGAGAAACAAATGAATTTAGAAAGTGGTTTGAAAAAAGAGTGGATATTAACTAATGGAATAGGGGGCTTTAGTTATTCAAGTGTTGTGGGCTGTAATACCAGAAAATATCATGGATTATTAGTAGCACCTCTAACTCCACCAGCTAGAAGATTTGTAATATTATCAAAAGTAGATGAAGCATTAGAAATTGATAATAAAGAATATGTTTTATATACTAACATGTGTAAAAGTTATATTTCTGAAGGCTATAAAAATCTTGCAAGATTCGAAAAAGAATTTTTTCCTATATTCTCATATAAAGTAAAGGAAACACAAGTAAAAAAAATTGTATGTATGGAATATGGAAAGAATACAGTTTGTATATATTACAAAATTAAAAATGGAGATTATAAAGCAAAACTAAAACTTGCACCAATTGTGAATTATAGAGATTTCCACACAATGAATACAAACCACGAATATAAATTAAACCAAATAATTAATAATAGAAAAGTTAAACTAATAATAGATGATAATAGCAGTTTTCCTGTATATATGTATGCATCAGAAGGAAAATATATTGAACATTTCAATGATACTTTTAGAAATATGTATTACATAGAAGAAGAAAAAAGAGGATTTTATCCAGAAGAAAATTTATCTGTTCCAGGAAGATATGAAATAGAATTACTTCCTAAAGAGGAAAAAGAAATTTGTTTTATTTGTTCTTTAGAAAATAATATAGAGGAATTAGATACCAAAAAAATTATTGATAATGAAATTATAAGAATTAATAATTTAATAATTCAATCTGGATTAATAGATATAAAAAAAGAAACAGACTCACAAGAAGATAAAAAATATAGAAAATTAATTGAAAAATATATAATTGCAGCAGATAGTTTTATTGTTAATAGACCTAATTTCAATTTGCATACAATAATAGCAGGTTATCCTTGGTTTTTAGACTGGGGACGAGACTCAATGATTTCATTTGAAGGTTTGTTATTAATAACAAAGAGATTTGATTTAGCCAGGGAAATATTGCTAACATTTGTAAGAGATATTAAATTTGGACTTGTTCCAAATGGCTATTCTGGATTTGACAATAGACCACTATATAATAGTGTAGATGCTTCTTTACTATTATTTGAACAGGTTGAGAAATACCTAAAATACACAAAAGATTATAAATTTATACAAGATAATATATATAACAAGCTTAAAGATGTAATAGATGCATATTCAAATGGTATAGATGTAGACGATAATAATATATACCTAGATGAAGATAACTTAATTGCATCTGGAACAGAAAAAACACAAAATACCTGGATGGATGCTAAATATTTAGACATGCCAGCAACACCAAGAAATGGAAAAGTTGTAGAAGTAAATGCATTATGGTACAATGCGTTAAAGATCTTAGAAGAGTTGGCAAATAAATTTGAAAATAAAAATATTGCTAATGTTTATAAAAACATGGCAGCAAAAACAAAGAAATCTTTTAATGAAAAGTTTTATAACAAAAAAAGAAAATGTTTATACGATGTACTAGGTGATAGTAAAATACGACCTAATCAATTATTTGCACTTTCACTTACATATCCAGTTATGGACTGTAATTCTGACGAAGCAAAAAATGTATTCGAAGTCGTAACAAATAAACTTTTAAATAATTATGGATTAAAAACTCTAGCAAAAGGAGAACAAGGCTATGTAGAAGTATATGAAGGAAATGGTTTTAAACGTGATATGAGTTACCATCAGGGAATTACATGGCCATGGCTTCTAGGTTTATATTATGATTCATTAAAAAATATAATAAAAGAATCAAAAAATAAAACACAAAAAAGTGAATATGAAGACAAATTAAATAAATTTATAGAAACAACTAAAAAAACTTTTATAAATTCATTAGACACAGAAGGAATTATAGGAAGTATATCAGAATTATATGACTCTAAAAAGCCACAATTACCTAAAGGAGCATTATCTCAAGCATGGAGTGTAGCAGAAGTCTTTAGAATTATACTAGAAAAATAAGGAGTAAACATGAGAATTTTAGGAGTAGATCCAGGATATGGAATAACAGGATACAGCATAATTGATTATATTGGTAATAAATTTAAATTAATTGCAAGTGGGGCAATAACAACACCTGCAAAGCAATCATTTCCATTAAGATTATCTCAAATATATACAGATATGCAAAACATAATTAAAGAATATAAACCAGATGCTATTTCAGTTGAAGAGCTATTCTTTAATAACAATGTAAAAACAGCTATAAATGTTGCACAAGCAAGAGGAATAATTTTAGTTTGTGGCTGTCAAAATAATATACCAACATATGAATATACACCACTTCAAGTAAAACAAGCAGTTGTAGGATATGGTAGAGCAGATAAAATACAAGTTCAAAAAATGGTAAAAACAATTTTAAAAGTAGATACTCTTCCAAAGCTAGATGATATAACAGACAGTATGGCAATGGCAATTTGCCATGCGCACTCAGCTAAATTCGCAGAAAAATTGTAATCTATATATGAAAATAAAAAGAGGAAAAGTTGAATGACAATAACTGAATTAGAAAAAGAATTAAAAGAAAATAAATTAAATAGTATTTACTTACTTTTTGGAGAAGAAACTTTTTTGCTAGAAAGTTCTTTAAAGAAAATAAAGAAACTTTTTGGAGAGATGATTGCTCGGAATAAACTATATTCAAATAGATGATACAAATATTGAAGAGCTTATACCAGATTTACAAACTCCAGCTTTTGGTTTTGAAAAAAAGTTATTGATAGTAAAAAATTCTGGGTTATTTAAAAAAGAAGGAAAAAAACAAACAGTAAAGCTTAAAGAATTAAAAACAAAAGTATTTGAGTATTTTTCTAATAATATAGAAGAAATAAAAGAAAGCAATGTGGTAGTGTTTGTTGAGGAAGAAGCGGAAAATAACGATTTATATAAATTAATAAATAAACAAGGAATTGTTTGCAACTTTGAAAAACAAGCACCAGCTCAGATTATAAAAAGACTAAAAGCTATTTTTAATGCGTATAAAGTAAATGTAGATGAAACAACATTAAAATACTTAATTGAGTGCTGTGGAACAGGAATGCAAGAATTAATAAATGAATCCAGAAAGCTTATAGAATATGCAGGAGAAGGTGGAAATATAACAAATGAAGATATTGATTTACTTTGTATAAAAGAAGTAAATGCTGTTATATTTACACTAACAGATTCACTAGGAAAAAAAGATATAAAAACCTCTATGGAAACTCTAAAAAACTTAATATACAATAAAGAACCAATACAAAAAATATTAATAACTTTATATAATCATTTTAAAAAAATATATATTACAAAGTTAGCATTAGAACAAAATAGAGATATTGTAGAAGTATTAAATTTAAAACCAAATCAAATATTTTTGGTAAATAAATATAAAACACAGGCAAAATATTTTGACACACAAGATTTAAAAAACATATTAAATGAATTAATATTATTAGATAAAAATTCAAAAATAGGTTTAATAGATTTAAATATTGGTCTAGAATCAATACTTTCAAAATATTGTAGCTAAAAAAGATCTTGGACTGCAAATACAAATTATAATATATTCAAAGATAGAAGGAAATATTCTTCTATCTTTTTTGTATATATAAATAAAAAATTGAAGATAATAATAAAAATATAAAATTAAGGAGTGAACTTTATGTATAATTTTAGAACAGATTTAGCAGATGAAAGAACAGATATATATAAGAAAAACAATAATTTATTAAATGATGTGGATGGAATTGAAACTATTATTAGAGAAGAAGGAAAAGTAAAAATAACAAACGTAAAAATAACAAATGATAATGGTGCAAATGCAATAGGCAAACCAATTGGAACATATATTACAATAGATATAAAAGAACTCAAAATTGCATCAGACGAAGAAATAGAAAACTACAGTAATGTACTTTCAAATGAATTAAGAAATTTAATAGATGCACATGGCGGAAAACAAGATGAGATTTTAGTTGTAGGACTTGGAAATATATATGTTACACCAGATTCATTAGGACCTAAAGTTATAAATGAAATAGATGTAACAAGACATATCTTAAAATATATGCCAGAAGTTTTAGAAGAAGGAACAAGACCTGTAAGTGCAATATCTCCTGGAGTACTTGGAACAACAGGTATGGAAACATTAGAAATTATAGAAGGAATTGTAAATAATGTAAAACCTAAAATGCTTATTGTAATAGATGCTCTAGCATCTAGAAGTATGGATAGAATAAGCTCATCAATACAGCTTTCAGATACTGGCATAGTGCCTGGAGCTGGTGTTGATAATACCAGAAAAGAATTGTCACAAAACACATTAGGGATACCAGTTATAGCTTTGGGAATACCAACTGTGGTAGAAAGCGCAGTATTAGTAAATGACTGTTTAAGTTTATTTATAACAAAGTTACAACAAGATGCAAAATCAAATGATTATTTAAATGAATTAAAAGAACAAGACAATTATGAAGAAATAAAAGAAGCATTAATACCTAATAATTATAATATGATAGTAACTCCAAAAGAAATAGATGAATTAATTGAAAATATGAAGGATGTAGTTGCTAGAGGTATAAATTTTGCTGTTTAAAATTAAAAAAATATAAAAAAACTAAGCAAGTAAAAAACTTGACAATTATTAAAAAACATATTAAAATATTAACATATTAAAAAACTAAGAAAAAGAGGAGTAAGTTTAAAACTACTATCCTAGAGAAAAGAAGTCATTGGCTGAAAACTTCTTATAGCAAGATAAACCGAAGGTAGCTTTGGAGTTGATATGTTGAAATTAAATTAGATATATCCGCGTAAGCTGTGTTAAAAGCTAATTAAGATGTATATAATAATTATTTATATATAAATTAAGGTGGTACCGTGAGAAAAATCTTGCCCTTATTATAGGGTAAGATTTTTTTAGTTAAAATTAGAGGAGGAAATGTATATGAACGATAAGTATAATCCAAAAGATTTTGAAGAAAAGTTATATGATGAATGGGAAACAAAAGGATATTTTAAACCTAATATGGATAAAACAAAAGAAAGTTATTGTATTATGATGCCACCACCAAATGTAACTGGTAAATTACATATGGGGCATGCACTAGATGATACAATGCAAGATATTCTAATTAGATTTAAAAGAATGCAGGGATACAATACATTATGGCTTCCAGGCACAGATCATGCTGCAATTTCTACAGAAATGAAAGTTGTTCAGAAATTAAAAGCAGAAGGAAAAACTAAGCAAGAGTTAGGTAGAGATGGCTTTTTAAAAGAGGCTTGGGACTGGACTCATTTATATGGAAGTACAATTCAAAAACAACAAAGAATGCTTGGATGCTCTTGCGATTGGGAAAGAAACAGATTTACATTAGATGATGGAATGTCTGCAGCGGTTTTAGAACAATTTGTTAAATTATATAATGATGGATTAATTTATAAAGGCAAAAGAATGGTTAACTGGTGCCCAAGCTGTCATACTGCAATTTCAGATGCAGAGGTTGAATATAAAGAAGAGTCATCTCACTTATGGCATTTAAGATATAAAATTAAAGACGAAGATAAATATGTAGAAGTTGCAACAACAAGACCAGAAACAATGCTTGGAGATACTGCGGTTGCAGTTCATCCATCTGACGAAAGATATACAAATTTAGTTGGGAAAACTTGTATACTTCCAATAGTAAATAGAGAAATACCAATAATAGCAGATGAATTTGTAGAAAAAGAATTTGGAACTGGTTGCGTTAAAATTACACCAGCACATGATCCAAATGATTATCAAGCAGGTTTAGACCATAACTTAGAAATAATTGAAGTATTTGATGATAATTGTATAATGCTTGATTTAATGCTAGAAGTTAAAGGTATGAAGGCAATAGATGCAAGACCAATTATAGTAGAAAAACTAAAAGAATTGGGAGCATTAGTTGGTATAGAAGATTATACACATAATGTTGCAAAATGTGAGAGATGTAAATCTACAATAGAACCTAAAATCTCAGAGCAATGGTTTGTAAGTATGAAAAAAATAACGGAACCTGCAATTGAAGCTGTAAAATCTGGAAAGGTAAGATTTGTTCCACAAAAATATGAAAAAACCTATTTAAATTGGGTAGAAAATATTAGAGACTGGTGTATTTCTCGTCAATTATGGTGGGGACATAGAATACCTGCATATTATTGCGATGACTGTAACCATATAACAGTTGCAAAAGAAAATCCGGACAAATGTGAAAAATGTGGAAGCACACATATCCATCAAGATGAAGATACATTAGATACATGGTTTAGCTCTGCACTATGGCCATTTTCAACACTTGGATGGCCAGAAAATACAGAAGATTTAAAAACTTTCTATCCAACAAATACATTAGTTACAGGGTACGATATTATTACTTTCTGGGTATCTAGAATGGTTACATGCGGCTTATACCAAATGAAAGAAGTACCATTTAAAGATGTAGTAATTCATGGATTAGTAAGAGATTCACAAGGAAGAAAAATGTCTAAAACTTTAGGCAATGGTGTTGATCCGATAGAAGTAATAAATGAATATGGGGCAGATGCTTTAAGATTTTCTGTTATATCAGGAACAACAGTTGGAAACGATATAAAATATATGCCAGAAAAACTAGAACAAGCATCAAACTTTGCAAATAAAATATGGAATGCAGCTAAATTTATAATTTCAAATTTAGCAAAAGAAGAAGACATAAAAGCATTTTGCAAAGATGTATATAATTCAGAAACAGAAGAATATAATGCAAGTTTATTAAGAATTGAAGATAAATGGATATTAAATAAATTAGATAAATTAATTAAAGATGTAACAAACAATATAAACAACTATGAACTAGGAATTGCACTTGATAATATTTATAGCTTTATATGGAATGAATTTTGTGATTGGTATATAGAAATGGTAAAACCAAGATTATATAGTGATAATTATGAAGAAAAAGTTGCAGTATGTGATATTTTAAATCATGTATTTGGAACATCATTAAAATTGCTACATCCATTTATGCCATTTATAACTGCTGAGATATTTAAAGAATTAGTAGAATACAAAAATAAAGATATTATGCTAAATAAATGGCCTCATATAAGAAAAAGTGAATTTGCTTTTGATAATGAAGAAAAAACATTAGAAAATTTAAAAGAAATAATAGTTGGAATAAGAAATGTAAGAGCAAATATGAATATACATCCAAGCAAAAAAGCAGAGCTAATATTTGTAACAAAAGACTACGCAAAAGAAATAGAAGAGTCAAAAGATTTCTTATTAAAACTAGGTTTTGGAAAAGAGATAAAAGTTCAAACAGATAAAACAGGAATTTCAGACAATGCAATTAGTATATTATCAAAAGGCATAGAAGTATACATGCCATTTGAAGATTTGGTTGATATAAAAGAAGAAATAGAAAGATTAGAAAAAGAAAAAACAAGACTAGAAGCAGAAGTGGCAAGAGGAGAAAAAATGCTTTCAAATCCAGGTTTTGTAAATAAAGCGCCAGAAGCAAAAATAAATGAAGAAAAAGAAAAACTAGCAAATTATAAAAAAATGCTAGAAACAGTACAGGAAAGACTAAATTCAATAAAATAATATTGAAAAGTAGAGGGAGAAAACCCTCTGCTTTTTTTGAGATGAAAATTAATAAAAGAATTATAAAAATGTGTTGACAATATTATAAAAAAATAATAAAATATTAACGAACAAAAGTTCTTTTAAAAGGAGAAGAATATGATTAGCACATTACATATAAAAAATATAGGAATTATAGATGATTTAAGTATTGATTTAAATAATGGTTTAAATATATTAACTGGTGAAACTGGTGCTGGTAAAACCTTAATAATTGATTCTTTAGGAATTATATCAGGTGAACGTTTTTCTAAAGACATGATAAGAAAAGGAGAAAACTTTTCATTTGTTGAAGCTTGTATATACCTACCAGAAAATGAAATGGCTGTTGATGGCAATATTATTGTGTCTAGAGAAATTTATGCAAATGGTAGAAATATGTGTAAAATTAATGGAAGAATGGTTACGGTAAATGAACTAAAGAACTTTATGGAAAATGTAATTGATATTCATGGCCAACACGATAACCAACAATTACTAAACCCATCTACACATATTGAATATTTAGATAGCTTTGGAGAAAAAGAAATTAAAGAACTAAAAGTGCAATATAAAGAGTTATATAAACAGTATAATTCTATAAAAATAGAACTTAAAAACAACTATGGAGATGACAAGGAAAAACAAAGAAAATTAGATTTATTAAAGTATCAATTTGAAGAAATAGATAATGCTAATTTAAAATTGGGCGAAGATGAAAAATTAGAAGCGGATAGAAAAATAATATTAAATTCAGAAAAAATAAATGAAAGTTTAAATGTGGCAGATATGGAAATATCAGAACATTCAATTGATGCAATAAATGAAGCCATACGAGCATTAGAAAAAATAGAAAATCTAGATGAAAATTATGCTAAAATTTTAAATTCATTAAAAAGTACATATTATGATATACAAGAAATTGGGAGAGATATTTCATCACTAAGAGAAGATGTATATTTCGACGAAGAACAACGACAAGAATTGGAAAATAGGTTAGATTTAATATTTTCATTAAAAAGAAAATATGGAAATACAATTGATGAAATTTCAAAATACAAAACTGAAGTAGAAGAAGAAATTGTTAAACTAGAAAATATTGATGAACATAATAATAAATTAAAAAAAGAACTTGAACAACTAAGAAATGAAATGTTGGAAGTTGGAACAAAATTAAATATACTTAGAAATAAATATGCAAGAGTTTTGGAAGAAAAAATAAACACAGAACTTGCAGATCTAGAAATGAAAAATGCAAGAATTAATATAAATGTTGTATTTAATGAAAAAGATTTTAACTCAAATGGTTTAGATATAGTTGAAATTCTTATAAAAACTAATATTGGTGAAGATGCAAAACCATTGTGCAAAATTGCATCTGGTGGTGAAATGTCCAGAATAATGCTTGCAATTAAAAATGTGCTATCGGATGTAGATAATGTGCCAGTGTTAATTTTTGATGAAATAGATACAGGAATAAGTGGAATGGCTGCAAAGAGTGTTGGAGAAAAATTAAAATCAATATCTAAAATGCATCAAGTTTTATGCGTGACACATTTAGCAAGTATTGCGGCAAAAGGAGATTATAACTATTTTATTTATAAAAAAGTTGAAAACGAAAAAACTATTACAAATGTACAATTATTAAATGAAGAAGAAACAATAAAAGAAATTGCAAGAATTGCAAGTGGTGATATAACAGAAATTTCTATTAATCATGCAAAATCATTAAGGAAATAAAAGTTATGGCAACATAACTTTTTCTTGATATGAAAGTTTAATAATGATATAATTTGAATACAAAATTGAAAGGAAAATTGATATGGCAAAAAATAAAACTGTTTTTGTATGTAGCAGTTGTGGATACGAGTCACCAAAGTGGCTTGGAAAGTGTCCTGCCTGCAATGAATGGAATACTTTTTATGAAGAAAAGGTTATTTCAAGCTCTAAAAGTAGTACTGGAAAAAGCAAAGAAATTGCAAAACCGATAGAATTAAATAAAATAGAAGGAAAAACAGATTTAAAAATAAGTACAGGTTTTAATGAATTGGATAGAGTACTTGGAGGAGGCTTAGTAAATGGTTCACTTATACTTTTAGGTGGTGAACCAGGAATTGGTAAGTCTACTTTAATTTTGCAAATATGCGACAAGATAAAAACTGATGGTAAAATACTATATATTTCAGGTGAAGAGTCAGGAGAACAAATTAAATTAAGAGCAGATAGATTAGGCGTAAAAAAAGACAATTTATTATTCTTATCTGAAACTAATATTGAAAATATAGAAAGTAATATTTTGTCTATTAACCCTAAGTTAGTAATAATAGATTCTATTCAAACAATGTTCTCAGAAGAAATTACATCTGCACCAGGAAGTGTTAGTCAAGTTAGAGAAATCACTGCTAGAATAATGAGAACTTGTAAAGAAAATAATATTACTACTATATTAATTGGACATGTTACCAAAGATGGAAATATTGCAGGACCAAGAGTTTTAGAACATATGGTAGATACTGTTTTGTATTTAGAAGGTGAACGATATTTTTCATATAGAATGCTTAGAGGAGTTAAAAATAGGTTTGGATCAACTAACGAAATAGGAATGTTTGAAATGCAGAATGAGGGATTGGTAGAAATAACAGACCCATCTAAAGTGCTAATATCAGATAGCGGGGAAAATCCAGCAGGTTCTGTAATTATTGCTACAATAGAAGGAACAAGACCTTTGTTAGTTGAATTTCAAGCCTTAACAACTCCTACTGTTTATGGGTTGCCAAGAAGAACAGCAAATGGTATAGACTATAACAGACTAGCTGTTTTAATAGCTGTACTTGAAAAAAAGGTTGGTATAAATTTAGGCAATCAAGATGTTTATTTAAATGTTGTGAGTGGGTTAAAGATAAATGAACCAGCAATAGATTTAGGAATAATTGCTGCAACTGTTTCTAGTTTTAAAAATATTCCAATAGATAAAAAAACCGTAGTATTAGGAGAGGTTGGATTAACAGGAGAGATTAGAAGCGTAAATTTAATAGAAAAAAGAATTAAAGAAGCTGAAAAATTAGGATTTAAAAAATGTATAATTCCAGAAAGTAATAAAAAACTATTGAAAGAAAGCTATAAATTAGATATAATAGGCGTTAGTAATGTTAATGAGGCAATGAGAACTTTATTTAAGTAATACAATTTTATTAAACTTCAATAAAAGAAGGGAATGAGATATGGTAAGTAATAAAGAAGAAGAATTTATGAAAATACTAAAAATAGTTGCACCAGGAACAGATATTAGAGAAGGATTAGAAAATATTCTGAAATCAAAAACTGGTGGATTAATTGTTGTTGGCGATTCAAAAGAAGTCTTGGATATAGTTGATGGCGGTTTCTACATAAATGTAGATTACACACCAGCTAAGTTATATGAGCTTGCAAAAATGGATGGAGCTATTGTTTTAAGTAGCGATTTAAAGAAAATCTTGTATGCAAATGCGCAACTTATTCCATCATTTAATATAGAAACTCGAGAGACAGGAACTAGACATAGAACTGCAGAAAGAACAGCAAAACAAACCGAAAATTTAGTTATAAGTATATCTCAAAGAAGAAGTATAATTACTTTATATAAAGGTTTTATTAAATATGTATTAGAAGAAACCTCAAATATTTTAGAAAAAGCAAATCAAGCTTTGCAAACTGTTGAAAAATACAAAAAAGTATTTGATACAAAAATAAACATAATGAATGAATATGAATTTAATGACATTGTTACTTTAGATAACGTTTTAACTGTTATACAAAGAGCAGAAATGACAATGAGAATGGCAGAAGAAGTCAAAAAGACTATTATCGAATTAGGAGAAGAGGGAAGATTATTAGACATCCAATTAGATGAATTAATTGGCGGATTAGAAAAAGAAGAACAGTTAATTATAAAAGATTATATTGCACCAGGAAAGAAAAGAACTTTAGAAAAAGTATTTAATCAGATAATAGAATTAGAATATGAAGAATTAATGAATCAAAATAAAATTGCTAGAATACTTGGATATGGTGATTTTGATAATTATGATGAAGTGGCAGTTTATCCAAAAGGATATAGAATTTTAAGCAAAATTCCAAGGATGCCAAGTAATATTGTTGAAAATTTAATAAAATCATTTAAAACATTTCAACATGTAATTGCAGCGGATATTCCTGCTTTAGATGAAGTAGAGGGAATTGGAGAAGTTAGAGCTAAAAATATTAAACAATCTATAAAAAGAATGCAAGAACAATTTGTTTTTGATAACGTTATTATTTAATTAAAGAAGGTGAAAATATGGTTAAACAAGAAAATGGTATTACTTTAGCTATGTTAGTGATTACCATTATTGTTATGCTTATACTAGCAGGAGTATCAATGAGTTATGGCTCAAATGCACTTGGGGGAACAAAACTGAAAGGTTTTTATAGCAAATTAGAGATTATTCAAAAAAGAGTAGATGAAATTGCAACAAATAATGAAAGTTATACAGACGAAAACGGTAATGTTATATATTTAAAAGAACAAGGAACAGCTTTTGCAGATCTTGATAGTATTAAAAAAACGAAGTTACAAAGTATAATACAAACCGAAGGAATAAATGTAGATGAAAATAAATTTAGATACTTTTCAGCAGAAGAAGTAAATGAACTTTTTGAATTAATAGATTTTGAATATAATGTTTTTGTTGATTTTGATGATAGAGTTGTTATAGCAGCAAATGGAATTAATATAAATGGAAAAACTTATTATACTTTAAAAACAACTACTCATTTAATATCTCAAAATACACAAAAAAATGTTGGAACCATAAATTCTTTAAAATATAACGTAACAACTTATGGAGATGACAAATATAAGATTATTGTAACTCCAAGTAATACAATTGGAGATTTAAGTGAAGGTGGAAAATTAAAATATAAGAAAACATCTACTAAATATTGGGAAACATCAACAAATTTAGAAATGGTTGTAGATGAACTTACACAATATAATATTCAGTATGAAGATATGAATAAAAATAAAATAGAAAAAATAATAAGCCTTGAGATGGATAGTAACAATAATTTAGTTGTTACAGAAATTTAAAAAGCAATATAGAAAGGAAGTTTATTTAAAGATGAAAAAGAAAACAAATAAAACAAAAGAAAATGCGAAATTTATATTTTTACTATTATTAACATTGGCTGTTGCAGCTTTAATTATTTGGTTATGTGTTGGATATTATAAAAGTAAGACTTATGAAGTAAAAAATCCAATAGCCACATTAAATATTAAAAACTATGGAACAATAAAAATAGAATTATATCCAGATAAAGCACCTAATACAGTTAATAATTTTATAATGCTATCAAATAATGGATTTTATGATGGGTTAACATTTCATAGAATATTAAAGGATTTTATGATACAAGGTGGAGATAGAGCAGGAGATGGTTCTGGTTCTCCTAGTTTGGCATATTTAGATGATAGCATTTCAAAAGGTTCTGCTGAAGATAAAGATTATAATATAAATGGAGAATTTCTAGAAAATGATTACGAAGCAAATACACTAAAACTAGAAAAAGGTGTAATTGCTATGGCTAGAAATGATTTTTCAAGCTATGCAAGCTACTACCCATCTTTGCTAAAAGAAGGTTACAATTCAGCTGGTTCCCAATTCTTTATAATGACTACTGATGATAACATATCACTTACTGGATATTATGCTGGATTTGGAAAAGTTATAGAAGGAATGGATATCTTAGAAAAAGTAGCTAATGTAGAAGTGAAAAAATCAAGTGATGATGATACTGAAGAATCAACACCTGTTAATGCACCAATTATAGAAAGTATAAGGGTTGAAACATTTGGAGAAAAATACAGTAAACCTGAGACACATGATAAATTTGATATAAGTAATTACTTTAACTCAATGATGTCATATAGTGCAAAATAATAAATTTAGAAGAGGAGATACAAAAAGTAAAATGAACAAAATAGATTTGAAAAATACTTATTTAAAATTCTTTGAAGAAAGAGGACATAAAATAATACCAAGTGCTCCAATAATTCCAGAAAATGATCCTACATGTTTGTTCAATACTGCAGGTATGCAACCATTAGTGCCATATTTAAAAGGTGAACCTCATCCAGAGGGAAAACGTTTGACAGATGTGCAAAAATGTTTTAGAACCAATGATTTAGACGAAGTAGGAGACAAAACACATCATACTTTCTTTGAAATGTTAGGAAATTGGTCTTTGGGAGACTATTTTAAAAAAGAATCTATTTCTTGGAGTTTTGAATTGTTAACAAAATATTTAAATATTCCAGTAGAAAAATTGGCAGTAACAGTATTTAAAGGAAATGATATTGTACCTGCAGATACAGAATCAGCTGATTTATGGAAAGGTTTAGGAATAGAAGAAAATAAAATTGCTTTTCTAGGAGAGGATGATAACTGGTGGCCTAATATGGAACTTACTGGACCATGTGGACCAGATACAGAAATTTTTTATTGGAGAAGTAATGAACCAGTTCCAAACAATTATGATCCAGAAGATGAAAATTGGGTAGAAATATGGAATAATGTTTTTATGCAATATAATCATGAGGTAGATGGAACATTTACTCCGCTAAAAAATAAAAATGTTGATACAGGTCTTGGAGTAGAAAGAGTAACTGCAATTCTAGAAGGATATACAGACAATTATAAATCTTCTATATGGAGTGGAATAATTAAGAAAATAGAGGAATTATCAAAACATTCTTATGAAGATGAACAATATACAGCAAGCATGAGGATTATTGCAGACCATATTAGAGCAATTGTTATGATTGCAGGTGATAATTCTGGAATAAAACCGTCTAATAAAGATCAAGGGTATGTTTTAAGAAGATTAATTAGAAGAATGATAAGACATGCAAAAAAACTAGATATTGATGTATCAAGTGATTGGGATAAAGAGCTAGCAATATTAATAATAGATGAATATAAAGATTATTACAAAGAAATAGAAAAAAATAAAGAAGCAATACTTGAAGTAATATCAAGTGAAAAAATAAAATTCAATAGAACATTAGAAAAAGGTTTAAAAGAATTTGAAAAAGTTGTTGCAAATAATAATATAAAAGAAATAGATAAAGACACAGCTTTTAGATTATATGATACATTTGGGTTCCCAATAGAATTAACAACTGAACTTGCAAAAGAGTTGAATTTAACAGTTGATATAGAAGGATTTAATAAAAAGTTTCAAGAACATCAAGAAAAATCAAGAGCTGGAGCTGAACAAAAATTTAAAGGTGGACTAGCATCAACAGGTGAAATGGAAACTAAATATCATACTGCAACACATCTTTTAAATGCAGCATTGAAAAAGGTTTTAGGAAATCATGTTCACCAAAAAGGAAGTAATATTACAGCTGAAAGACTTAGATTCGACTTTTCACATGATACAAAAATGACAGACGAAGAAAAACAAAAAGTTGAAGATTTAGTTAATGAGTACATAAAAATGGCAATACCAGTTGAAAGATTGGAAATGAAAAAAGATGAAGCTATTGCTATGGGAGCAGAGGCTATGTTTATAGAAAAATATGGGGACATAGTAACTGTATATAAAATAGGAGATGTTTCTTTAGAATTATGTGGAGGACCTCATGTAAAAAATACATCTGAACTTGGAAAGTTTAAGATTAAGAAGGAAGAAGCATCATCAGCTGGTGTAAGACGTATTAAAGCAATTCTAGAATAGAGGAGATAAATATGGAAGATTGTTTATTTTGTAAAATAATAAATGGTGAAATACCATCAGAAAAAGTATATGAAGATGATGAAATTTTAGCTTTTAAAGATATACATCCTAAAGCACCTGTTCATATATTAGTTATTCCTAAAAAACATATTTCTAGTGCCATGGAAATAGAGGAACAAGATGAAGCTTTAATTGGAAAAATGTTTACTGTTATAAAGAAACTTGCAAAGGAGTTTGGACTAGAAAATGGTTATAGAATAGTAAATAATTGTGGCTCAGATGGCGGACAAGAAGTTATGCATTTACATTTCCATTTATTAGGTGGAAAAAAATTAAAGATATAAGATCTATAAATAATTTACAAACACTACCAAAAATACTGTAAATGTGGTATAATTAAAGAGTATAATATTTTACATAGGAGGAAAGAATATGTTTAATAATAGTAAATATGGAAACTTACTTACTGTTATATTAGTTATAGCAATAATCGCAATAATTGGGGTTATTGGAATTGTTGGATATAGAATATATAAAGCTTATTCTACAGATTCTGGTGCAGTAGCAGCAGCAAATCAATTTGAATCTACTGTAAATTCTGAAAACCAAAATACAACAAAAACTGAAATATCAAGTGGAGATGACAATACTATAGGAAATACTACTCAAACTACTAAATATAAAGGTTTTGATGTAGTTGGTACAATTCAAATTCCATCAATAGATGTAAAATATCCAATACTTGAAAAGCTTACTGCGAAATCATTAGAAACTTCAGTGGTTTTATTATACACTTCTAATGGATTAAATAATGTTGGGAATTCAGTAATAATAGGACATAATTATAGAAATGGAACAATGTTTTCAAATGTTAAAAATTTAGAGAATGGTTCGATTATATATATAACAGATATGCAGGGAAGAAAAGTTAAATATACTGTATATAATATTTATAGAGCATCTGGAAGTGAGTCTTCTTACATGACTAGAAATACAAATGGAAAGAGAGAAATTTCTTTATCTACATGTACTAATGATAGTAAGGCAAGAACTATTGTACTAGCAAGAGAAGACTAAATTTTAATTTTAAACTAAAAAAAGTACAAATTTACTTGACAAAATAATATAAAATGGTTTAAAATATTAATTGCACTGTTATTCGAACAATAACAGTGCAAATGGTGGATGTAGCGTAGTTGGTTAACGCGCCAGTTTGTGGCACTGGAGACCGTGGGTTCGAGTCCCATCTTCCACCCCATAAAATATTATATATTGGGCTGTAGCCAAGCGGTAAGGCACCAGACTTTGACTCTGGCATGCGCTAGTTCGAATCTAGCCAGCCCAGCCAATTTTAAAGAATTATCTATATAAACTTATTTTTGAGAGTGGGTTTAAATATGATAATTTTTTTTATTTTCAATTTTTTTGTGTTCAAGTAAAGCAATGTTCTTTTATCATCTACAATAGCCTTAATTACTTTGTGCTTAATAGTTATTGTTAACAAAGTCAAAAGCAGATCACTTTAAACCTAACACTTCACTTCTTCTTAATCCATAAAAACTTGCGATTAGTATTACTAATTCTAATGGATCATTTTTAGATTTTTTTATATAGTATAGCATTCCAAAAGAAATGTTACAAAAATATTAAATTTTTATGACAAATTTATTTTGATTGTCATATTTGTTGTAAAAAAGTAAAGTATTGTGATATAAATTACATAAAGATACGCAGTAAATGAACTGTTTTTAAAGCAAAGGAGAAATAAATATGGGAAGATATGCTTATCATGGACAAGAAGTCTTAAAAAGAGATGGCAAATTAGTTGGATTTAATGCAGGATATGGTTTTTGTGCTGAACATGAATCTGGTTATACAGGTACAGAACAGATGAAACCAAAAAAGATTATAGATAAAAATAAAAATCATCCGTTTAACGGAGAAATTGTCGAAAACCCTCAAGCCATTAATTTAATGGAATTTAGTGATGGAAAGGTTTGGCTAACAAATGATGAATGGAACTATGCTAGTTTAATGAGAAAAACCGAAGAAGAAAGACATGAAATTATGGATATATATATCAATAATAATGATAGAAAATGTAATGAAGAATTTATGTCAAGGCTTGGTGGCAATGTAGATTCTCCAGAAGTAGTTGCCTTATGGTATGCAGGTTTCAATGGTGGTGATGGAAAATTTGATTTAATATCTACAAATGAACAAAGCAGTGAATTGATAAAAACATTGTATACTGAAATGCAAAAAGGAAATGTTGCAATTTCAAGTGATTATAGTTTTATGTTTAAAGACAGAGGATTATCATTTGTACTATTAGACCAATTAACACAAGAAGACCTTATGAATAAACAATTAGTAGATCATCGTAATGAAATGGCAAGACAATTCCAAAAAGAATATATAAAATACTTACAAAAAGAAGGATTAGATGCAAGTGTTTGTATTGGAAAAGGTGGTAAATATCCAGCAGAATTTTGGAATGTTCAAATAAGTGATTTGGAAACTAATATTAAACGGAGAAATAGTACCTGAATTTTATTTAGAAATTCTTGATACTTCTAAAGGAAGAGAAAATTTAGATGCACTTTGTATGCATAAACTATGTCGCTTAACGGGTGATGAAATTAAGGCTTTAGTACCAGTTGTTCAATCACCAGAATATGCAGAATATGCTAAAAGTCATAGTAAAGAAGATGTTGAAACATATCTAGTAGAAGAATTAGCATTGTATAGAGAAAAACAAACTATTGGAGATTTGCGATATTTAGCTGATAAAGAATTTTTAGAGCAAATTGCATCAGAACAAAGAACAGAAACAGTAGAGAAAAGTTCATCATCATTAAGAGATAAAATAGGAAAATGGTTACACCATGATAGAGAAAATGACAAAGATAAATCAGAAGAAAAAGGAGAATAGTATGGAAAATATAGAATATTCAAATTCGCTTTATCAAATAAATGAAATATTAAAATATATGGAACCAAACTTAAAAGCTAGAATACCAAAGAAATTTATTAGTTATTTTGAAAATAATAAATCACAAGAATATAATTGGACTATTGATAAATCACAACCATTAGAAAAACAAGACTTATTACCAACTACAAAAGAAATCTTGACAGTATTATATAAAGATTTTATATGTGATGATGTGGAAAGAATTAAATTAGAAAAAACATTGAGCAACAATGAAATAAAATATCAAAATGAACTTAGAGAAAAATATAATCCGGATAATATTTTTAAAGATAAACAAAAGGCTATTGAAACTACAGAAAAACTAGAAGAAAATATAGAAATAGTGGCTTATAAAGAGTCTTTCTTTAGTAGAATTATCAGTAAAATAAAATTATTCTTTCATAAATAATATGTAGTATAAAAAAGCACCTTTATAATAAATAATATGGATAAAGGTTCTTTTTTTAGGAGCAAGAAATGGAACAAAATATGTCAAAAATTAAAAAAAGTATAAAATTATATCCTATATTCTATGCATTTTCAGCAGATTTAATATTTTTTGTACCAATAGATACATTATTTTTAACTTTAGTAAAAGGTTTAAATGCAAGTCAAATATCTGCAATTACAATGATTGGATTATTAATTTGTATATTAATGCAAAAGATAATAGTAAAAATAACGAAGAAAATAGGAAATACCAATTCAATAAGGCTAGGAGCCTTTATGTTATTTTTATCATCAGTTATATTAACATTTGGAAAATCTTTTATCTCAATGGTAATATACAGAATTGTGAATGAATTAGCATTTATGTTTTGGAATATGACAAGTATTCTATTAAGAAATAATTTAATTTATTTAGATAAAAAAGATACATACTATACTGTAAGAAATAAAGCAAAAGTAATGTATGGAATTATAACAATGATAACTGCCTTAATTTCTGGATATTTATTTAATGTATATAAATATTTACCAATGTATATATCAATTATAATATATTTTATAATTTTCATCATATCTTTTGTATTTTATGAAGCTCAGATAGAAGATGAAAATAACAAAAAAGAAATTGATGCTAATAATGCAAAAATCAAATTAAACTCTGCAATTTTCTATGTAGTATTGTCTAATGCTATTTTCTATTCAATAATAAAATTAGGGCAGAATAATAGTAAGTTATTCATGCAATATGATTTCCAAAAAGTATTATCTATAGAAATGGTAACTTACTATATAACGACAATTGTGTTTGTATCAAGAATTGCTAGAATAATTGGAAATGTGATTTTTGGTAAATTATACTTAAAGCTTAAAGATAAAATGAGTACTGTATTAACTATTTTAGAATGTCTATCATTTACATTATTGATTTTAGGTCATTTTATAGAATTTAGTTTTATACTTAAGGTTATAGTAATGTCTTCAGGATTTTTCTTGATACTTGCAATTAGAGATTCTTTCCAAGTATATATAGAAGATACGGCATTGAGAATTACAAATAAAGATGAACAGCAAAAAGTAATGGTTGATATTGAGGTTTATAGAAAATTAGGACAATTGTTATTAAGTGGAGCTTTTACATTAATTTTAATGAGGTATGAATTAATAGTTATTGAGTTTATCTTATTATTACTATCAATAATTGAAGTTATTATAAACAAGAAAATGTGTAGAAAATTAGAAAAATTAGAATAATAAATTAATATTAATAGTAATATATATAATTTTCAAAGCACTTAAGAAAAACATTTTGTAATTGCTTGTAACTATCTCTGCCTTTCCAAAAATCTCTACAACATATTTTATCAATTTCATTTTAAAATTTAATTTTGCGAAAGTATTGAAGTTAAAATATTTTTTTATATTGACAATACAATAAATTAAATATACAATAGCACTATAAATATATAAGATGTATTTTAAATCAAAGGAAAAATTGAAAAATACTTTTGGATGATTAATGTCTGTAAAAAAATAATGTTTGTATTAAATTTTTCACACAAATGCAAATAAAAATAAAGAAAAATGATATGAAATTAAAAAAAATGTAAAAAAAGGGTTGCAAAATAAAATAATTATAGTATAATTAAATGTGTATGTAGGATAATATATATTAAGGAGATTCATATGAAAAGTTTAATAAATGTAAAAAGTTTACTTATAATATTAGTTAGTTTAACATTAATAGTGGTTTCAACATCAGTATTTGCATCTGATTTAGTTTTAGGAAATGGAAATGGAACTACAACATTAACTGGAAATGAATATGATAATGCACAAACACCAGACGTAGATAATAATACAAAAGGAAATATATCAACTAACAATACAGTAAATAATACTGTTAATAATGCAAAAACATATAATACAAATAACAAAACAGATTTACCACAAACAGGTATAGAAGATTATAATGTTGGAATATTATTAATTATATGTGTTGTTTCTGCTATATTTGCATACAAAAAAATTAATGATTATAAAAATATATAATTGAATTCAAATAAAAATATAATAAATGAAAGGATTTTTATCCTTTCATTTTTGCTTTTATTACAACTCTTTCCTTATTATTATTGTCATTACAAGTTATTAATGTTATTTCTACATTGTTAGAAGATTTTGTGCATTCCAAATTATTTTGTTTAACTTTAAATTTATCATACACAACATATTCAAGTTTTACATTATTTAAATCTGTAATAAAAATTGAGTCACCAATATTCAACTTATGCAATTTACTAAACATACTATTGCTTTTATAATTATGCCCTGCAATACATAAATTTCCTATTTTATTTGGCATTGGACCTGAAAATCTACATACTGAAATTTTCAATAATTCTGAATTACTTTCTTTTAATATTGGGTACGAAATACTTATTTTTGGAATTTCTATTAATCCAATAATGGATATTGAATCAGAAAGCTTAATTGCTTCGTAAGAGCTTGATTCAGAATATAAAGTATTGATTGAATATTTATTTTTTAAATCTAATGTTTTTTCTTTTTCTTTTTGTTTTGAAAAATAGGAAAATAATAAATAAAAAGATATAATTAGTCCAATACTAATAGAAAAAATAAAAATTATAAAATATTTATTTTTCTTTTTATTAGTATTGTTTGTTAAATTATTAAATATTAAATTATTATCTATTGTAACTAAAATTTGATTCATAATTTTTCACCATAAAATGTTTATTATTATTTTTTACAAAACTATATAAAATAACAATGAAATATAAGTAAAAATGTCAAAAAAAATGCAAAAAAAATTATTACAGAATTGTTAAATATATATTACAATTTTATTAATACTATTGACTTTATGCGATTTTGAAATAAAATATTATTGTATAGAGAACGAGGTAAAAATGAGAATTATAAGTGGAATAGCAAGAGGAACAAAATTATACACATTAGATGGTAATAATACAAGACCAACGTTAGATAGAATTAAAGAACCATTATTTAGTATTATTCAAAATAATATAAAAGACGCTATTGTTTTAGATTTGTTCTCTGGTAGTGGAGCATTAGGCTTAGAAGCATTAAGCAGAGGAGCTAAAAAAGCAATACTTTGTGATAAATCTTATGAAGCAATGGATGTAATTAAAAGAAATATAGATAAAACACATTTTGAAGAAAAAACTGAAGTATTTTATGGCGATTATAAAAAATGTTTAGATAAACTAAATGAAAAAATAGATTTGATATTTATTGATCCGCCATATAAATTAAATATTGCAGTAAAAGCAGTTGATATAATCTTAAAAAAAGATTTATTAGCTAAAGATGGAATTATAGTTTTAGAAACAGATGATGAACAAAGAGAAATAGGTCAGCTTGAAAGTTTAAATATAAATATTAAAGATATAAGAACTTATGGAAGAGTAAAATTGATATTCTTAAATTAGAAAGAAGAGAGGGTAAACATGGAAATATTTACATTATTAGATGAATTAGAAGAATACTTAGAAGGAGCAAAAACTTTACCATTTACAGATAAGGCAATAGTAAATAAAGAAGAAATATTAGATATCATTAAAGAAATTAGACTAAAATTGCCAGATGAATTGAAACAAGCCAAATGGGTAAAAGAAGAAAGAGGAAGAATATTAGTTGAAGCTAAAAAAGAAGCTGATGGAATAGTAAAGGAAGCTGAAAATAGAATTATTTCTATGATAGATGAACATGAAATAACAAGAAAAGCTTATGAACAAAAAGCACAAATAATAGAAACTGCTAATGAAATGTCTAGAGAAATTTCAAAAGGAACAAAGGATTATGCAGATAATATACTTGAGAAGGTTGAAGGTGTATTACAAGATGCATTAAAGACGATTGAAAATAACAGAAAAGAACTTAAATAATAAATGCCAGAAATCGGAACAGTCTAAAAAGATTGACTTCTGGTTTCTGGTTTTTTCTTAGTAAAAATAAATGGAGGTATATTTTGGCAAAGCGTGGAAGAAAACCTGGAAGTAAAAATAAAACCAATAGAAGATATAGTAATAGTAACAACATTAATAAAAATTTACTAGTAGTAGTAATGATAATATTAAGTATATTGTTAGCAGTATTAATTTATGGCAAAACAGGATACATTGGTGAACATTTAAGCCCGATTCTTGGAGGAATAATGGGTATAATAAAATACATAATACCAATTGGAACTTTTATAATTGCAATATCTATTGCATGTGATAAAAAAGAATTGGCTAGTACAAAACTATTTGAACTTTGTGCTTTTTTAATATGTTTAGCAGCTATTTTTTCAATATATCAAATATCAAATAATACAATTAATTTAAAAGATGATTTTTCAAAAAGTATAGAAACAGCATATGATTTGGGAAGTAAAAATATAGGAGGCGGAGTTTTAGGAGCATTTATAGGAATACCATTAACAAATATGCTAGGAGTAGCTGGAGCAGTAATTGCTAGCATTGGTATTTGTTTAGTATTAATTGTATTTATGCTTGGAATACCAGTTTCTGAAATTATAGAAAACTGGATAGAAGATATGCATAATAGAAAAGAAGAAAGAAAGCAAGAAATACGCGAGTATAGGGAAAAAGAATATGAAGAACATAGATTAAAAAGAGCAGAGAAACGTAAAAATGATAAAACTGCTGAAATATTAAAAGAAGAAATTACAGAAGATCAAATAAAAATTAATTTAAATGAAAAACCAGAAAAACCTAAAAAATATAACCATGAAAATGATGACTTAGTGCCACTTGGAGCTAAGAAAAAAGAATTTTCTCCTAACACAATAGAAGATAATTTATTTAAAACTCAAGAAGAGGAAAAAGAAGAAAAGACAAAATCTGTATTGATGCTAGAACATACACAAACAGTTGAAGATGAAACATATGAATTCCCACCAATAGAGCTTCTTTCAGAAGGAACATCAAGAAGTATGAAGGGTGGAAAAAAAGCTATTGCAGATAATGCAACTAAACTTCAAAAAACATTATATAATTTTGGAGTTTCTGCTAAAGTAGAAAATGTTTCTGTTGGACCAGCAATAACAAGATATGAATTAAAACCAGCTGAAGGTGTTAGGGTAAGTAAAATTGCCAACTTAGCTGATGATATTGCATTAAACTTAGCAGCAGAATCTATAAGAATTGAAGCTCCAATACCTGGTAAACAGGCTGTTGGAATTGAGATACCTAATAAAGAAAACGAAATTGTAAATTTAAGAGATATAATTGATTCAGATAAATTTAAATCTGCTAAATCTAAATTAGCTTTTGCATTAGGAAAAGATGTTGCAGGAGAAGAAATTGTAACAGATATTGCAAAAATGCCACATGTTTTAATTGCAGGTAGTACAGGATCTGGTAAGAGTGTTTGTATTAATACTTTAATTTCAAGTATTATATATAAAGCAAAACCAAGTGAAGTTAAACTTGTTTTAGTAGACCCTAAAGTTGTTGAGCTTTCAGTATATAATGGAATACCACACTTGTTAATTCCAGTTGTTACAGATCCTAAAAAAGCTGCGGGAGCACTTGCATGGGCTGTTCAAGAAATGGTAAATAGATATTCTTTGTTTGCTGCTAAAGGTGTTAGAGACATAAAAGGATATAATGAAGCATTAGATAAAGAAAATGAAGCTAGTAAATTACCACAAATTGTTGTAATAATAGATGAGCTTGCAGATTTAATGATGGTAGCCAAAAACGATGTTGAAGATGCAATATGTAGATTGGCGCAAATGGCAAGAGCTGCTGGTATGCATTTAGTAATTGCAACACAACGTCCATCTGTTGATGTTATTACAGGATTAATTAAAGCAAATATTCCATCTAGAATTGCATTTGCTGTTTCTTCACAAGTAGATTCAAGAACAATACTTGATATGGCTGGTGCAGAAAAGTTACTTGGAAAAGGTGATATGCTGTTTTATCCAACAGGAATGTCTAAACCTACAAGAATTCAAGGAGCTTTCATATCAGATAAAGAAGTAGAAAAGGTTGTTGATTTTATTAAATCAAATGGTACAGCAAAATATAGTGATGAAATATTAGAAAGTATTGAAAAAGCAAATACAAATGAGAAGGAAGCAAAAAATTTAGAAGAAGATGATGACGAAACAGATCCATTACTAGATGAAGCAATAGAAACTGTTATTGAAACAAGACAAGCATCTACTTCATTTATACAAAGAAGATTTAAAGTTGGATATGCTAGAGCAGGTAGAATAATAGACCAAATGGAGGAAAGAGGAATTATATCTGGATATCAAGGAAGCAAACCTAGAGAAGTATTAATGTCTAAAGAAAGATGGCAGGAATTGAATATGTCTGCTGAAACAGCAAATACTAATGACGAATAATGCAAATGAGGAGATATAAAACTAATGAAGGAAGAATTTTTTTCGAAATTCAAAGATTACAATAAAGAACTAGAAAAAATATTAGAAACAAAAGATTTTTCTGAAGATACGAAAAATCTTCTTCTTAGTATGTTTTATAAATTAGAAACTTCATATGATGATTATTATTTAGTAAAAGGAAACTGTAAAACAAAACAAGAATATTTAGAAAACATTTTGGAAAATATTAAATCTAGTAATAGTATAGAAATTATTAAACCAAACAATGAAGAATTTGAAGAACTTAAAAAAGAGGGTTCATATGTTATAGATTTAAAACTAAAAAAAATAAAAGTTATAGCGAATGAATTATCATTACTTTCAGCAATACTTGAACTAAATAATTTTCAAATACGTTTGGAAGAACAATATAATTTAATTAGGAATTCTATGCCATATTTATTAAATTTAGCTTATGATATGGAAAATGTAGAAGTATTAAGAGATTTTAATGCATGGTCTTGGAATACACTAGTTGATGAGATTAAAGATATTAATATAAATTTAATTTATCAAAATTTAAAAATAGCTGTAAATAAAGATATTTTTATGAGCTTAGAAAAACAATATGGATACAGTGATGTTATAGAAATGATAGAAAAATCATTAAATGAGAAATATGGGGAATATAGTTCTAAAAAATTTCTTAATTTAATTTTTAAATTGTCAATTATTATTTATATTAATATTAGTGAAAATGAAGCAAAAAGATTGTTGGAAGAAAGAAATACTATAAAATTAGAATTAGATGAGATAAAAAATAAAAAAGTATATATAGAGAAGATTACAAATGATAAAAAAATATTAAAAGAACAATTAAAACAAATTGATATTATTATTAATAATAAGGATTTGCTAGTAGAAGAATATAATAAAAGAAATAGTCAGTTATCAGACTATAACAAAATATTTAGTGTAAGTCATCTTGTAGAAAAAATGCAAAAAGAAAGAGAAAAAATTTTAACAAAGATTGACGAATGTAATAAGAAAATTGAGCCAAAAACATATGTTGAAAACAAGAAAAAATTACAAGATGAATATAATGTTTTGGAAAAAATAAATTTTGAAGGAAAAAACAATTTAGAGAAATGTCTAGAAAAATTACAAGAAATATTTGTGAAAGATATATTTATAAATAAAATCAACAATTCAAATACAAAGGAAGAAATAATAAATTGTATGTACGAACTTAGATACTACAGTTTTCTTCCATATACAAATGAAAAAACTATAAAGCAATTAGAAATTTTAAAAGAAGATTTGAATTTAGCAAAAGAATTATTAGTTAAAAAAATGTATGAAAACAAAATTATTAATACAATTTCAACAAATGAGCCAAATGATATATTAATAGTAAAAAATATATTTGATTTGAAGATTATTAATATGGAGAAAATATATATTGAATTAGTGAAAAAAGGAAGCCTATATTATGTTGAAATTTATGATGAAAAAGATACACCAGAAAAGACTTTTGAGCTAAATCTAGAGTTTAATAAAAAAGATAAAGTTAAATTAAAAAGAAAAATCAAACTATTTGTTTAAAGGAGGAAAATATGAAAATAACATTTTTAGGAGCAACAAAAACTGTTACAGGTTCTAACTTTTTAGTTGAGGCTGCAGGAAAAAAATTTTTAGTAGATTGTGGAATGTATCAAGGACATGGAGATATAGAGGAAAAAAATTACGATGATTTTCTTTTTGATGTACAAGATATAGATTTTATGCTTTTAACACATGCACATATAGATCATTCTGGTAGAATTCCTAAATTATATAATGCTGGTTATAGAAAACCAATATATGCACAAAAAGCAACATGCGACTTGTGTACTATTATGCTTCCAGATAGTGGACATATTCAAGAAATGGAATCTGAATGGAAAAATAAAAAGAGATTAAGACAAGGGAAAAAACCATATATACCAATGTATACTGCACAAGATGCAATAGACAGTTTAGAGGTGTTTAAACCAGTTGAGTATGATGAAATAATAGATGTAGATGAAAATATAAAAGTTAGATTTAATGATGCAGGACACATGTTAGGTTCAGCTATAATTGAAATTTGGGCAACAGAAGATGGAAAGGAAACGAAAGCAGTATTTACAGGAGATATAGGAAATAATGATTTACCACTTTTATCTGCACCAACAATGATTGAATCAGCAGATTATTTGGTTATGGAATCAACATACGGAAATAGATTGCATATAAGAAATGACGAGAAAGCAACAATGTTTTTAAATATTGTTTATGAAACTTTAGAAAGAAATGGAACTGTTGTAATTCCTTCATTTGCAGTAGGTAGAACTCAAGAAATATTGTATGAATTAAATAAAATAAAAGAAAATACAGAAGACGAAGATTTTAAAACAAAATATGAAAAAATAATGAAAGCACCAGTATATGTAGATAGTCCGCTTGCTGTATCAGCTACAGAAATATTTAGACAAAATATGAATTTATTTGATGATGAAGTTAAAGAAGAGATGGCAAAAGGAGATAATCCATTAGAATTCCCAGGACTTAAATTTACAAAAACAGCAGATGAATCTAAAGCATTAAATGAAATGACAGATCCTATGATAATACTATCTGCTAGTGGTATGTGTGAAGTTGGAAGAATAAAACATCATTTAAAACATAATTTATGGAATCCAAATTCAACAATTCTTTTTGTTGGTTACCAAGCTCCTGGTACACTTGGAAGAAAAATTGTAGATGGAGAAAAGAGAGTAAAAATATTTGGAGAAGAAATTAATGTAAATGCAAGAGTTGAGTATATAGAAGGTTACTCAGGACATGCAGATCAAAATGGACTATTAAACTTTGTATATTCTTTCCATGATAAACCAAAACATATCTTTTTAGTTCATGGAGAAGAAGAAGGACAAATTGTTTTGAAGGGCAAACTAATGGAAACAACAGGAATACCTGTAACTATTCCTTCATTTGGAGAAACATATACATTAGATGATAAATTATCAGTTGAAACAACAGTACAATTACCAAAGAAATATAGACCATTAAGATTAGAAGTAATAGAAAGAATTAATACATTAAAAGAAGAATTAATTGATATGGAAGATATAGTGGTAAAAGAAAAATTAGGCGAGAATGTTAGTGATGAACAAATAGAACAGCTTAATAATCAAATTAAAGAATTAGAACAAAAAATCGTAAAGATAATAGAGTAATACAAACTCATATTTATAAATATAAAGGAATGAAAATAAAGATGAAAACAAAATATTTTAATGATGCTATTATAGGAAACAAAAATTTAAAGGCAACTTTTTCAAAAAAAGGTGAATTATTAAGATTATATTATCCTAATATAGATTTTAGACAATTTATAAATGAATTTGTTGTGGGAATTAAAGTAAATGATTCTAGATTTATAAACTTATTTGATGATATAAACAATATATATTCACAAAATTATATAGAACAAACTAATATTTTAAATACAGAAATTTTAAATACTTATTTTAACTTAAAAGTAATTCAAACTGATTTTATACCAATAAAAGAAAACGTTTTAGTTAAGAAATATAAATTTATAAATAACCATGATATAGATTTGAATGTTGATTTATTACTTCATTCAAAACTTCTTACTAGTGAAAATAACTCTGTAAGTGGACTATATTCAAATGGAGCATTAATGCAATATATGCATGATTATACATTAACTATATTTTCTAAAAATGAACCATTAAATTATCAAATAAATAATACAAAAGAAAATATCTTAGATGGAATAATTGGTGGCAAAGATTATGTAGGAACAAGTTTTGATTCTGGTATCTCTTATAATATTGGCAATTTGAAACCAGGACAGGAAGCAGAAATAGAAATAATAATATCAATATATGAAAATAGTAAAAATTCTAAGGATATTGAAGATGAAATAATCAGACTAAAGAAAGTTGATTTCAATAAACACCTAGATGGAACAGAAAAGTATTGGAAAAATTATTTAAAGAAACACAATACTATAAATTTGCCAGAACCTATAAATGAAAGAGAAAAGAAAATAAAGAAGATTTATGAAAGAAGTATACTTTTATTTCCTCTTTTGTATAATAATGAAACAGGCGGAATTGCAGCAGCAGTAGAAGTAGACGAAGCTCGAAATAAATGTGGAGGATATTCATACTGTTGGCCAAGAGATGCAGTGTTTATAACAAAAGCAATGTATAGACTAGGAATGGATAAAGAAGTAGAAAAATTCTATAAATCATTCTGTGCAAACACTCAAAGCAAAAATGGTATGTGGGAACAAAGATTTTATACAGATGGCAACTTAGCTCCTGCTTGGGGGTATCAAATAGATGAAACAGCATCTGTTGTATATGGTGTTTATGACTATTATTCATATAAAAAAGAAGTAAAATTCTTAAAAGATAATCTAAAAATGTGTGAAAAAGCAATTAATTATCTAGAAAAATATATAGATAATGTATTACAAGGAAATAAAATGCAACCAAGTTATGATATTTGGGAAGAGTGCGAAGATATACATACATATTCATTGGCAACAATATTCTCAGCATTTCAAACAATGATAGAAATATACGAATTAGTAAAACCATTATATGAAGAAAATAGATTAAAACTTGAACAGATTGCAAAAAGAACAGAACAATTAAAGAAGTATGCAGTAGATGTGAAGAAATATATACTAAACAATTTATACGACACAGAAAAGAAATGCTTTGTAAGAAATAATACAGATAAAAAAATGGATATAAGCTTATTAGGTTTAGTATACCCATTTAATATGTTTTCACCAAAAGAAAAGAAAATAGAAAACACAGTTGAAAGAATAAATATGACACTAAGAACATATACAGGAGGATACTTAAGGTATGAAGGCGATAACTATATGAATGGAAATCCATGGGTTATAGCTAACTTATGGCTTGCAGAATATTATTTATCAGCCGGAATAAAAAATAGAGCAAGAGAATGTTTTAACTTTGCAATAATAGGCAGTAATGAACATGGCTTATTACCAGAGCAAGTAGACAATGACACAATGGATCCAGCATGGGTAATAGGATTAGGCTGGTCTCATGCAATGTTTATAAACTTATTGCAAGAATTATATTCAAAATAATGATTAAAAAATATATTGACAAATAATAAAAAGAGAGTATAATAATAAATATATTAAAAAACTATAATTAAGAAAAAGTAAAGTAAAGGTTAATTTGAGAGAGTAACAATCGTGGGCTGGAAGTTGTTATAATAAAACATACTTGAAAAACTAACTTAATTGTTTCTAGAAAAAACTAGACGTTAATTACGTTATAATTATTAATTAAGTAAAAATCGGGATGGAACCGTGTTATGCACTCCTAAGAATATTATATATATTCTTAGGAGTTTTTGTTTTATAAAAATATAAGGGAGGTAAATTTATGATTAAGATTACATTAAAAGATGGCAGTGTAAAAGAAGTAGAAAGTGGAATGGCAATTTTGGATATAGCAAAAGGAATAAGTGAGGGTTTAGCAAGAGTTGCGACTGCTGGCAAAGTTAATGGAGAGGTTAAAGACTTAAGAACTGTTATTAACGAAGATTGCTCATTAGAGATATTAACATTTGAATCTGAATTAGATGGCAAAAAGGCATATTGGCATACTACATCACATATTATGGCACAAGCTGTAAAAAGATTATTTCCAGATGTTAAGCTTGCAATTGGGCCAGCAATAGACGAAGGATTTTATTATGATTTTGATGTAGAAAAACCATTTACAGACGAAGACAAAGCTAAAATTGAAGAAGAAATGAAAAAAATAATAAAAGAAGATTTAGCAATTGAAAGATTTGAACTTCCAAGAGATGAAGCAATTAAATTAATGAAAGATAAAAACGAGGATTACAAAGTAGAATTAATAGAAGATTTACCAGAAGGAGAAGTTATATCTTTTTATAAACAAGGAGAATTTACAGACCTTTGTGCAGGACCACATTTAGCAAGTACTGGAAAAATTAAAGCCATAAAAATATTATCTTCATCTGGAGCTTATTGGAGAGGCGATGAACATAATAAAATGTTACAAAGAATTTATGCAATATCTTTCCCAAAAGCAAGCCAATTGGAAGAATATTTAACAATACTTGAAGATAGAAAAGCTAGAGATCATAGAAAAATTGGAAAAGATTTAAAAATATTTATGACACATCCATTAGTTGGTTCTGGACTTCCAATGTATTTGCCAAATGGAGCAACAATTAGAAGAACATTGGAAAGATATATACAAGATAAAGAATTATCACTTGGATATAGCCATGTTTATACACCAAGCTTGGCAACAACAAATTTATATAAAACAAGCGGACATTGGGATCACTATAAAGATGATATGTTTCCAATTATGAAAATGGATAATGAGGAATTAGTTTTAAGACCAATGAATTGTCCTCATCATATGTTAGTGTATAAAAATGAACTACATTCTTATAAAGATTTACCAATAAAAATAGGAGAACTTGCACATGATTTTAGATATGAGAATTCAGGAGCAGTATGTGGACTAGAAAGAGTTAGACAAATGTGTCAAAATGATGCACATTTATTTGTAAGACCAGATCAAATAAAAGAAGAGGTTGGAAAAGTTATAAATCTAATATTTGAAGTTTATATTAAAGATATGGGATTTGAAAGAGATAGATTTGCTTTTAGACTTTCTTTAAGAGATAAAAACAACAAAGAAAAATATATAGACAATGATGAGATGTGGGAAACAGCAGAAAAACAACTAAGAGAAATACTACAAGATTTGAATATAGATTTTTATGAAGCAGAAGGAGAAGCAGCGTTCTATGGACCTAAAATAGATATTCAAATAAAAACAGCTTTAGGACATGATGTAACAATTCCAACATGTCAATTAGATTTTGCATTACCAGAAAGATTTGATTTAAAGTATGTTGGAAAAGACGGAAATGAACATAGACCTGTTGTTATTCATAGAGCTATTTTGGGATCTTCAGATAGATTTATTTCATTTTTACTTGAAGAAACAAAAGGAAACCTACCAACATGGCTTGCACCAGTACAAGTAAAAATACTTCCAATAGCAGATGCACATATAGAATATGCAAACCAAGTAAAAGAAGAATTACAAAAAGCAAAAATAAGAGTTGAGGTTGATGATAGACAAGAAAAAATAGGATACAAAATACGTGAAGCACAACTTCAAAAAATACCATATATGCTAGTAGTTGGAGATAAAGAAAAAGAAGCAAATGCAGTAGGTGTTCGTTCAAGAAAAGATGGAGATTTAGGTGCTAAAGGCTTAAAAGAATTTATTGATAGCATAAAATCAGAAATAGAAAACTATGGAAAATAAAAATAAAAAATTTGCAGTGAAAACTGCAAATTTTTTTGTTTAATATAATTTATTTTAAATTTAATTCTTCAGCTATTTGAGAAAAATCATCATATCCTAAAAATCTATTAATATTTTTACCTGAAATACCAGTATTAATAGCAATATCATTTAAAGAATTTATACTTTCTAAATTAGCTTCTTCTATATAATTTTTAAATTTATTCATTTCAAATCTTTCTTTTGATAAGCAGTTGTAACAAACATTATCGTTTGAGGTATAAAAACAACCACATCTAGCACATTTTTTAAATTCCATTTTAATCCTCCGTTAATATTAAAGTTATTTCTAAAATATTTGACATTATTCTATCACATTATAAGACAAAAATAAAGTGAAAAACTTAAAAAAGTATATTTTATTCAACAATAGGAGGAATAAAATTCTCAATTGCATTTATAAGTTTAGAGTGGTGTATTACAAAATGAATAGATGGACTATTATCTTTTGAAAGCATAACCCATTTTTTATCACAAATTGTAATTTGAATATTTTTAAAAGTATTATAAGATGAGTAATTTAACTTATAGCTCTTGTTATTTTTGGCGTATTCTTTAGTTAGTTTTAAATGTTCTAAATATTCATTATAATTATAAATTACTTTTCCTTTTTCATAAAAACTAAATGAAAGAGAAAGAGTAGGAGGATTTTTTTCAAATTCCTCTGCAGAAAGCTCGGTTATTTCATCTTCAATAGTGCTAGTATTTAATATTGTATTTAATCTTGCTTTTTGTTCATTTACAGATAAGATTATGTTTTTAATATCTTCTTCATTAACGTTGTTTCGTTTTAAAATTTTAGTAAGAAGCTCCTCAGAGATTGTATGAATTGGTAATGAAGATAATATTCTTCTATAATTTTCATTTGCTTTCTTGTTAGAAGATAGAAAAACATTAAATGCATTTTGGTTTGCTATTGTATAAATTTCCATTAAAGGTTTAGCTTTATTTAGCAAACATTTTGTTTTGGTTTTATAATATTCAATTTCTGTTTTATTACTTGTTAAATAATATTTACCTTTGTTATGATATCCATTTATACATTCACCTGTAAGGACGACGCTACCAGAGGTGTAATTAAAGTGATTATAGATATTATCTTTAAAGTCTTTTAAGTAATATGGTGAAACTTGCCCAGTCATATAGATTGGTATCCAACTTTCTAAACCTAACATCATTTCATTAAAGGGCCTATCTACATTATGAATTATATTTAAATGAAGACCCTTTTTTAACATCATTGCAATTGCAAACATCCACTTTTTACCGAAATCTACATCTTCTGCCATATCTTCCATTGGCATATCGCTACACATGAAGACATCTTCATTAGATTTAGATAAAACAGTTGCCTTAAAAAAGTCTAATTCACCTTTTTTCATTTCTTCTATTCCATAATATGTTCTAGAACCTGATTTATAGAAAGGAACAAAAGGAACTTTCATTTCATCGAAATGTATAGCTTTTATATATTCATTTAGATTAAAGGAATCTAAATGAGTTAAAAAATCATTAATGTAATCGTGGCTAGGAGAAACATTAGTAGAAAGCCAATTTTTTAGTATTTCGAAATATTTGTTATTTAAATCTTCTATATTTGAATTTGTAAGAGAAGCTATAGCTTTTAATTGAGATGGAGTATTATATTTATTTACTACAAAATCACATACTTCATCGATAAAAATTTGAGGTTTTGAAGGTAACATATTACCAGTACGCAACCTAGATAAGAAGGATGCATCAAAACTTGTTTTTCTAGATAATTCAGCCATACTAATCTTTAAAACAGATACAAGTTCATTGAAATTTTTTACTAATTGTTCTAAATCTATATTAATGTCATTTAAAGAAGAAGAAAGCGTATTGTATATAGTATCTTTATCAACATTAATATTCTTGTTTAAAAACATTTGATGTAACCCAGTTGTTAAAGCTTCTAATTGTTTACTTCTAATATTTGGTGTTCTTTCTCCATTACGATAACGACTTATAACAGTAGGAGAAAGATCTGAAGCCTCAGCTAATTCTTTAGAAGAACATCCTAATTGATTTATATATTCATTTAATTGCTTGCTAAAGTCCATAAAAACCTCCATAACTATTGTTTTCGACTTATTATAACATAACATGAAATTTAATAAAAATCAATTACCAAAAAAACATTTGAAAATTTGGTAACTACTATTTCATTAAATAAAGTATATGCTATAATTTAAGCAGAAATAAATAAAAGGAGAGATAAAAATGAATTCGAAATTTAAACATTTAACTTTATTATCAATAATATTTATTGTATGTTTGCTATTTTTTAGTATTGCATATGCTGGAGTAACAGATGTTACAGGTGGAAGCGGAGTAACAGTTAAAACAACAGTTAGAAATAACTACACAGATTTAGATGTAAAAGGAACCGTTGATTTAACAGATGGAAAAAGCTATATAGTAGATTTTTCAAAAGAAGATAATTTATCAAAAGGTTTACAAGAACTATCAGATTTAGATAAAACTAAGTTCTATAAAATAGATGAAAATTATGATTTGGTTGAAACTGAAAATTCAAATGAAGCTATTATAAAAGTTGAAGGAATAAAAGCTGAAAATAAAGCAATATTTTCATCAGTATATAAACAAGATATAAAATCATATACACTTAAAAGAACAGACACTGTTTATACAGGTTCTAAATTAACTTATACTGGAACAACATATGAAAATAATATATTAATTGGAAATCCAAACGAAATTGGTAATACTAATAGTTCACAAGGTAAAGTTACTATAAATGAAATTAGAGATGACTATTATACAAGATATAATTTTAACTTGACTTTTAAATATGGTAATAATAAAATAACACCAACTGAATATAAGTTCCTTGAAGGTGCAAATCAAGAATATACAATAGAAAAAGATAAGGAGGCAACTTTTAGAATAGATGCAGATTATAGTAAATTTAATAATAAAGTTTATTTAGATAATAATTTACTAGATGAAGATAATTATAGTTCTAAATCAGGAAGTACAATAATAACTTTAAAAGAAACATATTTAAAAACTTTATCTATTGGAAAACACACTTTAAAAGTAGCATTTTCAGATGGAGGAACAGCAACTACTGAGTTTACAATTAAAGAAGTTCAAAAAAATGAAAATGGTAACAAAGTTGAAGGTAATAATTCAATTGAAAATACTAATACCACTAATAAAAATAATACAAATACAAGTATAAGCAATCCTAAAACTGGAGATAACATAATTTTATATACTATAATATTTGTAGTAGCTTTTATAGGAATAATTGCTTTGGCAGTAATTAGAAACTTAAAAAAGCTAGTAAAGAGTAAAAAATAAAGACTAGCAATTAATCAGCTAGTCTTTTTGTATAATAGTTTGAGTTAAATTTACTTTGGCTTTGTTCTATGGAAGGAAAAATATTAATGAGTAGAAAACAAAAACCTAAAAAAAATAATAAAAAAATATTTATATATATGATTATTTATGGTGTCTTGTTTGCTATGCTGATATATTCTGGAATTAATATATTTATATGGTATAAAGATAATAAAAATAATAAGGAACTAGCTCAGCAAATAAATAGTGCAGTAAGAGTTCAAGAAGATGAGAATAATGAAAAAGAATATGAAATAGACTTTAGCAAACTAAAAGAACAAAATAGTGATACTGTTGCTTGGGTTGGGTTAGAGAGTCTAAATATTGAATATCCAATTGTACAAACTAAAGACAACGAATATTATCTAGAGCATAGTTTTGATAAGAGTGAAAATACAGCTGGTTGGATTTTTGCAGATTATAGAAATAAACTTGATGGAAAAGATAAAAACCTTGTTGTTTATGGTCATAATAGAAAAGATGGCTCTATGTTTGGAGATTTGCATAAAGCTTTAAATTCTGATTGGTATGATAATGAAAATAATAGAAAAATAGTTTTTATTACAGAAAATGAGAAAAGTACTTACCAAATATTTTCTATATATGAAATAAAAAAAGAAAGCTATTATATTAATACAGACTTTTCTAATACTAAACAATTTGAGAAATTTATAAATACAATAAAATATAGAAGTATAAAAGATTTTAATGTTGACGTTTCAAAAGATGATACAATATTAACTCTATCAACATGTTCAGACAAGAAAAAATATAGAGTTGTGGTTCATGCTAAAAAAATTATAGAGGGGGGAATAAAAAATGAAAAAATTTTTAACTAAGAAAAATCTAATAATAGCAGCAGTAGTAATAGCAGTAATTTTATTAATAGTTGCAGCTAGCACAGGATTTTTAGGAACGGAAGGAGAAAATTCATCAAAAGGTGGTGGTATTTTGGCATCAAAAAATGAAGACGTAAAAATAGTAGAGAGTGAAGCTAAATCTATTAAACTAACAGATTACAATAATGGATTATTCACAATGAAAGTTCCAGAAGGGTGGAAAGTGGATACTCTAGGAGATAATATTCATTACACAATAAAAGTTTATAATCCAGAAAAACCAACTTATCAAATGTTTTTTAATATGAAAACAGAGGGATATAATAAATCAGAAGCTGCAAAAAATTGGCAGAAAAAATATTATCCAAACAGTATGTTTGCAAAAACAAGTGTAATTGCAACTAAAGATACAGAAGGATTTTATAAAATATTTAATGATTTAGGTACTTTAAATAATACTGCAGCCTTTACATTTCCAACTCTAACAGATTTTTCAGTTGTTGAAAAGTTAGGAACATCAGCAATTGGTGGAGATATATTAAGAGCAACCTTCAAAGATGAGAATGGAAAAGAGGCAGAAGGATTATTTACAGCATATGTATATGACCCAGGACCATATTATGTTTATGAAAATATAATGTCAGGAAAACAAATAGATATATATTATTTAAATGTATATAATACAGTATTTATAACAGCACCTAAAGACGAATTTATAAACTGGGAAGAAACTTTAAATCAAATGGTTTCATCATTAAATTTTACAGATTCATTTGTTAGTCAATTTAATAGCCAACAAGATTCTGTTATGAAAACATTCCAGAGTGTAAGAAGTATATGTAACCAAATATCAGATGGAATAATGTCATCATGGGAATCAAGAAGTGCAGCATATGATAGAATGAGCCAAAAACAAAGCGATGCAACTCTTGGATATGAAAGAGTATACAACAAAGAAACAGGTGACATTTATAAAGCATATAATGGATTTACAGATGATTATAAAGGAAATAGATACGAATCTATAACAGATGATATGTATTCAAAATCAATTTCAGGTTATATTGTACAAAAATAAGAAAAGTATAAGAAAAACACAAAAAAATGTCTGCGTAAAAGCAGGCATTTTTCATTGACAAATATAGTAAAGAAATATACAATATATTCATAAAATACTTAAGAGAAAAGAGGGGTTATATGTCAAGTATAAAATTAGATTTATCTAACACAAGTATTTCACAAAGTGAGATATTAAAATATAGTGATAAAGTTTCTAAAATTCATGAAGAATTCTGGAAAAAGAAGAATGATGAAAAAGAATTTTTAGGATGGCTTGAACTTCCAGTTAATTATGATAAAGAAGAATTTGAAAGGATAAAAAAAGCTGCTCAAAAAATACAAAAAGATTCAGAAATATTAGTTGTTATAGGAATTGGTGGATCATATCTTGGAGCAAGAGCTGTTATAGAAAGTTTAACACATACTTTTTATAACTATGAAAAAAGAGCAAAAACTCCAAAAATATTTTTTGCCGGAAATAATATGAGTCCAAGATATATATTAGATTTAATTGATTTAATAGGTAATAAGGACTTTTCAGTAAATGTAATTTCAAAATCAGGAACAACAACAGAACCTGCAATTGCATTTAGGATATTTAGAGAAATTTTAGAAAACAAATATGGAATAGAAGAAGCAAAGAAAAGAATTTATGTAACAACAGATAAGCAAAAAGGAGCTTTAAAAACTCTAGCAGATGAAGAAGGCTATGAAACTTTTGTTATTCCAGATAATATTGGTGGTAGATATTCAGTTCTAACAGCAGTTGGATTATTGCCGATAGCAACAGCAGGGATAGATATAGATAAACTAATGAAAGGTGCTCAAATTGCAAAAGAAAAATATATGGATAGCAATATAAAATATAATGAGTGCTATCAATATGCAGTTGTAAGAAACCTATTGTATTTAGATGATAAAGACATAGAAATATTAGTAAATTATGAGCCTAAACTTCACTATTTTACAGAATGGTGGAAACAATTATATGGAGAAAGTGAAGGAAAAGACCTAAAGGGAATATTCCCAGCAGGAGTAGACTTTTCAACAGACTTACATTCAATGGGACAATATATACAAGAAGGTAGAAGAAATTTATTTGAAACTGTATTAAATATTTTAAATACAAAACAAGATTTAAGTATAAAGCCAGATGAAGATAATTTAGATGGATTAAATTATTTAACAAATAAATCATTAGATTATATAAATAAAAAAGCAATGGAAGGAACAATAAAAGCACATATAGAAGGGGATGTGCCTAACATATTAATTAATATAGAAAACCTAAATGAAGAAGCAATAGGGGAATTAATATACTTCTTTGAACTTGCATGTGCAATGTCTGGTAAAATATTAGGAGTAAATCCATTTAACCAACCAGGGGTAGAAAAATATAAAACTAATATGTTTAAATTATTAGAAAAACCAGGTTATTAAAACAATAAACAAAAATCTCTAGCATTAATTGCTAGAGATTTTTGTTTTACTACATTTCTTGATTTCCAGGTATTATATAGTCAACAATACCGTATATTACAGCACCAATAATTGCAGCAATCCAAGAAATAGAGTAACCTGCAACAAAATATTGAGTTACATATAATGTAACGGCAGCTAAAACAAATCCTACAAATCCCTTACCAAAAGGAGTTGCATCTAATCCTGTAAATTTTACTATTAAATAATCTATTATAGTAAGAACAATAGCAGCAACTGCTAAAGACCAAATATTATTTATTGTAAAACCAGGAGTAAAAAATGCTGTTATTGCAAGAACAATAGCTGCAGTTACAAGTCTACCAACTATTTGCCCAAATGTTGAAGTATTATTTCTAGACCTGACATTGTCTTGATTATTAGACATAATAAAACCTCCTAAATATTTAGTTACATATATATTTTTAACAAAAACATAAAAAATATACAAAAAATAAATTCAAAAGAATATTATTTAAAAAAATTGAAAAAATAAAATAAAAATGACAGATTTGGGAGATAAAAATGTTAGTGACTTTTATTCGTGCAATAATTTTATATATAATTGTTTTAATTGTTATGAGATTAATGGGAAAAAGAGAAATAGGGCAACTTCAACCTTTTGAGCTTGCAATATCAATAATGATTGCAGACCTTGCATCTGTTCCAATGACTGAACTTGGAATTCCAATTACTAATGGAATAATTCCAATACTTGGTTTACTTATAATGCATATGCTTATATCTATTATTAATATGAAAAGCTTAAAAATGAGGGCAATTATGTCAGGTCAACCTTCGTTGTTAATATATAGAGGGAAAATAGATGAAAAGGTTTTAAGAAAAGAAAGATTAACATTAAATGAATTAGAAGAAAAATTAAGAAGCAATAATGTTTTTAATCTAGGCGACGTAGAATACGCAATATTAGAGACAAATGGTGAAGTTACTGTTATTCAAAAACCAGAAAAAAGAAATGTTATAGCCGAAGACTTAAATATAAGTCCGGAGTATGAAGGAATATCATATGATTTAGTTATAGATGGGAAAATTATGGAAAAGAACTTGAAATCAATAGGAAAAGATGAAAAATGGTTGATAGCACAATTGAAAAAGTTTGATGCAAAACCAGAAAATACTTTGATTGCAACAATTGATGGAAAAAATGAGTTCTTTTGTCAGAAAAAAGAAGAATAATAGAAAATTAATATTAATATTGAGGAGTTCTTATGTATAAAGAATTTATTATAATTTTTTTTGTGATTGCTTTAATTGTAACATTAGATGTTATTACAAATAATTACACAAAAACTTCAGTAAATTTACTTACTGAAGAATTGTCGAGCTTAGAACAAAGCTTAAAAGATAAAAATAATGAGAAAATTACTTCTAAAATGAGCAATATAAATAATGAGTGGGAAAAAAGATACGGTAAACTTGCATATTATATAGAACATGATGAATTAGAGAAAGTTGGAACAGAGATAACAAGATTATCAGCCTATATAAATGTACAAGAATATGATGAGGCTCAAAATGAAACTGCTACAACAGTATTTATATTGCAACATATAGAAGATAAAGAAAAATTTAGCGTGAGAAGCATATTCTAAATATTTACAGTCTTTATTATAAGTAATGTCTTTAGGGTGGGCGAAAATACCCTACAATAAAATTATAGGGTAAAACAAAACGTTGTATGAAATTTTAAAACGTATTTTAATATGCGAAAAAATTAATTATTGAATTCATATAAAAAATTTGAAAAATCTTGTACAAAAAAATACTTTTATGATATACTATCAAATGTATAAATAGGTAAAATATCATGGAGGATATTTAAATGTTTGAAACAAATGAAGAGAGTATAATTTTACAAAATTTACAATATATAGGTTTGGATTTAGAGAAACTTCCAGATTTTTTAATGATGTATAAAGATGTAGACTATAAGCCTACTAAAATATATGAACAAAGAGATTTTAAAGTATATAGATATATAAATATAAATGACATTCAAATATTATTAACACCTAAAAATAGATTAGACAGTGTAATAGAAAAATATGAGCAAGCTCTACCATTAGCAATGTACTTAGATGAAAAAAATGAAGAAAATCTTGTTAGACATGCAAGTTTTTTAAAGATGCTTGAAAAAATAAATAAAAAAGAAATCGATAAGATAGATGAAGAACAAGCAAAAATGAGGAAAAATGTTCCTTTCAAGGTTAAATACGATACAAATTATCTATGGGAAATATATTATTCTGAATTTACTGGAAAATATTTTATGATGGTTACAACAGAGGACCAAGATTATAGTGCATTTTTCTATTTATTGAAAAAGCAAATAGAGTGTTATAAAAATAATAAAAATGAAACTATTTTTGTTCCAGTAAGTTATATGGATTATACAAAAAGATACTTGAAAAAATCTGAAATATCAGACCTAGAAAAGTATATATGGTTATTTACAAAAGACTGGCCTAAAATATATGAAGTGTTTGATATTGATAATGAATTAAGCTTACATATTGTTGGGAAAACAGATATATATGATAAAATTAAAAGTTATTATAAAATAGAACTTAAGACAAAAGAAGATGCAGTTAAATTTTATACAGTTGTTAAAGCGTTATTTATTTTAAGAACAGAACTTCCACATCATTATGACTTTGAAACGCAAATATCACCAAAGGGTGAATTACAATTTGAATTTAATAATAAAGTTATAGATTATAAAAATATATCAAAATTTATAAAAGAAGAGTATAAGAAAAACGCCAAAGAATTGCAAAAGATTTTTGATGAAAAAGAAAAACTTGATATACAATTAGATAAATTAAAAGAAGAAGAATTAGAAAAGAATAAGGAATATTTATTTAAAGAAAAACAAGTTGCAACATATTTAGAATGTAGAAAAAGCGTATTTGGAAAAATCAAATATTTCTTTAAAAATAAAAATGGAAAATTTGTAAGAAACAAAAATAAAAACCTGAACGCTAAAAAAATTAAAGAAGAAAATGAAATGCAAAAATCAATAGCAAATTCTATAATTGAAGAAAAAGAATTATACACAATAGAAGATTTAATAAAAATATGCATAGAATTGGATAGAATAAATATCAGAATAAAGGATAATAACCTAGATATTAAAGCATTAGAAGATAAAATTGAAGTTGTTAATAATAAAATTAAAAACGCAACTTTGTTTATTGAAAAAATAGAAGAACATAAAAAAAGTATTTTTGAATTTTGGAAATTTGCAAATAAAGATTCAACAATTGGGTTAAATGCTGGTACAGTAATAAAAGAAAAAGAAAAAACTAAAAAAATACAAAGAACATTTAATTATGAAGAAGATACAGAAGATTTAGGAATAGAAGCAGACAGTATTCAAAGAGATTTATTTACTAAAGAAGAAACAGATAGTATATATATAGCTAATACAAATGAATTGGATAGTATAAACGCTTTAAGAAATAGTGATAGTAAATATTTAAAAGAAAATCTTGAAAATACAAAAGAATTATTATCAACTAAGAAAGATGAAATTGAAGTAAATTCTTTTGATATATTTGGAAATATTAAAAATGACAAAACAAAAATCAGTGTATTATCTAATAAGAAACATAGGGAATCATTAAAAGATAAAAACAAAATAATTGAAATTTCCAATAATACAACAGTAGAAGAATACACAAAGCAAATTGATAATTATATAAGAAATATTAATAATGCTATTGAAAAAATAAATGCAATTACAGATATAGATGTTTACTTATGTTCTAATGATAAATTGAATATGAATGACATAAAAGTATTTTATATAAATCCAACTGATGCAATAAATGCATCAAATACAATAGATAAAGTTAATTTGTACAAATTGAAAATAAAAAAAGATATGCATTTAATATATAACACAAATATTATATACTATGATAATACAAACAATACTTTACCACTTGGAATGAATGTAAAACAAACAGTATTGTTTGATATGAGTAAATATAAATTAGACTTAAAGAAACAAAAGATTTTTAGAATAGATAAAGCAACAAATGATTTTGAATTTAAAGAAATGATTATATGTGGTTATGAATATGATGTAAATTTTAAAGAAGAAGAAAAATAAAGAAGGAAGCAATATATGAAGATTTTAGCAATTGAAACATCTGGGAAAGTATGTGCGGTAGCGCTTACAGAAAATGATAAATTAATAATGGAAAAAATAATTGAAGATGAAAATACTCACTCAGTAAAATTAATGCCTTTAATAAACGAAGTGTTTAAAGAAAATAATATGTATTTATCAGATATAGATTTATTTTCTTGTGATATTGGGCCAGGTTCATTTACTGGAATACGTATAGGGGTTTCAACAGTGAAAGCGTTTTTAGATGCAAAAAACAAGAAAGCTGTTGGTGTTACTTCACTAGAAGTATTAGCAAGAAATATAGAAGAAGATGGTATGATATGTTCTTTAATAGATGCAAAAAACGATAATGTATATTATGGATTATTTGAAAAAAACGGAAAAGATTATAAACAAGTTGAAGAATTTAAATTTGATAATATAGACAATATAGTAAATGCTTTTGAAGATGAAAATAAAAAAATATTTTTTGTTGGAAATGGTAGTATAGTTCATAAAGATGTGATAAAATCAAAATTGAAAAATGCAATAATAACAGAGGATAAAAAAATAAATAGTGTAAATGCTAGAAATATAGCATTGGTTGCTTTTGAAAAAAATGGGCAAGCAGTAGATTCAAATAATTTAAGCCCAATTTACTTAAGAAAATCTAATGCAGAAAGATAGGAATTAATGAATATTGTAATTGAAAAAATGAATCAATCTCATCTTGAAAAAATTAAAGATATTATGCCTGAACAATTTGACGAGTTTTGGACAGCTAACGTACTAGAAAAGGAACTTCAAAACAGTCTATCATCATATATTGTCGCTTTATATAATGATGAGGTTGTTGGATATGCTGGAATATGGAAACCAATAGATGAAGCACATATTACTAATATTGTTGTAAAAAAAGATAAACGTGGTAAACATATAGGAGCGCAATTACTTAAAGAACTTATAAATATGGCACAAAAGCAAAATCTACAATGTATAACACTAGAGGTTAATGTTAAAAATGAAACTGCAATAAAGTTATATAAAAAATATAATTTTGAAGAAGTGGGAAGAAGAAAAAAATATTATAACAATATAGATGATGCTATTATTATGACATTAAAATTGCAGACATAATTAAATTATAATTGCTAAAAATTTAGAATTTAATGAGTATATATAAAGGAGAAAAACTAATGAAAAATACGGAGTTATCTTATAGAAATTTAAAGAAATATTGTAATCCAGAAAAATTACCTTTTGAAACAACAGAGGAACTTGAACCAATTAGTACTGGAATAGGTCAAGAAAGAGGAATAAAGGCATTGGAATTTGGACTAAATGTCGATATAAAAGGATACAATTTATATCTAGAAGGACCAAGTGGGGTTGGAAAAACAATGTACACTAAAAAATATTTAGATACAATATCAAAAAAGAAGAAAACTCCACCAGATTGGTGTTATATATATAATTTTAATAATCCAAATGAACCAATTGCTGTCTCACTTCCAGCTGGACATGGAAAAGAATTTAAAGATACAATGGATCAATTCATTAAGGATATAAAAAACGATATAAATAGTACATTTAGTAATGAAGATTTTGAAAAAGAAAAGAATTCTATAAGGCAACAATTCGAACAAAAAAGAACAAATTTACTAGAAAAACTAAATAAAGAATCAGCTAAATATGGTTTTGAAGTTAAAACAGCTCAAAATGGTATATATATGATGCCAGTTGTAGATGGAAAGACTTTACAAGAAGAAGAATTTGAAAAATTAGATGAAGATGTAAAAAAAGAATATGAAGATAAGTCTAATATTGTTCAAGAACAAATAATATCTGCAATAAGTCAAATAAAACAAATAGAAAAAGAAGCAGATGTAAAAATAGAAGAATGGCAATCTAATATTGCTTTACTTACTGTTAATGCAAGAATTAATTTAATAAAATCTGCATATAAGAAAAATAAAAAAATTAATAAATTTTTAGATGATATTAAGCAAAATATATTAAAAAATATATCAGCTTTTATAGAACAAAAAGCACCAGTTAATCAACAGCAAAATCCTACCCAAGTATTACAACAAATGCAAAAACCTTGGGAAAATTATAGAGTTAACTTATTTATAGATAATAGTGAATTAGAAGGTGCTCCAGTTATTATGGATTCAAATTATTCTTATAATAATATATTTGGAAAACTTGAATATGAAAACTATTATGGATCTCTAAAAACTGACCATACAATGCTAAAAGCAGGACTAATACAAAAGGCAAATGGAGGATATATAATATTTCAAGCTAAAGATTTACTTGAAAATCAAATGTGCTACAATGCATTAAAAAAGGCTTTAAGAATGAAAGAAACCAGCATAGAAAATACTGCAGATCAACGTAGCTCAATGGTTATGGTTTCTTTAAAACCAGAGCCAATTCCTTTGGATATTAAAGTTATATTAATTGGAAATGCTGCCATTTATCATTCTTTATTAGCAATAGATGAGGATTTTAGAAAATTATTTAAAACGAAAGTTGAATTTGAGGATGATGCACCAAGAACAGATGATAATGTTATAAAATTAGCAAGATTTATGCATGGATTTTGTGAACAAGAAGGACTGATTCATCTAGATAAATATGCTGTTGCAAAGGTAATAGAATATGCATCTAGAATTGCAGAAAATCAAAATAAATTATCTACAAGATTTAATGATTTATCTCAAATAGTTGGAGAAGCTTGTACATGGGCTAAAATGTCTAAATCTAAAATTGTAAAAGCAGAACATGTTGAAAAAGCTCTTGAAGAAAGAATTGAAAGAGTAAAAAAATATGATGAAAAATACACAGAAATGATAAAAGAAAATACATTATTAATTAGTACAAGTGGAGAAAAGGTTGGGCAAATAAATGGATTAACAGTAATGACAATAGGAGATTATACATTTGGAAAACCTGCTAAAATAACAGCTAATACTTATACAGGAAAATCTGGAATAATAAATGTAGAAAGAGAAGTTGAACTTTCAGGATCAACACATTCAAAAGGTGTACTTATATTAAATGGATATTTAGGAGAAATGTTCGCTCAGGACATCCCACTTTCTTTAACAGCAAGTATATGCTTTGAACAGTTATATAATGGAGTAGATGGAGATAGTGCTTCAAGTACAGAATTATATGCTTTATTATCTAGCTTATCAGAATTACCAATTAATCAGGCTATTGCTGTTACTGGTTCAGTAAATCAAAAAGGAGAAATACAACCAATTGGTGGAGTGAATGCTAAAATTGAAGGATTTTATCAAGTATGTAAAATGAGAGGACTAGATGGAACACATGGTGTAATGATACCAATTCAAAATGTTATGAACTTAAACTTATCAGATGAAGTAGTAGAAGCGGTAAAAAATAAAAAATTCCATGTTTATGCAATTTCAACAATAGAAGAAGGAATTGAAATTTTAACTGGAGTGCCAGCAGGAAAAAGAGACAAAAATGGAAACTTTCCAGCAGGAACAGTAAATAATCTAGTGTATGAAAAATTAAAAAAATATGCAAAAATAAGTGCAAAAGAATAAAATAAAAAATGTCATTTTTAATGGCATTTTTTTTATATATATGATATAGTTATTTTGTAAAGGAGTGATACTTTTGAAAATTGATGATGTTGAAAAATTAAAAGATATAGCAAGATTAATTAGAGCAGATGTTGTAAAAGAAGTATATAGTGCTAAATCGGGACATCCTGGTGGAGCATTATCCATTGTAGATATACTAACTGTTCTATATTTTAATCAAATGAATATTAATCCTGAAGAGCCTAAAAATGAAAATAGAGATAGACTTGTATTATCTAAAGGGCATGCTTCAGCAGCTTTATATGCAACACTTGCTGAAAGAGGATTCTTTTCTGTAAATGAACTTGAAAATTTTAGAAAATTAGGTTCAATACTACAAGGACATCCGGACATGAAACATATTCCGGGTGTAGATATGACAACAGGTTCATTAGGACAAGGATTATCTGCTGCAAATGGAATGGCTATGATGTCTAAGCTAGATAAAAAAGGAATTAGAGTATATACAATTCTAGGAGATGGAGAAATAGAAGAAGGGCAAATATGGGAAGCAGCAATGACAGCATCACAATATAGGTTAGACAACCTATGTGTAATAGTTGATAACAATAACTTACAAATTGATGGAGAGCTAAAAAAAGTTATGAGCTCTTATCCAATAGATAAAAAATTTGAAAGCTTTGGATTTGTTGTATTTAATGTAGATGGAAACAATATAGAAGAATTAATTAAAGTATTTGAAAGTGCAAAATTAATAAAAGGAAAACCAGTTGCAATAATTGCGAAAACTATAAAAGGTAAAGGTATATCTTTTATGGAGAATAAAGCAGAATGGCATGGAAAAGCACCAAGTGAAGAAGAATATAAACAAGCAATAAAAGAATTAGGTGCGCAAAATTTATAATTTTGAAAGGAGAAAATTTATGAATATAGACAACAAAAAAGCTACAAGACAAAGTTATGGCGAAGCGTTAGCAGAACTTGGAGAAGAAAAAGAAAATGTTGTAGTATTAGATGCAGATTTATCTACAGCAACTAAAACAAATATTTTTGCTAAAAAATTTCCAGAGAGATTTTTTAATATGGGAATTGCTGAACAAGATATGGTTACAACAGCAGCTGGGATGTCTACTATGGGAAAAATACCATTTTTAAGCACATTTGCAGTCTTTGCAGCAGGTAGAGCATATGATCAAATAAGAAATAGTATATGTTATCCAAACTTAAATGTTAAAATATGTGCGACACATGCTGGAATAACAGTTGGAGAAGATGGAGCAACACATCAAATGTTAGAAGATATTAGCATAATGAGGACTCTTCCTAATATGATAGTAATATCTCCATCAGATGACATACAAACAAAATGGGCAATAAAAGAGGCGGCTAAAATCAAAGGACCAGTGTACGTTAGACTTAGTAGATTAGCAACACCAGAAATATATAATAGTGATAGTAAATTTGAATTTGGAAAAGGTATGCAATTTGGAGACGGAACAGATGGAACTGTTATAGCAACAGGAGTTACAGTTGCAGAAGCACTAAAAGCTAAAGAAGCACTTAAGGATAAAGGAATTAATATTAGAGTAATAGATATTCATACAATAAAACCAATAGATAAAGACATAATAGTAAAAGCTGCTAAAGAAACAGATAAGATAATAACAATAGAAGACCATAGTATAATAGGCGGACTAGGAACTACAGTGTGTGAAGTTTTAAGCGAAAATCATCCAACTAAAGTTATAAGAATGGGAATAAAAGATAGATTTGGAACATCTGGAAAAGCAGAAGAACTAATGAAATATTTTAATATAACATCGGAGGATATAGTTAAACAGTTTTGTTAGATTAATGAAATACAAAAGGGGAAAATATGAAAATTTATAAGAAAATAATATTATTGTTATTTATAGCATTAGGTATATTTCTATTAAGTAATACTACCTATGCAACAGAAACTACCCAAAAGCTATATCAAGATATAACAATAAATAGTGATGGCTCTATTACAGTAAAAGAAGCGGCTCTTTTATCTGGTGAGTATAATGGTAGATTAAGAAATATAGAATTTCAAAATTATAATTCAAATAAGTTTACTGGTATATACAGCAATTTTACTGGCAACACAGATATATATGACGGAAGCGGAATTACTAATATAAAGATAGCGGATATATCTCAAAAAAATTTCAATACAATAGAAGACATAGACAAAATTGAAAAAGTATATACACAAAAAAACAATGCATCAACAGGAGATTATGGAGTATATAAACTAACAACATCAAGTCGTGGTGCGGATTTTAAAATTTTTTGTAAATCAACAAAAAATAAAGTGTTTTATATGGAATATACAATAAATGATGCAGTTGTAATTCATAATGATGTTGCAGAATTATATTGGAATGTTATGGGAAGTGACTACGAAGAAAATATAAAAGATTTCCAAGTATTAATTCATTTACCAAAAGAAGATCCAGATGTAAGAATATGGACACATGGACCATTAACAGGAGTAAATTCAATTGTAAATAAAAAAACTTTAAACTTTAAAGATACAAATGTAAAGCCATATAAAGCTGAAACTGTGAGAATAATGTTTGACAAAAATTTAGTGCCAAATGGAACAAAAAAATCAGGAGTAAATGGGAAAGAATATATATTAAAGTATGAAGCTTCACAAGCAGATGCAGCAAATGCAGAAAGAGAAAAAGCAAAACTTGAAAAAATAAATGAAGCAAGTAGTGCAGTGATAGAATTAAAAGAATCTCCTAGTATGTATGCATATAATACAGCTTTGAAATATGTTATGGCATTGCCAGATACATCAACAGAAAAACAGGACTTATTAAATCAAATATATGCTTTAAAAGAAACTGTTAATGATGAGTGGAAAAACAAAATTGAAGCACGTATTTCATATTTAGATAAAGAAGATGACTATTATACTTTAGAAAGCGATGTAAAATGGATTGAAAGAGACATAGATGAAGGCTTTGATGAAGAGGCTAAAGCTGTATTTAGGGAACAATTAGAACCATTTTATGCTGAATTAATTAAAAAAGAAAGACAGATAAGAATAACTACAAGAATAATAGTTGCTATACTATATGCAGTTGGATTTGCAATTACTAGTTCAATTATTATAAAAGAATTAAAAGATAGAAAACTATTTGAAGGAAAATATTATAGAGAATTTCCTAGTGATGTTTCACCATATGTAATAGAATACATAATGAAACAAAGAATAACAAATTTAAGTGTTTCAGCAACAATACTAGATTTAATAGCTAAAAAAGTAATAAAAATAGAAGAAGAGATTGGAAAAAATAATAAAAAAGAAATAGTACTTGTTGATAATAATAAGGAATATAAAGGAACTTCAGCAGAGGCTACTGTACTTGATTTGCTTTTTGTTACTGTTGGAGATAATGGAAGATGTAATTTGAAAGAATTGCGAAAATTTGGAAGTACAGAAACTAATGCAAGAAAATTAACTAAAAAGATTGATTACTTTAAGAAACAAGCTAAAGAAGAGAGTGAGTCTAAAGAATATTTCAAAAAAAGTATAAAAAAAGCATTTAAAGTTTTTTATATTATAATGATGTGTGCGATTATATTATTATTATCTGGTAATGTATTTCTAGGAACAAAAGATAATACTTTGAGCATTCTTGGATATGTTTTTGGAGATTTATTAATATCAATATTATTAATAGCAAATATTTGTAAGTTTAAAAATAGAACAGAAAATGGAGCGATAGAATACTCTAAGTGGTTAGCACACAAAAGATTTCTAAAAGATTTTAGCAAATTTGATGAAAAAGAACTTCCAGAAATTGAGTTGTGGGAAAAATATATGGTTACAGCCACAATACTTGGATGTGCCAACAAAGTAAGAAAAGCAATGCAAATGAAAATTGCAAATATAAACGATTATAATAGTGACTACTTAACAGATATGTATTTAATTAATAGTATGAATAGAGATTTAACAAGAACAATTAATAGTGCAGTTAATTCTTCAATAAATACAGCTAATTATACAATAAGCGCAGCAGAATCATCAAGTTCATCTGGCGGTGGATTTGGTGGAGGCTCATCATTTGGCGGAGGCCGGAGGTGGCCGGAGGCGGCGGTGGAGGTCGTTTCTAATAAATAAAAGATGTCAGTAATGTTATTTTACTGGCATTTTTTGTTTAATTTATTTTAAAATAATAATTACCTTAAATTTACAACTTTTTTTTCACGAAAATACTTGAAATAATTGTAGAATATTGTTATGATAATAATGTAGAAAAATGCTATTTAGAATTGTCAAGGAGCAAAAAATGATTGAATTTAGAAATGTAAACAAAACATATTCAACAGGTACAGAAGCAGTACATAATGCTAACTTTAAAATAAACAAAGGAGACTTTGCATTTTTAGTTGGTACATCTGGCTCAGGAAAGTCAACATTAATTAAATTAATATTAAAAGAAGAAGAACCAACTTCTGGAACTATAATTATAAATGGAAAAGATACTACTTTTTTAAAACAATCAAGAGTACCATTTTTAAGAAGAAGTATGGGAGTAGTTTTTCAAGATTTTAGACTTTTACCAGATAAAACTGTTTATGAAAATGTTGCTTTTGCAATGTATATAGTTAGAGCTACACCAAGACATATTAGAAGGCAAGTGCCAATGGTTTTATCTTTGGTTGGGCTTAGCGGAAAAGCTAAAATGTATCCAAATGAATTATCAGGTGGAGAACAACAAAGAGTAGCATTAGCAAGAGCATTAGTAAATAACCCTTCTATGCTTATAGCAGACGAACCAACAGGTAACTTAGACCCAGAAACAGCTTGGGATATTATGAACTTACTAGATGATATTAATAAAAGAGGAACAACAGTAGTTGTAGCAACTCATGCAAAAGACATAGTGGATAAAATGAAAAAAAGAGTTATACAAATAGATAAAGGCGAAATTATTAGAGATAGTAAAGGTGGGTATAATAGTGAAGTTTAATATAGTTGGTTATTTAATAGGAGAAGGCATAAGAAACACATTTAAAAATAAAAAATCTACTTTGTCAGCTATGCTTGTTATGTGTATATCAATGTTGATATTTGGTCTTTTCTTTATATTAGGAGAAAATGTCAACCATATAATGAAAACTGTTGAAGATGCACAAGCAATGCAAGTTTTCGTAAAATTAGATGCAACAGATGAAGAGGTTGAAACAGTTGGAAAACAATTAGAAGCAATAGATGGAATTGCTAAAGTACAATTTGTATCTAAAGAGGAAGGATTCAACCAATATGTAGAAAAATTTGGAGATAAGGCGTATTTATTTGAATCATATAAAGATACTCTTCCAGATTCATATATAATAACATTTGATGATTTGAAACTTTCAAAGGAAGTTGAAGCTCAAATAAATCAACTGGATAATATAAAAAATATAACAAGTAGCAATCAAACAATTTCAAAATTAATAAGTGTAACAAATGGAATTAGAATTGTTACTGCTGTAATATTAGTAGGTTTAGTTATTGGAGCTATTTTTATAATATCTAATACTATAAAACTTACAGTATATGCTAGAAGAAAAGAAATATCTATTATGAAATATGTTGGAGCTACAAATTCTTTTATAAGATGGCCTTTCATAGTAGAAGGTATAATAATAGGAATTCTATCAGCTGCTATTTCTATATTAGTAGTTGGAGGAGCATATAAACTAATTGCAACTAAAATACTTGCTTCAGAAGCTATACAGAAAATGGGAATATCTTTAGTAAGCTTTGGAGATATGTTTAATATGATTATAGTTGTATATTTGATATTAGGAATTGGAATTGGTATATTAGGAAGCTCAATTTCTATGAGAAAATATTTGGAGGTATAATATGATAAAGAAAATAACAGCAATTATTATTTTAATAGTTATATTATTTACTTTACCACTTTCGTGTTTAGCTGCAACTAAAAAACAACTTGAACAAGAACAAGATAAATTAGAAGATCAAAAAGACGATGTAAAAAGTGCAAAGTCAGCAGCACAAAATGATGTAAAAAATTTATCAGATAAAATTGCAGACAATGAAGATAAACTTGATGATATAAATTCACAACTTACAAAATTAAACAAAGAAATAAAACAACTTGAAAGTGATTTAAAAGAAGCAGAGGCAAAGTATAATAAACAAGAAGAAGCGTTAAAGGAAAAACTAATACTTGGTTATGAAATGGGAGAAGCTACATATTTAGACGTTCTTTTGAATTCAAAAGGAATATTAGATTTCTTATCAAATTATTATTTTATATCTGAAATATTAAAAAATGATAATGACTTGTTAGATAGTATAGAAGAACAAAAACAAAAAATAGAAAAAAACAAACAAGAACAAGAAGATAAGAAAAGAGAAGTTAAAACTCAAAAAGCAGAACAAGAAAAAATTAATGTGCTTTTAAAAAATCAAAAAGAAGAAAAACAAAATAAAATTTCACAACTATCAAAAGAAGAAAAAGATTTACAAGCTAAAATAGATGAGTATGATGCATTAATTAGAGAAGAAGAAAGAAAAGCTAGCCAAATTGCTAGTGGAAGCTCTGGAGCTTATGTTGGAGGAAATAAAAAATGGCCATTACCAGGACATACAAGAATTTCTTCAGGATATGGTGGAAGAAACACAGGAATACCAGGAGCAAGTACTAACCATAAAGGTATAGATTTACCTGCACCATCTGGCTCAAGTGTTGTATCTGTTCTAGATGGAAAGGTTATTTTTACAGGATATAATAAATATAGAGGATATTACATAATGGTGGATCATGGTGGCGGTGTTGTTACTTTATATCAACATTGTCAAGCAAATAGCTTTAAAGTGAGTGTAGGAAGTAAAGTAAAAGGTGGACAAACTATAGTATTGTCTGGAAATACAGGAATTGGAAGTGGAGCACATTTACATTTTGAAGTATTAATTAATGGAAAAAATGTTGATCCATCTGCATGGTTAAAACAAGCTTAATAAAAATGAGGGAATAACCCCTCATTTTTATAATATAATAATCTTGAGGAGAAAAGAGTTTATGAATAATAAAGCAAAGAATATATATAGAACAATAATGCTTATTGTAGTTGTGGCTTTAATTACATTTGTATTAACAAGTGTTTTTATGTATAAAAAAATTGGAACTACAACAAGTATAAATATACCTGGGATTAGTACAGATTTAATTAATAAATTATACACTGTAAGAAAAATTATTGATGATGAATATGTTTCAGAAATAAAAGAAGAAGATTTAGTAGAAGGTGCCGTAAAAGGATATGTAGATGGACTAGGAGATGAATATACAGAATATTTTACTAAATCAGAAATGGAAGAATTTAAGTCAGAAGTACAGGGAAACTATGTTGGTGTTGGAATATATATGATGCAAAATACAAAAGAAAATAATATTGTTATATTATACCCAATAGAAGGATCGCCAGCAGAAAAAGCAGGTTTAAAGTCTGGCGATGTTATAAAAAAAGTAAATGATACAGAATTTACAGGTGAAGATTTTGAAAAAGTATCTACATATATAAAAGGTAAAGAAGGAACAAAAGTAAAAATAGAAATAGAAAGAAATGGAGAAAACCTTACTTTTGAAGTGGAAAGAAAGAAAATAGATTTATATCCAATAAAATCTGAGATTCTTCAAAATAATATTGGATATATAAAGGTAAGCTCATTTGATGATGATTGTGCAAAAGAATTTAAACAAACATATAATGAACTAAATAAATCTAACAAATTAAAAGGATTAATAATAGATTTAAGAAACAATGGCGGTGGAATTGTAGACGAAGCACTTGACATGGCAGACTTAATCTTAGACAAAGATAAAATTGAATTAATTTCAACTAATAAAAATGGTGAAGAAGAAATAAAGAAAAGTAAAAGTAATCCAGTAATTAATGTGCCAATAGTTGTGTTAGTAAATGATAATACAGCAAGTGCATCTGAAATTTTTGCGGCAGCATTAAAAGAAAATGGTAAAGCAACAATTGTTGGAGAAAAGACATATGGAAAGGGAGTAATACAAGAATTAATTTCTTTAAGAGATGGAAGTGGAATTAAGGTAACAATAGAAGAATATCTTACACCAAACAGAAACAAAATAAACAAAGTAGGAATAACCCCAGACAAAGAAGTAACATTGCCAGATACAGTAACAAGTATTTATAATATAGAAAAAACAGAAGATACACAACTACAAGAAGCAATAAAATTATTTAAATAACATAAAACTATTTACAAATATAAAAAAATAGTTTAAAATAATATATATTATCAAGAGTGGACGAGAGACTCGGCTTTATGACTCCACAGCAACCTAAAGGAAACTTTAAAGGTGCTAAAACCGACAAAGCATAAAGGCTTTGGTTGATAAAACATATTTAGTTTTTAAAACCTTTGCGATATGCAAAGGTTTTTGTAGTAGAAAGAGGTAGTAAAAAATGAACAAATATTATTTCACATCAGAATCAGTAACAGAAGGACATCCAGATAAATTATGCGATTCAATATCAGATGCAATATTAGATGAATGTTTAAAACAAGATAAAAATTCTAGAGTTGCAATAGAGACATTTGCAGCAAACAATAATATTACAATTGCAGGACAATTAACAACAACAGCGGTAATAGATGTAGAACAAATTGTAAGAAATAGAATAAAAGAAATAGGATACGATAATAGCGAAACAGATATGGATTACAGAACTTGTAATATAAATATAGACATAGAGAAACAAAGTTCAGACATTGCATTAGGCGTTGATGTTGGAGGTGCTGGAGACCAAGGAATTATGTTTGGATATGCATGCGATGAAAGAAAAAACTATATGCCATACGCAATAGATGTTGCACATAAATTAGCTAAAAGATTAACTGAAGTAAGGAAACAAAAAATCCTTCCATATTTACGTCCAGATGGAAAAACACAAGTAACTGTAGAATATGAAAATGATATCCCTAAAAGAATAGAAACAATATTAATATCAACACAACATACAGAGGAAATAACACAAGAAAAATTAAAACAAGATATTATTAATAATGTAATATTGGAAATTGTACCAAAAGCAATGATGGATGAAAATACCAAAATATATGTAAATCCAACAGGAAGATTTGTTATAGGTGGACCATTAGGAGATACAGGACTAACAGGAAGAAAAATAATTGTAGACACATATGGTGGATATGCAAGACATGGTGGAGGTTGTTTTTCTGGAAAAGATGCAACAAAAGTAGACAGATCAGCAGCATACATGTTAAGACATATTGCTAAAAACATAGTAGCAAATGGATATGCTAAAAAATGTGAAATTCAAGTAGCATATGCAATTGGAATGAAAGAGCCTTTATCTATATATGTAAATACATTTGGAACAGGGGATAGAACAGATGAAGAACTTGCGCAATTAATAAAAGAAAAATTTGACTTAACACCAGCAGGAATAATAGATTATTTAGGCTTGAAAGAACCAATCTATTCACAAACAACTAACTATGGACATTTTGGAAAAGAAAACTTACCTTGGGAGAAAATAATAAAAATGTAAATGTTTTTCAAATAAAGAATCAACACAAAATTTAAATGATGGTATATTACTTGCTTTTTGGGAAACGTAAAAAAAGGGGGACTAAAAATATTAGTTCTCTTTTCAATATTTTTTAATTAAAAAATATTGAAAAGATATAACAAATTTAACATAGGAGTAAAGGATAAAGTTATATAAAAATGTGTAATAATAAAATATGAAACAAATATTATTATAATGGTGGCTTTTGTGTCCACCTATTATATATTTCCATAGTAAAAGGAGAGAATTTAATGAAGGTTATATTAGTTAATGGTGGACCACATAAAGATGGATGTACAAATCTAGCATTGGAAGAAGTTGCAAAGACATTAAATAAAGAAAATATACAAACAGAAATAATATGGCTTGGAACAAAGCCAATAGGAGGATGTATTGGATGTAATGTATGCTTAAAAAATGATAATAAATGTTTTATGAATGATAGTGTTAATGATTTTATAGAAAAAGCAAAGGAAGCGGATGGATTTGTATTTGGAAGTCCGGTACATTTTGCAGCAGCAAGCGGTGCATTAACTTCATTTTTGGATAGAACATTTTATGGTAGAGGAAAAATATTTGCAGGGAAAGCATGCGCTAGTGTAGTAAGCTGTAGAAGGGGTGGAGCAACAACAGCATTTGACCAAATTAATAAATATGCATTAATGAGTAATATGTATGTTGTTGGAAGTTCATATTGGAATCAAATACATGGAACGAATAAATTAGAAGCAATGCAAGATTTAGAAGGATTGCAAACAATGAGAAATCTTGGAAAAAATATAGCCTTTTTATTAAACAGTATACGAAAAGCGAATTTAGATAAACCAGAATTAGAAAATACTATAAAAACAAATTTTATTCACTAATAAGGTTGAAACAGAAAAAGACTTGTGCTAAAATTATTAGAGATTAAAAATAAAGAAAAGAGGAAAACTAATGAGTGGTAAAAAAACAAGTAAAAAGAAAACTGTATTAAAAGTTATATTAGGAATACTAATTACTTTATTAATAATTATAGTGGCAGCAGGAGGAACAGCATTTTGGTATGTTTCTAATAAATTTGGAAAAATGCAACAAGTTAAAATAGACGAAAGCCAATTATCTGTATCAGAAAATAAAAATTTATCTGAATATAGAAACGTAGCTATATTTGGAGTAGACAGTAGAGCAGATGACTATGGAAAAGGAAACAGAAGCGATTGTATAATAATTGCAAGTATAAATAATAAAACACATGATGTTAAATTAATATCTGTATATAGAGATACATATGTAAATATACAAGGACATGGTTTAGATAAAATTACACATGCGTATTCTTATGGTGAAGCACCACTTGCACTTAAGACTTTAAACGAAAACTTGGACTTAAATATAACAGAATTTGTTACTGTAAACTTTGATTCTGTATCTGATGCGGTAGACGCATTAGGTGGAATTAAAATGAATATAACAGATGCAGAAGTAAAATATATAAATGGATATATAGATGAAACATCAAGAGTAACAGGAAAAACATCTAAACATATTACCAAAGCGGGGACATATGTACTAGATGGTGTGCAAGCTGTTGCATATTCAAGAATAAGATACACAGCTGGTGGAGACTATAAAAGAACAGAAAGAATGAGAGATGTAATTGAAGCTATGCTTACAAAATTAAAAACTAAAAGCATAGGACAAATAAATACAATAGCAAATAAAATACTACCACAAGTTTATACAAACTTAACAATGACAGACTTACTTTCAATGGCGCCAGCAGTTACAAGCTTTAATGTAGGAGAAAGTATTGGATGGCCATATAAAACAAAAGGAGCAACACTTAATAAAGTATGGTATGGAATACCAATAACTTTAGAAAGCAATGTACAAGAGTTACATCAAAAAGTATTTAACGATACTAACTATGAAGTGCCAACAAGAATAAAGACAACTAGTCAGCAAATAGTAAGTAAAACAGGATATACAAAATAATAAAAATAGATAGCATTATTATTATAATGCTATCTATTTTTGCTATATAAATTTATATTATAAAAAATACCTGGAAAATATAGAAAAAATGTCTAAAAAGGTTGCGCTTTATATTAAATTATTATAAAATAAGAAAGAATAAATTTTAAAGGGTGATAAAGGTGGATGTGAATATTCAAAACACGAAAGAATTAACAAAAATTGGAATTGCTGATATGGAAATAAAAGGTAAAATATATAGGGGATTTAAAAGAATAACTGATATAGTTTTAGGATGTGTAGGATTAATAATATTACTTCCTGTATTTTTAATTATTGGAATTTGCATAAAAATTGATTCTAAAGGTCCAGTTATTTTTGCACATAAAAGGATTGGAAAAAATGGAAAAAAATTTAATATGTACAAATTTAGAAGTATGTATGAAAATGCAGAAGAAATGATAGAAAACTTTAGTGAAGAACAAAAAAGAGAATATCAAGAGAATTTTAAGTTGGAAAATGATCCAAGAATAACTAAAGTAGGAAAATTGTTAAGAAAAACAAGCTTAGATGAATTGCCTCAAATAGTAAATATTATAAAAGGTGATTTATCAATTATTGGACCAAGACCAATTGTTGATGAAGAATTAGAAAAGTATGGAGAAAATAAAGAAAAATTTTTAAGCATAACACCAGGATTAACTGGATATTGGCAAGCAAACGGTAGAAGTAATACAACTTATGAAGAAAGAATGCAGATGGAATTGTATTATATAGATAATCAATCATTATTGTTAGATATAAAAATATTTTTTAAAACAATAGTTTCAGTACTAAAAAAAGAGGGAGCAAAATAATGAACATAGATATAATCTGCCCTTTGTATAATGCAGAAAAAGTTATAAATAATCAATTTGAACAGATAAAAAAACAAACTATATATAATGATGTTAATAAAATTAGATATGTAATTACAAAGAGCAAAGATAATACTTTGGATATTGTAAAAAGAATAGCAAGTAAAAATAATAATGTGGTATTTAAAGAAATAGAAACAAATGATTTTTCACATTCTTTAACAAGAGAGAATGAAGCCAAGGAATCAGATGCTGATATTATAGTTTTTATAACACAAGATGTAATAATTGAACGAGAAGATTGGCTATATAATTTAACTAAAGGTATAAAGAATGGAGAATGTGATGCATCATATAGTAGGCAGATAAGTAAAAGTAAAGGCATAGAAAAATATACTAGAGAAAAAAACTATCCTGAAGAAAGTAAAATTGTAACTAAAGAAAACTTACCTGAAATGGGATTAAGAACTTTTTTCTTTTCAGATGCTTCTTCTGCAATTAAAAGTGATACATTTAAAAAACTTAATTATTATGATAATAAAAAATTAAGTATAAGTGAAGATATGTATATTGCATACAAGTTAATAATGAATGGTTATAAAATAAAATATGAAGCTGAATCTGTAGTAATTCATTCACATGATTTTAAATTTAAACAACTATATAAAAGATATTATGATACAGGAGTGTTTTTCAAAGAAAATAGTTATTTAGACCAATATGGAACTAATAAAACTGGTGGAAATATGGCTAAATACGTTTTAAAAAGAATAATTCAGGAAAAAGATTTTGGAGCATTTTTAAGGTTCTTTCCAGATATGCTTGCTAGATTTTTGGGAATGAAAAATGGAAAGAGTGGATTTGAATTTAAATATTTAATTAATACTGTTATTGGAACTGTCTCTTTTATTCTAGCAATAATATTTTATTATTTAAAACTAAATAATATTTCTGCAATTATATTGATATTAACTAGTATACTACTAATTATATTAAACAAAAAAGAATATGGATATTATACAAACCCAAGAGGTATTTTTTCTGGAATATATTTTTCTACTATAGGACTGTCAAATTTAAGATTGCATAGTGCACAAGTAGAATGGAAAATAGAAACATGGATATGTATAATATGTGGTTTCTTAGCATTTGATTTTGGATATTTATTTAAACAAGGAAAAAGAAAAAAAAATATTAATACATCAATAATGTCTAAAAAAAATAACATGATTTTAATTACTTTAATTTCAATTGTGTCTATTTTAAGTTTTATAACAGAAAGCGTAATAAGAGGATATATACCAATATTTTCAAGTAATATGGCTGCATATCAAGATTTTGGCGTTACAGGAATACATTATTTTACAGTTTCGTGTGCACTTGTATTGCCTTTATCTATAATGTACTATATACAATATAAAACGAAAATGAATAAAATTGAAAAAGTATACTTAATAATACTAAATATTGCTTGCTTAGCTATACCATATTTAATTGTATCCAGACAATTAATGCTTACAATACTTGTTTTAACTGTATTATCAGTGATTGAAATGGATTCCAAAAAAGAAATACTTAAAATTTTAATAACAGGCTTATTAATTTTATTGGCGTGGAAATCAATAGGAAGTTTTAGAAATCAAAATGAAGAATATCTTCAACAAGCTTTGGAGATCAATATGGTAAATCAAAGCGAAAATCTAAACAATGAAATAAAAAACAACATATTACCTAATAATAATCCAATAGAAGTTTTAGATAACATAGAGAATGACATCGAAATCAACAATTCAAAAAATCAAAATGATGCTAAAAATGCAACGGGATATAATGAACAAGAAGGTAGAATAGAGAAAAATAATATAAAGCGAAAAAAGATTGAAAATTCAACAAAAATTATGCAAATGTATATGTATTTAGCAATGAACTATGATAATTTTAATTGCAATGTAGGAGAATTGAATCAATTTTATTTTGGAACTAGATCAATATTCCCAATTTTTGCATTTACAGGATTGAAATTTATTTTTCCATATTTTTCAGATCTACGGGCCAATAGCTAAAAGAGTTGTCCAAGTATATAATACATATCCAATAATTGCTACACCGTATTTCGATTTTGGTTTAGTTGGAATTATAATATATATGTTTATAATTGGAAGTATAAGCAGTACATTAGAATATAATAAAAAACAAGAAAGCGTATCATTGTTAATAAATTCATTAATAAAGTATGGTTTAGTATTTTCTTTTTTTGTTTCATATTTTTCTTTTCCAGCATTTTGGTTTTATATAATTGAACTTGTAGTGGGAAGGAAAGTTCTAATGATTTTTGAGGAGAAAATTAGCAATGGAAAATAAATTAGCAATATTAATGGCAACATATAATGGAGAAAAATATTTAAGAGAACAAATTGATTCAATATTAAATCAAACTTATCAAGATTTTGATTTATATATACGTGATGATAATTCAACAGATAATACGATAAATATAATAAAAGAATATTTGAAAAAATATCCACAAAAGATTTTTTTCGTTCAAGATGGAAGAACAGCTAAAGGTGCATGCAATAATTTTATGTTCTTGTTAGAATATGTACATAACATAAACAAATATGAAATGTTTATGTTTTCGGATCAGGATGATTTTTGGATTAATGATAAAGTTGAACTTACTATAAATAAATACAATGAACTTATGGATAAGGATCAACCCATACTAATTCATACAGATTTATTTGTTGTTGATTCAAATTTAAAATTAATAAATAGATCATTTATACAATATTCTGATTTAAATGCAAATTATAATAAATTTAATAATTATTTAATTCAGAATAATGTTACAGGTTGTACAACATTTATAAATAAAAGTTTAGTAGAATTAGTTGATTTCAATATTAAAAACATATGTATGCATGATTGGTATTTCGCATTAATAGCAAGTGCATTTGGACAAGTTATATTTATAGATAAACAAACTATTAAATATAGGCAGCATGGTAATAATGTCTTAGGAGCTAAAAAAATAAAAGGCATAAAGGGTATATATTATAAATTGATCAAAAATAACACAATAAAAAAAGATTTAAATAATGTTTTTGAACAAGCTGAAAGCTTTAGAAAAAATTATTATAATTTATTAAAAGATGAAAATAAAAATATTATTGATCAGTTTTGCAAAATAAAGAAAGTAAGTAAAATAGAAAAACTAATAATAATTAGTAAAAATAAATTTTATAAGCATAGTTTTAAACGAATTATTGGAGAAATGATATATATATAAATGAGGATGAATTGAAAATGAAAGAACAAATAATAGTTAGTATATGTTGTATTACGTATAATCAAGCAGATTATTTAAAAGATGCTTTAGATGGATTTTTGAAGCAAAAAACAAATTTTAAATACGAAGTAATAATTCATGATGATGCTTCGACTGATGGAACTACAGATATAATAAAAGAATATGAGAAAAAATATCCAAGTATAATTAAGCCGCTATATGAAGAAGAAAATCAATATTCGAAAGGTTGCAAGAGAATTCTAAACTTTACTTTTGAAAAGGCAGTAGGAAAATATATTGCAATATGTGAAGGTGATGATTATTGGACAGATGAAAACAAATTACAAAAGCAAGTAGAATATATGGAAGCTCATCCTGATTGTACATTTTGTTTTCATAATGCAACAATTTTAAATATGAAAGATAACTCTACCAGAGATTTTGTACCATATGCTAAGAATTTAAAAAAGTACATAAAAAAAGATTCAAAGTATAATGTTAGTGAACTTGAACTCCTAGAATTTATACCAACAGCATCATTTATGTTTAGAAAAGAAAATTTGGATAAAATGCCAAAATGGTTTAATAAGTGTTTTGTTGGAGATTGGCCATTAAAAATGATAATGACTAATTTTGGATATGCATATTTTATGAATGAAAAAATGTGCGTATACAGACAAAGCGCTAAAGGTTCAATGACAGATTCTAATAATAAGAAAGAAAATGAATCATTGGAAAAAAAAATAAAAATTTTAACTAAAAAACAAGAAATGATAAGCATGATGAATGAGTATACTTGTGGAAAATATTCTGATATATTAGAACATAGGATAAATCAATATGAAATTGAAAAACTTATTGCACAGGGAAAAAAGAAAGAAATACTAAATAGCGATTGTTTTAAAAATCTAAAATTTAAATTAAAAATAAAGTATTTTATAAAAATATATTTCAAACCAATTGTAAAAATATATAAAAAAATAAAGATGTAATAAAAAAATAGGTGTGAAAATGAAAGAAGAAAAAAATAATAAAAACAATGTAATATCTTCACTTTTTTGGAAGTTTGCTGAAAGAATTGGAGCTCAAGGAGTTAACTTAATAGTGTCAATAATTCTTGCTAGAATATTAGCACCGGAAGAATATGGGATAGTAGCTTTAGTTACTATATTTATTACAATATCAAATGTTTTTATTGAAAGCGGTTTTGGAACAGCTTTGATTCAAAAAAAAGATGCTGATAATTTAGACTTCTCATCTGTGTTTTATTGTAATATTGTTATATCAATTATACTTTATCTTATAATATTTTTTGCATCTCCGTTAATAGCTAAGTTTTATAATATGCAATTATTAATACCAATATTAAGAGTTCTGGCAATTTCGGTACTAATAGCATCAGTAAAAAGCGTTCAACATGCATATGTATCAAGAAATATGATGTTCAAGAAATTCTTTGCTAGTACTTTAATAGGAACCTTAGTATCAGCTGTGATTGGAATATGGATGGCATATAAGGGATATGGAGTTTGGGCATTAGTTACACAGCAATTATTGAATACTATAATAGATACAATTGTATTATGGATAACAGTAAAATGGAGACCAATTTTAAAATTTTCATTGGAAAGATTAAAATGTTTATTTAAGTTTGGATGGAAAATGCTTTGTTCAGGATTAATGGATACTATTTATAATGAATTGTATGGATTAGCAATTGGAAAAATATATTCAGCAGACCAATTAGCATTTTATAATAGAGCTAATCAGTTTCCTAAGTTAATTACAGTAAACATTGATGGCTCAATATCTTCAGTAATGTTACCAGCACTTTCTAATGAACAAGATAATAAAGAAAAATTAAAAAATATGGTGAGAAGAGCAATAAAAACTAGTTCTTTTCTACTATTTCCAATGATGATAGGATTAGCGGTTGTTGCTGAACCATTAGTAAAAATAATTCTTACAGATAAATGGCTACCAGCGGTACCACTTTTACAGTTATTATGTTTCTCTTATGCTTTATGGCCTATACATACAATTAATTTACAAGCTATTAGTGCTTTAGGACGTAGTGATATATTTTTAAAATTAGAAATAATAAAGAAAGCAATTGGAATAATTGCACTTTTAATAAGCTGCCCATTTGGAATTATGATAATGGTAATAATGAAAATTGTTACATCGATTATATCAATGTTTATTAATTCATATCCAAATAAAAAACTTTTAAATTATAGTTTGAGAGAACAAATTAAAGATATATTTCCAGCTATGCTTTTATCATTATTTATGGGAATGGTAGTATATTTAGTTGGACTAATAAAGATTAATATAATAGTTTTACTATTAATTCAAGTTCTAATTGGAATTATAATTTATTTAACAATAGCATATTTAAGTAAAATGGAAGCTTTGATGTACTTTATAAATAAAATTAAAATTAGAATGAAGAAAGTGGAGGGGTAATATGAAAAAAATATTATTATTGGGCGGATCTAGGTATCTTATTCCGGTTATTAACAAAATACATGAATTAGGACATTATGCAATTACTTGTGATTATTTACCAAATAACATAGCACATAAATATTCTGATGAATATCATAATGTCAGCATTATAGATAAGGATAAAGTTTTAAAATTAGCACAAGAGTTAAAAATTGATGGTATAATGTCTTTTGCATGTGATCCTGGAGTAACAACTGCTGCTTATGTAGCAGAAAAGATGAATTTGCCATTTAATGGATCATATGAATCAGTTCGTATTTTACAGAACAAAGGTGAATTTCGTAAATTCTTATTAGATAATGGATTTAACTGCCCTCATGCAAGGAGCTATTTTGATATAAAAGAAGTAATGAAAGATGTAAATTATTTTACTTGGCCTGTAATAGTAAAACCTGTAGATTCCGCAGGAAGTAAAGGGGTTACAAAAATAGAAAGAGTTGAACAACTAGAGGATGCTGTTAAAAGAGCAATTTTGGAATCCCATAATGGACAATTTATAGTAGAAGATTTTCTTACTTTTAAGGGGTATCATTCAAGTGCAGATTGTTTTACCGTAGATGGAGAATTGAAATTTTGCACATATTCTGATCAATTATTTGACAAAGAGGCAGACAATCCATATACACCTGCAATGATTATTTGGCCTTCATCTATGGAACAAACTAATCAAGAATATTTAACTAGAGAAATACAAAGATTGATGAAACTTTTAAAAATGCGTACAGGAATTTATAATATTGAAACGTGTGTGAGTACTGATGGAAAACCATATATAATGGAGGTTTCACCTAGAGGAGGAGGATGTAAAATAGCAGAAATCCAGAGACTTTCTACAAATGTTGATTTAATAGAAGCAGATATAAAAAAAGCTATAGGAATTCCTGTTGTAGATATACATCCACCTAAATTTGATGGCTTTTGGTGTGAATATGTTATACATAATGGACCAGGACAAGAAGGAATATTTAAAAAGTTGGATATAAGTTCAGAAATAAAAGAAAAATATATTAAAACTATTGATATGTCAACAAAAACAGGAGATTATGTTGAACCATTTACTGGGGCCAATAAATCATTAGGAGATATGTTTTTGAGGTTTAATTCAAGAGAAGAATTAAATGAAATAATGAGTAAAACCTCTGAATGGTTACATATTGTGCTTGAAACAAGTTGATATTATAAACAATATATGAATAAATATAGTTAGAGGAGAAAATAATGAAGAAGATAATTGTTTTTGGTGCAAGTGGTGATACCGGAAAATATTTTATAGATTATTTTAATAAAAATTATTGTGGAAGTGAATATGAAATTGTTGCAACAGGACTAAGAGAAACGGATTATTTTGAAAAAAATAATATAGAATATTATAAGGTTGATATTACTAAAAAAGAAGAATTTAGTAAATTACCTAAAGAAGATGTATATGCGGTAGTTGATTTGGCCGGTTTAATGCCAGCAAGGATGAATGGATATGATCCATATAAATATATAGATGTGAATATTATAGGTACACTAAATATTTTAGAATATTGTAGAATGAATAATGTTGATAGAATATTATTTTCACAAAGTTTTGGGGATATAAAGGATAATGCAGAGAAAAACATATTATTAAAAGTTGATTCACCAATAAATTTTAATTATGAAACAGATCATACTATATATGTTATGACAAAAAATTTTGCTGTAGATATGATAAAGAATTATAATAAGATGTATGGATTAAAAGCTTTTATTTTTAGATTGCCAACGATTTATTTGTGGTCTCCAATTGATCATTATTATGTTGATGGAAAAATAAAAAAAATCCGGATATAGAATTTTAATTGATAAAGCTATAGTAGGAGATGAAATTGAGGCTTGGGGTGATCCATCACGAGTAAAAGATATGGTCTATGTGAAAGATTTTTGCCAAATGTTATTTAAGGCATTGTTTGTAGATAGAAAATTTGGACATTATAATGTTGGAACTGGAATTGGAACGTCATTATTGGATCAAATACAAGGTATAATAGAAGTTTTTGGAGAAAATGATAAAAAATCTAAAATTATATATAAACCTGAAAAAAATAATGCTCCACAATATATTATGGATATAGAACCAGCAATAAAAGAATTAGGCTATAAACCACAATATAATTATATTGAAATGTTAAAAGATTTAAAAAGAGAAATGAAATTAAAAAGATTTTAAGGAGAACAAGATGAAAAAAGAAAAAATTTTGGTAACACAATCATCAATGCCAACATTAGAAGAATATAATGAAGAAATTAAATCAATATTTGAAACAAAATGGCTTACTAATATGGGAGAAAAACACCAAAAATTACAAACTGAATTAGAAAAATACTTAAATGTAAAACATATGACATTATTTACTAATGGGCATATGGCACTATATACAGCAATTAAAACTTTGCATTTAGAGGGTGAGGTTATAACTACACCTTTTACATTTGCATCAACCACACATGCTATTGTACAGAATGGTTTAAAACCAGTTTTTTGTGATATTGAGCCTGATACGTACACAATAGATGCAAGCAAGATTGAAAACTTAATAACTGATAAAACATGTGCAATTGTTCCTGTTCATGTTTATGGAAATGTATGTAATGTAGAAGAGATAGAAAGAATCGCTAAAAAACATAATTTAAAAGTTATTTACGATGCAGCACATGCTTTTGGAGTAGAGTATAAAAAAACTGGCATCGGTAATTTTGGTGATATGTCTATGTTTAGCTTCCATGCTACAAAAGTATTTAATACTATTGAAGGTGGAGGAGTAGCATATAATAACGATAAATTTGCTGATGAATTGAATCTTCAAAAGAATTTTGGGATAACAGGACCAGAATCAACTGTTGCAGTTGGAATGAATGCTAAAATGAATGAATTCCAGGCAGCGATGGGATTATGCAATTTAAGACATATTAATCAAGAGATTGAAAAAAGAAAAAAGGTTGTAAATGAATATAGAAAGAGATTGGAAAATATTGATGGAATAAAATTGAGTAAAATACAAAAAGATGTAAAATCTAATTATGCATATTTTCCAGTTATATTTGAAGAAAAATTTGGAAAGACAAGAGACCAAGTAATGGAAGAATTAGCTAAAAATGAAATATTTTCAAGGAAATATTTTTATCCGTTAGTTAATGATTTTGAATGTTACAAAAACAAGTATGATAGTAATAATACACCTATTGCTAAATATTTATCTGATAGAGTGTTAACATTACCGCTATTTGCTGATTTGTCACTAGAAAAGGTAAATGAGATATGTGATATAATTTTAAAAAAATAAAAGGAGTTTAATAATGAAAATTTTAATTACAGGTGCTAATGGAATGCTTGCAAAAGCAGTAAGAGAAGAATTAAAGGAAAATGAATTAGTTCTTACAGATGTAGAAGAATTAGATATAACAAATAAAGAAGAAGTAGAGACTTTTGTTAACAATGAAAAACCTAATTATATTATTAACTGTGCTGCATATACTGCAGTTGACAAAGCAGAAGAACAACCTGAATTAGCATATAGAATTAATGCTATTGGACCTAAAAATTTGGCAATTGCTGCAAAAAATAATGATTCTACATTAATACATATAAGTACAGACTATGTTTTCGGTGGAGACAAGCCAGTTGATGAAGACTATAGTGAAGAAGATGAAAAGAATCCACAGGCAGTATATGGAACTACAAAACTTGAGGGAGAAAATTTTATTAAACAAAATTGTGATAAATACTATATTTTTAGAACTGCATGGCTTTATGGAGAAGGTAATAATTTTGTTAGAACTATGATAAATCTTGCAAAAGATAGAAATGAAGTAAGTGTTGTGAACGACCAACATGGAAGCCCAACATATGCTGTGGATTTAGCTAAGATAATCCATCAAGCAATAGAAAAAGATATTCCATATGGAATATATAATTCAACTAATATAGGATATACAACATGGTATGACTTTACAAAGTTAATATATAAATTACAAAATATAAATTGCAATGTAAAGCCAGTAACAACGGAAGAGTTTCCTAGACCAGCTAAAAGACCTAAAAATTCACAAATGTCAAAGAATAAGTTATTGGAATTAGGAATAGAAATACCAACTTATGAAGAAGCATTAATGAGATATTTAGAAAAAGAAGGTAGGAATTAATATGAAAGAAAGAAAAGGAATAATTTTAGCGGGTGGAAGTGGAACAAGATTGTATCCACTAACTATAGCAATATCAAAACAAATAATGCCAGTATATGATAAACCAATGATTTATTATCCATTATATGTTTTAATGGAGGCTGGAATTAGAGAAATACTAATAATTACGACTCCAAGAGATAATGCAACATTTAAAGAACTGCTTGGCGATGGCTCTAAATGGGGAATAAAGTTAGAGTACAAGATTCAAGAAAATCCAAATGGACTTGCGGAAGCTTTTATTATTGGAGAAGAATTTATAGGAGATTCTAATGTCGCCCTAATATTAGGAGATAATTTGTTCTATGGTGGGGATTTGAAAGAAATACTGATAAGAGCAAATAATAGAACTGAAGAAGCAACTATTTTTGGATACAAAGTAAATGACCCAAGAAGATATGGGGTTGTTGAGATAGATAAAGGACGGAAATGCTGTTTCTATAATAGAAAAACCAGAGAAACCAAAATCAAATTATGCAGTTCCAGGACTATATTTCTACACTAATGATGTTATAGAAATCTCAAAAAAGATAAAGCCTTCTGCACGTGGCGAACTAGAAATATCAAGTGTAAATGAAGTCTATATGAATATGCATAAATTAAAAGTAGAAAAACTTGGAAGAGGAATGGCTTGGTTTGATACAGGAACGCACGATTCACTTTTAGAAACAGCAAGTTTTGTTCAAACTATTCAAAAACGACAAGGCATGCAAATATGTTGCCCAGAAGAAATTGCATTTGAAAATGGTTGGATAAACAAAGAACAACTTAAAGAATTGGCTCAAAAACTAACTAAAAGCGATTATGGGAAATTTTTGCTTGCATTAGCAGAAAAAAATTAATTTTAGGAGATAAAAATGGGAAAATTTAAAAAAATAGATACATCAATTGATGGAGTTTATGTTATTGAACCAACTGTTTTTGGAGATGACAGAGGATACTTTATGGAAACATATAGTAAAAAAGATTTTGAAGAAATAGGACTTAATTATAATTTTGTTCAAGATAATCAGTCAAAATCAAAAAAGGGAGTATTAAGAGGATTACATTTTCAAAAGGAAAATACTCAAGCAAAGCTTGTTAGATGTATAAAAGGAGAAGTGTTTGATGTTGCGGTTGATTTAAGACCATCAAGTGAAACATATGGAAAATGGGAAGGTGTTATACTTTCAGAAGAAAATAAAAAAATGTTTATGATTCCTAAAGGATTTGCACATGGATTTTTGGTTTTATCAGATGAAGCAGAATTTACATATAAATGTGATGATATATATAATCATGAGGCTGAAGGCGGTCTTGCATGGAATGATAAGGATATAAATATAGAATGGCCTTTGGGAGATATGAAAGTTAGTGAATTACTAACATCTGACAAAGATGCTAAATGGCCATCATTGCAAGAATTAAGAAAAACAGATTTGTTTAAAAATTTATAATTAATATGTATTATGGAGGTATAAAATGAGTAAGAATATTTTAGTAACAGGGGCAGCAGGATTTATTGGAGCAAATTTTGCAGAGTATTTTGCAAATAAATACCCAAATTATAATATTGTTGTTGTAGATAAATTAACATATGCAGGAAATATGGAAAATCTAAAAAATGTAATGGATAAAATTACATTTGTACAAGCTGATATTTGTGATTTTGAAAAAATGAAGGATATATTTAAAGAATATGATATAAATGGAGTAATACATTTTGCAGCAGAAAGCCATGTTGATAATAGTATAAAAACACCATTTGTATTTACACAAACAAATGTAATTGGAACACATACTTTATTGGAAACAGCAAAACAAATTTGGGGAGAAGGTAGTTCAAATAAATTTGTGCATATATCAACTGATGAAGTATATGGGACACTTGGTAAAGAAGGTTATTTCACAGAAACTAGCCCTATTAAACCTAATAGCCCATATTCAGCTTCAAAAGCAAGTTCTGATTTAATTGCTTTAGCATATCATGAAACATTTAAAATGAATGTAACAGTTACAAATTGTTCAAATAATTATGGACCTTATCAACATAATGAGAAATTAATTCCTCATATGATAAAGTTAGCATTAAATAATGAAAAATTACCTGTATATGGAACAGGTGAAAATATTAGAGATTGGCTATATGTAGAAGATCATTGTAAAGCAATAGACTTAGTATTTCACAATGGTAAAGCTGGGGAAAGATACAATATAGGTGGACATAATGAAAAAAGAAATATCGATATAGTTAAATTAATATTAAATAGATTAGATAAATCTGAAGATTTAATAGAATTTGTTGAAGATAGAAAAGGTCATGATTTTAGATATGCAATTGACCCAACAAAAATTCATAATGAATTAGGCTGGATTCCTGAAACTAAATTTGAAGATGGAATAGTAAAAACTATTGATTGGTATTTAGAACATAAAGAATGGCTAAATTAAGTTAAGGAAGAGGTATAATGTTAAAACCTATTTCATCCGATAATTAGAAAATTAGCTCATTTTAGTATTTATTGTTTAGTTGGATTTTCTGTTATGGGATTTTGGTGTACTTTTTATATTAAAAATAAATATAAATTATTATGGAGTATATTACTTGGCGTTTCTTATGCAGCTAGTGATGAATTTCATCAAAGTTTTGTGCCAGGTAGAGGGCCAAGCATTCGAGATGTGTGTATTGATTCAGCAGTTATTAAAATTAAAGATAATATGAACTCTAAAGTTTTAAATAATGTCGTTGCGAGTGAATTAGTTATAGAACCTGTTGACAAAAAAGTGAAAAAATCAAAAGTAATTTTGCATAAAATTGAGAGAGTTTCATATTTTAGCATTAAAAGAATCTTCGACATAATTTGCTCATTGCTTGGCATTATAGCATTAATTCCAGTAGCAATAGTAACTAAAATATGTTACATAGCAACAGGAGATAAAAAATCAATATTTTATAAACAAAAGAGAATCGGAAAAAATGGTAAGCCGATATATATATATAAATTTAGAAGTATGGTATGGAATGCAGATGAAGTGTTAAAAGAACTTTTAAAAGATCCTAAGTATAAAAAAGAATGGGACTTAAATCAAAAATTTGAAAATGATCCAAGAATAACAAAAATGGAAAATATTTTAAGAAAAACATCATTAGATGAATTGCCACAAATTATAAATGTATTAAAAGGTGATATGTCTATGATAGGCCCAAGGCCTTTAGTTGAAGATGAACTTGATGCTCATAAAGGAAATCATGCAATATACGAAAGTGTTCGTCCAGGCATTTCAGGGTGGTGAGATATCCTTTTGATATGGCAGCAAGATTATTTGGAATGAAAGCAGGTAAAAAATGAATGGAAAAAATAATCCTATAAGGATTTTAAATATTGTACCCAATATGCGTGCGGCAGGAATTGAAACTTTTATTATGAATGTATATAGAAATATAGATAGAGAAAAATTTCAATTTGATTTTTTAGTACATAATAAAAATGAAGAATTTTTTGATAATGAAATTGAAAAATTAGGAGGAAAAATATATAGACTAAGTTTTAAAGATGATAAAAATATATTTAAATACATTAAAGATTTAAATATTTTTTTCAAAAAACACAAAGAGTATAAAATAGTTCACGGACATATGCAAAGTATGATGCCTTTATATTTGATGATTGCAAAAAAAAACGGAGTAAAAATAAGAATTGCGCATTCTCATAATGGAAGCTATGAAAAAACAATAAAGGGTTTTATATTACATTTGTTCTCAAGATTTTCTAAATTTTATTCAACAGATAATATTGCTTGTTCTAGAATTGCTGGAGAATATTTATTTGGAAAAAGACAATTTGAAGTGATATATAATGGGATTGAAATAGAAAAGTTTAAATTTAATAATACAATAAGAGAAAAGAAAAGAAAAGAATTAGGTATTAGTAAGAACATGCTTGTTTTATTGAATGTAGGAAGATTTGAATTACAGAAAAATCATAATTTCTTGATAGATATTTTTGAAAAATTTAACAAGATTCATACAAATAGTTTATTATTATTGGCTGGGGAAGGAAAACTTGAAAAAAAAATAAAAGAGAAAGTAAAAGAAAAAAATTTGAATAAAAAAGTTAAATTTTTAGGAGTTAGAAATGATATTAATGAAATAATGCAAGCTTCAGACATGTTCTTATTACCATCATTATATGAAGGATTCCCGGTTGTTGGAGTTGAAGCACAATACTCAGGATTGAAATGTATGTTTTCTTCTAAAATTACTAATGAAATAAAAATATTAGAAAATTCAGTTTTCCTAGATATTAATAATATTAATAAATGGGTAAACGAATTAGAAAATTATGAAACCTTAAATAGAGAAGAAGAAATAGATGATAAATTTAATATAAAAAAAATAGCTAAAGATATAGAAAAGAGATATTTAAATATGTTATATAAAATTTAGAAAAAATAATATATATAATCAATAGAAAATTCTTGTTTTATAGGAGGAAGAATGATAATTAAAATTAGGAAAAAAAGTATATTTAATATTTTAATATCTACTTTTGTATTTTTTGTTGCATGGTTGATTGGTGATTTTTATAATGTCAATATAATAACTTTATTAATATATGTTGTGTCATTATTTTTATTATATAAAAATGATAGGGAATTTTTTTTGAAGAATATTTATATTATTATTATTAATACTTTATTTGTATTAGGAGTTTTCTTTTGTGAGATAAATGGGATTTTTTTAAATGAAATTTCAAAAAGAACTGACTATGTAAATTGTTTTAATTTAGCTTTATTTTCTTGCCATATTTGTTTATTGTTTATTTTAATATTTAATAATATAGTATTAAAAAAAGAAGACAATGAGGAAACAAAATCCAATTTAAAAAGTAATGGATTAATTAAATTTATATGTTTAATCATAATTTTAGTACAAATTGTTGCTATTGTAAATATATTAATAAAATTAAAAGGATCTATATTTAAGATTGATAGATTTATTATTAATAAACAATATTTAAATGCTTTTACATTAAAATTAAAAAACAATATAATTTTAGCACTGCCATTTTTCTGTTTATTAAAAGGAAAAAGAAAGAATCTTTATGTCTTTTTGTATATATTATTATATTGTATAATGATGTTTTTGACTGGAGAAAAATATGGCCCATACATTAAATTATTTTATTTAATTGCAATATTTTTCCCTAAATTTTTTGAACATTTGAAAAAAAAGACATATATAATTATATTTTTTGCATGTTTAATTGTTGCAACTGTCTTTTTACAATATAAATTCTTATATGGATATACATATAACAATTTAATTACATATTTGGAATCAAGGCTATGCCAACAAGGACAAGTATGGTGGTCAATTTATGAACAAAAAGAAAATAAAAGTATAGAAATAAGCGATTTTAGTTATGAAATAAAATCCTCATACAATAGTAAGCTTTCAACATCATTGCCATATGCAGGGCAATGGAAAATGATGTATTATGCAGCAAATGGAAGTAATTTTGTAAAATCAAGGATAAAGAATTTAATACCTTTTACTTCAACAACATTAGCATCAGTTTATTATTATTTTGGTATTATTGGTATTTTTATAATTTATCCACTATTCGGAATACTATATAGTGTAATCATAAATGGGGTATTTAATAATTATAAGAAAAATATTATAACCTCTATATTAGCAATAAAATTGTTTGTTATGTTTGATTATTTGTATACAGCGTCAGATTTGTCCTCACTAATATCTGTTAAAAGTATAATATTTATAATAGTATTTTTATTAAGTGTAATTTGTATAAAAAAGAGGAGGAATATGATTGAAAAAAGTTGATGTATTAATTATATACGAACATAAAAATAGAGAATTAGAATCTGCAGTAAGACTTGCTGTTTTATTAGAAAAAAAAGGTATAACATCTGACATAAAGCAATGTGGATGGAATGAGGCTATTGCCGAATTCCAGATTTCTCCTAAAATCCTTGTTGTCCCATGGTGTTATGATACTAAGGATTTGAACAAATGGTTAAATTATAGAGGACAATTAAATAAAAACAGAATACAAATTTTAAATTTGCATTGTGAACAGGTTGTATTTAACGATGCCATTGATTTTTATTTACCTAAGGGAAAATCAAAAAACATTCATCATATTTCATGGGGACCCAATTATACTAAACTTCTCTCCCAAAATAATATTAATGATAAATTAATACATGAAACAGGATCCATAAGACTTGATTTTTTTAAAAAACAATATTGTGAAACTCGTGAAAAACTAGCTGAAAAGTATAAGTTGGATTATAAAAAAAAGTGGATTTTACTTGTAGGAAATTTTTCACAAATGAGTTTGACAGAAGAAAGAATCAAAGACTTGACGAATAGAGGAATTGGAGGAATAAAAGAAGGAAAAGAAACAGCAACAATCTCTTTTGAAAAAATTTGTACTTGGTATGAAAATTTATTAGAAGATAAAGACATAAGAAAAAATATTGAATTTATTTATAGACCTCATCCAAGTGAAGAAAACAATAATATACTAATAGAATTAGAAAAAAAATATTCGAATTTTCATTATATAAGTGAAAATGCAATAAGAGATTGGTATGTAAATAGCCAATTAGCACTTGTATGGACTAGTACATCTTCTGTTGAGGCATATTGTGCAGGAATACCAGTTAAGGCTTTACGTCCAGTAAGTATTCCAGAAAATATAAAAATAGATTTGGTTGAAAAATTAGATAAAATCAAAACAATTGATGAATTTAAAAAAATAGTTTATGATTTAATGGAAAATAAAAATATTGTGACTAATATAGAATTTATAAAAGAAATCGAAAAATATTATGGTAAGATAAATCGTGATGCAGGAAAAGAAACTGTTGAACTTATTAATAATTTATTGAACGATTTCGATGGAAGTGTATTGTGTCATAAAATCAAATCATTTAAATCAGTAATAAAGGTTTTTAATTTTTATATAAAATTTTTAGCTGTAAAATTTAGTATTGCAAATAGAATAAAAAAATGGGAATTTATGAACAGAGATAGAGTAAATAGTAAAGAGATAGAAAATTTAAAACAAAAATATAGAAAAATTGAAAAATAATATATTGTTTATGATGGGGGTGAAAATATAATAATCATATGAAGAAAACATGTAAACAAACTAGTTCAAATCAAACGATATTGTTAAATATATTTAGTACAGCAATATTACAAGGAATCACATTTTTGACTATGCCTATCTTTACAAGGCTTTTAGGAACATCACAATATGGAATATTTTCATTGTTTAATTCATGGGTTGCAATATTAATTTGTGTGATAGGATTTAATATATATTCTTCAATTGGTCCAGGCCTTTTCGAATTTAAGGATAAATATTTAGAATTCAGAAATAGTAACCTTATATGTACAACTATAATTGGTATAATACAAGTAGTTTTAATTATTATTTTTTCAAAAGTTCTTTCAAATTTAATATCATTAAATCAATTACTTGTTATTTTAATTGGAATAACTGCATTTGGACATTATTTGATTTTGTTTTGTCAATGTGCTTTTATTTATGAGAAAAAGCCATTTAATAATTTTATTGTATCGATTGTATGTTCAATATTATCAGTTATAATATCATTGATATTGATTTTTATGGTGGATTATGAACAGCGATATCTAGCTAGAACTTTAGGAATAGCATTTTCATATATGATTATTGCAATATTTGCATGGATATATTTATTTAAAGAAAGACCAGTAGGATTAAGAAAAAGATATTGTGAATTTGGAATGAAAGTTGGTATGCCAATTATATTTCATTCTTTAAGTTTAAATATATTAAATCAATCAGATAGGGTTATGATGCAAATGTTTGGAGAAGACACCTCTTATATTGGAATTTATAGCTTATTTTATACTTTTTGCTCAGCGTTATCAATAATATTAAGTGCATTAAATAATTCATGGTGTCCATTTTATTACGATGATGTTAGTGCAAAAAAATGGGAAACATTAAATATAAAGAGTAAAAATTATATAGAATTATTTACGATATTAGGACTTGGATTTTTACTTTTATCAAGAGAAGTATCATATATAATGGCAGATTCAAGCTATTGGAGTGGAATAAACATAATTCCTATTCTTGTTATAACAGTATATTTTACATTTATGTATCAATTCCCAGTTAACTACGAATTTTTTTATAAGAAAACAAATATAATTGCGATTGGTACAGCTGGGGCAGGGGTTTTAAATATAATATTAAATGCAATAATGATTCCAAGATGGGGAATGTATGGAGCTGCAATAGCAACTGCTTTGTCATATGGTATATTGTTCTTAGTACATTATTTTATAGTAAAAAATATGAATTATCATTTAAATATAAAAATATTTTTGCCAGGATTAGTTGCAATATTAATTGGAAGTGTAATGTTTTATATATTAAGCCCATGGTGGTACATAAGATGGTTTCTTGGAATTATGTTAGGAATTTATGAATTATATAAAATTTACAAAAGGAAATCAATTTTTTAAGGAGTGATAATTAATGAAAATTTTAGCAGTAATTCCTGCGAGAGCAGGTTCGAAAGGCATACCAAATAAAAATATAAGAATAGTAAATGGAAAACCATTAATATATTATTCTATTAACAATGCAAAAAATTCAAAATATATTACAGATATAATTGTAAGTACAGACTCGGAACAAGTAAAAATCATATCAAAACAAATGGGGGTGCAATATAAAAATAGAAGTAAAGAACTTTGTGGAGATAGTATAACGTTAGATTCTGTTATATATGATGCAATTCCAAAAGAAATTGAATGGGATTATATTATAACAATGCAGCCTACCTCTCCTACATTAAAGGTTGAGACTTTAGATAAAGCAATTGAATATGCAATTAATAATAATTTAGATACAGTTATTTCTGCAATAAATAAGCCACATCTTTCTTGGAGAGATGAAAATAGTGTTAAAGTGCCTAATTATAAAGAAAGACTTAATAGGCAATATTTGCCAGCAAATTATATAGAAACAGGTGCATTTGTTATTTCAAAATACAATTTTGTAACTGAAAAAACTCGAATAGGAAATAAAGTGGATATTTATGAGGTGTCAGATGAAGAAGCAATAGACATAGATGATTTTTCGGATTTACAAAATGTTTCAAATGTGTTAAGCAAAAAAAAGATAGCAATATATGTAAATGGAAATAACGTAAGGGGAACAGGACATATATATAGAGCACTAGAATTAGCGGATGAATTTTTTGTAAAACCAGATATATATTTTGATCAAAATCAAACAGATAGGAGTATTTTTGGGTTTACAACTCATAATCTAATTCCAGTAAACGGAATTGCTGATTTATTTGAAAAATGTAAAAAGGAACAATATTCTATATTTATAAATGATATTTTAACAACATCAATTGATTATATGATAGGTTTAAAAAGTGTATTGCCGAATGCAAAAATAATTAATTTTGAAGACGATGGAGAAGGTAATGCAATTGCAGATATTGTTTTTAATGCATTATATGAAGAAGAAAAAAATAGTAATATTAAAGCAGGAGAAAAATACTATATTTCAGGAAAAACTTTTTTGTTTTATGATCCGATTCAAATTAATGAAAATGTCAAAAATGTACTAATAACTTTTGGTGGCGCTGATCCACAAAATTATACAGATAGATTATTAAAAATTATTAGTAAAGAAGAATATTCCACATATAATTTTACAGTCGTTTTAGGAAGAGCCAAAAATAATGTAGATGAATTATTAACTTTTAATAATTATTCTAATATTAAAGTGCTACATGATATTAACAATATGCCTGAACTAATGTCAAAAACTGATATTGCTATTACTTCCAGAGGAAGAACGGGATATGAATTAGCTTTACTTGGAATTCCATCTATTGCAATGGCACAAAACGAAAGAGAAGAAAAACATGAGTTTATGAACAACGAACATGGAATTACATATATTGGACTAAATCCTAATGATGAAATAATAGAAGGAACATTAAAAATGTATCTTGCATTGTCAAAAGACAGTAGATTGAAATTCCAAAAAAAACTATTAAGTTTTGATTTAAAAAATGGAAGAAACAGAGTTATGAATTTAATAAATAATTTATAGGAGGATTAAATTATGGAAGAAAGTATTATTATAAAAAGAGCAAAAGAAGGGAAATTTGTATTAATTGCAGAGATTGGAGTTAACTATTATGATATAGCAACAAAAATGAATATAACACCAATGGAAGCTGCAAAATTAATGATAGATAAGGCAAAAGAAGCTGGAATTCATGCTGTAAAATTTCAAACATATAAAGCAGATACATTAGCAGCTAAAGCATCACCTTATTATTGGGATTTGAAAGAAGAACCTACAAAATCACAACATGATTTATTTATGAAATTTGATTCTTTTGGATATAAGGAATATAAAGAATTGAGTGAATATGCTAATAAATTAGGAATAGAATTCTTATCAACTGCATTTGATTTTGAATCTGCCGATTATCTAGATGATTTAATGAAGGTTTATAAAATATCATCGTCCGATTTGAGTAATCTGCCATTTATAGAATATCAAGCAAAGAAAAACAAACCAATGTTGTTATCAATTGGAGCTTCAAATGAAGATGAAATAGATGCAGCAATAAATACAATTAGAGCCAACAATGACAAAACATTAGTTTTGTTACATTGCGTATTAGAATACCCAACACCATATGGACATGCTAATTTAAATAAAATAGTATCCATCAAAGAAAAGTATAAAAATAGAGATGATATAATAATAGGTTATTCAGATCATACTAAGCCAGATGCATGTTATGATGTTCAAAAAACAGCATACAATTTAGGTGCAATAGTAATAGAAAAGCATTATACATTGGACAAAACATTAAAAGGAAATGATCATTATCATGCAATGGATCCGATTGATGCAAAGAATATTATTAATGGCATTAATTTTATTTCTAGTATGAGAGGAACATATGATTTAAAATGTTTAGATACAGAATTAAAAGCAAGAAGTAATGCAAGAAGATCTATTGTTTCTCAAGGAAATATAAAAGCAGGTAGTAGTATTACTAAGGAAATGATTACATATAAAAGACCTGGAACAGGGATTTCTCCTACAGAGATAGATAAAGTTATTGGAAAGATTGCTTTAAAAGATATAAAAGATGATACAATATTATCATATGATATGTTTAAATAAGCTCTTATGATGAAAATAAATAAGATTAGAAAGAAGCACATTTAATTTGTGTTTCTTTTTTTACTTAAAATTAAATTTTTAAAGAAAATGTTTAAATATAATGAAATTTGTATGAAAAAAGTATATAATATATCGCAAGTATTAGTAATACTATAATGATTGGATAGTTGATTTGTATGCGATATTCGTAGAAATCAAACAATAGAAATAATACAACATTTATTTGATATTTAGCACATAAAGAATGGCTAAATTAAGTTAAGGAAGAGGTATAATGTCAAAACCTATTAAAATTAAAAAGAATTTAATATTTAAAAGAATATTATTTATAATAATGCTTTTAGCAACATTGTATATAATATTTGGTTTTTCTTCACAAGATGGGGAGCAATCTGGAAATTTAAGTTTAAAAGTTACAAATTTCATTGTAGAAATGTTTTCTAAAGTTAAAAATATGGATGTAACGCTTAAAATGCACTATATAGAAAGACTTCATCCAATAATTAGAAAATTAGCTCATTTTAGTATTTATTGTTTAGTTGGATTTTCTGTTATGGGATTTTGGTGTACTTTTGATATTAAAAATAAATATAAATTATTATGGAGTATATTACTTGGCGTTTCTTATGCAGCTAGTGATGAGTTCCATCAAAGTTTTGTTCCTGGTAGAGGACCAAGCATTCGAGATGTGTGCATTGATTCTGCAGGGGTATTAACTGGAATTTTTATAATGATTTTCTTGATTCTATTATTTGAAGCATTTAACAATTGGATAAAAAAATAAAGAAGGAACACAATGTATGGAAAAGATAAAAAGTATTTTAAAGGAAAATAAAAGATGGATATTAGCACTATTTTGTGTGATAATATTTTTAGATTTATTAGAGGATGTTTTAAATAATGAAATAATGAATTTTGATTCAGCAGTATATAACTTTATAATTTCATTTAAAAGCAATTTTTTAACTAATATTTTTAAATTTATAACCTTCTTTGGAAGTAGTATACCATTAATAAGTATATGTATTATAAGCTTTTTATTTATAAAAAATAAAAAAATACCTATGTATATTAGTATTAATTTAGTTGTAACTGCAATTTTTAATCTTTTACTTAAAAATATAATTAGAAGAAATAGACCTGTTGGATATAGGCTAGTTGAAGAAACAGGTTTTAGTTTTCCATCTGGACATTCAATGGCAAGTATGGCTTTTTATGGGTTAATAATATATTTAGTATTTAAGTATGTGAAAAATAAATATACCAAAATTGCATTGTGCATTTTCCTTAGTATATTGATAGCTTCAATAGGAATAAGTAGAATTTATTTAGGAGTTCATTATGCAAGTGATGTGCTTGCTGGATTTATGATTTCTTTATCATATTTAACACTATTTACACATTTGATTAAAAATGATTTAGGATTAGAAAATTAAGTAAATAGATTAAGAATAAAAATCCTCTTTTTGTAAAAAATAAATATATATTTTTTATGAAAGGTGGAGTTTTTTATGAAGGTTAAAGAATGTATGTGTGGAGATGTTTGTAGTTGTACACCAGATACTAATATAAGTGATGTCGCAAAACTAATGAATGAAAACGGATGCGGATGTATACCTGTTTGCGATTGCGATAACAATGTTGTAGGAATTTTAACAGATAGAGATATTATATTAAGAAGTGTTGCTTGTGGAAAAGATAATAAAAATACTAAAGCAAGTGATATAATGACATGCAAAACAACTTGTTGTGATTGTAATGAAGATATTTCTACTGTTACAAAAAATATGGGACAAACAGGTATAAGAAGAATACCAGTAACAGAAAATGGAAAATTAGTAGGAATATTAACATTGGGAGATTTAGCAAAACATCAAGATGTTAATTGCGAATGTATAGGAAAAACATTTGAACATATTTGCGATTGCAATAATAATAAATTTTAATTTGTAGAAATAATATATGGGCAGGTCTTGTGCCTGCCTGTAAATAATTTGAATTTTTCTAATAAAAATCATCTGTTATACATAAAATAAATTGAGGTGATTTGCGTGATTACAGATATGAATTACTACAAAAAGGTTGGAAAAAGATTATTAATATTTATATTAACTTTAATAGCTATATACATAATTTTTAAACTTTCTATTTATTATGTTCCTTTTTTAATTGCATTTATTATAAGTTTGCTTATTGAACCATTAATAAGAAAAGTAATGAGAATTACTAATCTTACAAGAAAAGTTAGCGCGATTATAACTTTAATTATTGTATTTGGAATTATAATTGGATTACTAGTATGGGGAATTACTGTTGCAATAACCGAATCTACAAATATTTTAACAGGACTTAATAATAATGTTGCTAATATAAGTTCTAAAATAAATGGATTAATAAATAGCTTTAAGTTTGATTCTTTAAATATTCCAGAACAGGTTAAAGATTTAGCTAATAATACTGTAAATGAATTAATTGAAGTAGGAAAAGATATTGCCCAAAATCTTTTAACATATGTAATAAATACAGTTAAACACTTACCTCAAATTGCAATATGTACTGGAATAACAATACTTGCAACTTATTTTGTGTGTGCAGACAAGATGTATATTTTAGATCAAATGGAGCATCATTTGCCTAGAAATTGGACAATAAAAATTGGAAATAGATTAAGAAAAGTAAGTTCTTCTTTAGGAAATTATCTAAAGGCAGAGGCTATTTTAATATTAATATCATTTATTATTGTTCTTACTGGATTGCTTATATTTAATTTAATTGGTATGAACGTGAAATATCCTTTAATTATGGCATTAATTATTGGATTTGTTGATGCATTGCCGATACTAGGCTCTGGAACTGTAATGGTACCGTGGGCAGTTATTTCGGGATTTAATGGAGATATAAAGTTGGCCATAGGTATATTAGTTTTATATGTTATAACAATTGTTGTAAGGCAACTTATAGAACCTAAAATTGTAAGTAATCATATTGGAATACATCCAATTTTTACATTAATTGCAATGTATACAGGTTTTAAAACAATTGGCGTAATAGGAATGTTTGTTGGACCTATAATTCTAATTATTTTAAAGAATATATTTGAAACTATGATAGATAATGGAGTTGTAAAAACAATTTTAGATAGAAGATAGAAAAGAGCGATTTTTAAATCGCTCTTTTATTAATATGTATGTTTAGAAAAGTTAAAGAATTGTTGAAGTTTGAATATAGGTATCTGCTGGAGGATATACATAGCAATCTTCAGGTTTTTTAGTTTCTTCTATTTTAGTTATATCAATTACAGGAATTTCGTTGTGATAGTAGCCTTTTACAATTTTACCAGTAACATTTACCCAAGTCCCTTCTTTAAAGTTCTGTGCTTTATCGTAGGAACAAAGAAAGCCAACTACTACAGTTTGTGAATCTGAATTTATTAACATATCTCTTGCTAAAACGAATTCTGTGTCTTTTAAATCATATTGTTTATAGACATATCCAGTAAAATTAATTGATTGACCTACATAGGTATCTATATCTTCATAAACTTCTCTTAGTATATTTGTATATTGATTTGCTTGAATATTTGCTATTGAATTTGTTGGTAAATCATCATTTACAACAACTTTTCCTTTTTTAAAAAAATCATATATTGAAAGTGCCATAACTAATAATGCGATAATTATGATTAGTACTACAACTACTCTAAAAATTTTATTTCCATTTACTTTAAAATTGTATATAAACATAAGCTCACTTCTTTCTAATTTATTATTAGTAAAAATGTATGCATTTTTTTTATTTATATGTGAACTTTTTTTAGCAAAACCCTTTATCTTTTTAAGTTTTTATACTATAATAGTAATGCGTATTGTGCGCGAAATTTATACTAAAGTATAAACAGGAAAGGAATGGGTAGTAAATATGAAAAAAACTGTAAATTCCAAAGAAGATACTAAGAAAGTTAAAAATACAAAAAAAGTAAATAATAAAAATAATACAAAGAAGAAAGAAATGTGGAAAAAAATAATAATGGTAATTATTGTATTAATTATTATTCTTGCTGGAATTGGAGCAGGGCTTATTTTTGGTATGACAGGAAAATATGCAATAACTAAAAAAGATTTAATAATTGATTATTCAAATAGTACTGTTGTTGATTCAGATGGCAATGTTTTAGCGGTATTAAGCGGAAAAGAAAATAGAAAAATACTTAGTAAAAGTGAAATGGGAGAATATCTACCCAAAGCATTTGTGGCAATTGAAGATAAAAGATTTTATAGCCATAATGGTGTAGATATATCAAGAACAGGACATGCTATTGTTTCATTCTTATTTCATAAAGGAGAATCATCTGTTGGTGGAGGAAGTACATTAACACAACAATTAGTAAAAAATATTACTAATGAAAAAGATGACTCAGGAGTAAAGGGTGCAATAAGAAAAATTAAAGAAATGGTTAGAGCACGCCAAGTTGAAAAAATATTATCAAAAGATCAAATATTAGAATTATATATGAATATAATATATCTAGGCGGAAATGTAAACGGTGTTGGAATGGCATCAGAATATTATTTTAGCAAAACACCAACCGAATTAAGTTTAGCAGAAAGTGCATTTATTGCAGGTGTAACCCATTCACCTAATGGATATAACCCATTTGTTGATGAACCTAAAACAGAAAAAATTAATAAAAGAACTAAAACAGTTCTAAAGCAAATGGTTGATCAAGGAAAGATAACCAAAGATGAATATAACAGTGCAATTGAGGAAGTGGATAAAGGTTTAAACTTTAAAAAAGGAACTATTATAGATAAAGCTTCATATTCTTCACATACAGAAGCATTAATAAAACAAGTAATAAACCAATTAGTAACTGACAAAGGTATGGATAAAGAATATGCTGAAACATATTTATATAGTAGTGGGTTAAAAATTTACTCAACAGAAGTTGCCTCAATTCAAGAAAAATTAGAGGATGAATATTCAAAGTCAAAATATCAAGTTAAAACTACTGTTGAAAAGAAGGTAGATGGAGAGCTAAAGAAAGTTAAAGAAGCTGCTCAGTCTGCAACGGTAGTTATTGATCAATCTAATGGATATGTTGTTGGGGCAGTTGGCGTATTGGGAGAAAAAGAAGCTGGTAAACTTAACAGAGTAAATCAAGCAAAACGTCAACCGGGATCTTCTATAAAACCTATAGCAGTATATGGACCTGCATTACAAGAAGGAATAATAAATGCTGCATCTGTATATGATGATGTTCCATTAAAATATGGAACTTGGACACCTAAAAATTCATATTCAGGATTTAAAGGATTATCAAATATGAGGCAAGCGGTTAGAATCTCTCAAAATACAATTGCTATTCAAGTATTAGAAGATTTAACACCTGCTAAGTCAATTGAATATTTGAAAAGGTTAGGAGTAACTTCAATAGACTCAGATAAAGATAATAGTTTACCATTAGCTTTAGGAGGAATAAGTGAAGGAATTTCGCCATTGCAAATGGCTGGAGCATATGCTGCTATTGCAAATGATGGAGAATACATAACTCCTACATTCTATACAAAAGTGGTTGATGAAAATGAAAATACAGTTTTAGAAGCTGATCAACCAAAAACCAGAGTATTTTCAGTAGAAAATGCATATATACTTAAACAGTTATTAACTGAACCAACTAAAACAGGAGGAACTGCGTCAGCTTGTAAGATATCTGGAATGGAAACAGCAGCAAAAACTGGTACAACAAACTCTAAAAAAGATAAATGGCTTTGCGGATTTACGCCATATTATACAGCAGCAACTTGGTATGGATATGATACACCAACAGCTATACCGGCTGGTGCAACGTCTAATGCCAATACAATTTGGAAGAACGTTATGACAGCTATACATAAGGATTTGAAAGGAAAATCTTTTGAAAAACCAGATGGATTAGTTACAGCAAATGTTTGTAAAGATTCAGGATTACTTGCAACTGATGCTTGCAAGAATGATCCAAGAGGAAGCAGAGTGTATTCTGAATATTTTGTAAAAGGAACAGTACCAACTAAGACTTGTACTTGCCATGTTCAAGCTGAAATATGTAAAGAAACAGGAAAAGTTGCTGGACCAAACTGCGAAAATAAAGAATCTAAAGTATTTATAACAAGAGCAACAGATAATACAAATTGGAAAAAAGCTGGAGATGCAAAATATATGCTTCCAGAAGAAACTTGTGATAATTGTAAAGAAAAAAATAATCCACCAGTTATAACATTAAATGGAAGTGCAACTATGACATTAAAAGTAGGTGGAACATACACAGAGCCTGGTGCTAAAGCAACAGACGATAAAGATGGAGATTTAACATCAAAAATTATTATAACAGGAACTGTAAATACTGCAGTTGCTGGGACATATACTATTACATATACTGTAAATGATAGTGCTGGAAATGTTACAAAAGTTACAAGAACAGTGAAGGTAGAAGCTCCACCTTCACCAACGCCTACACCATCAAATACGGTTGAAAATACAACACCTAATCAATAATTTAAAGGAGGAAATGTATGGGCTTAAAGATATATAATACACTTACAAGAAAAAAAGAAGATTTTGTACCTATAGATAGTAAAGAGGTTAGAATTTATACTTGTGGACCTACAGTATATTATTTTGCCCATATAGGAAACCTTAGAGCTTATCTTTTTATGGATAACTTAAGAAGAGTATTAAAATATAATGGTTATACCTTAAAACATGCTATGAATATAACAGATGTTGGACATTTGGTTTCAGACGCAGATGAAGGCGAAGACAAAATGCTTAAAGCTTCAAGAAGGGAACATAAAGATCCATTTGAAATAGCAGAATTTTATATGAATGCTTTTTTAGGCGATATGAAGAAACTAGGTATAGATATGCCTGAAATTATATGTAGAGCAACTGACCATATTCAAGTAATGGAAGATTATTTAAAACAAATAATTGCAAATGGCTATACATATGAAACTAAAGACACAATATATTTTGATACATCTAAATTAGATAAATATGGAGTCTTATCAAATAGAAATATAGAAGAACAAAAAGCAGGAGCAAGGGTTGAATTTGATAGTGAGAAGAAAAATCCAACAGATTTTGCATTATGGATAAAAGCTCCTAAAGAGCATTTAATGCAATGGGATACTTTTTGGGGAAAATGTTATCCAGGTTGGCATTTGGAGTGTAGTGCAATGTCTGAAAAATACTTAGGAGAGGTTTTTGACATACATACAGGAGGAATGGACCATATTCCAGTTCATCATGAAAATGAAATAGCCCAAGCTAAAGGATATTGCGGAAAAATTCCTGCACATTATTGGATGCATGTAGAATTTCTTCAAGTGAACGGTGGAAAAATGTCTAAGAGCTTAAATAATTTATATACTCTAGAAGATTTAGAGAAAAAAGGATATTCACCAGATGTATATAGAATGTTTAATTTTTCTTCACATTATAAAAAACCTATAAATTTCACATTTGAAGCTATGGATGCTGCCAAAGTAGCATTAAATAGACTAAGAGAGGGATACAAACGCCATCTAACAGGAACAGGTATAGCTGAAAAAGAAAAAATTGAAAAATTTGAAAATGACTTTTTAGAAGCAATAAATGATGATTTAAATATGCCACAAGCATTAAGTACAGTATGGGAAGTTATTAAACAAGAAGAAAAGTCTCCTGAATTTGCAAAATTACTTAAAAAGTTTGATGAGGTTTTAGGATTAAATATAGATAAAGAAGAAAAAATGAATTTACCAGAAAATATAACTGAAATTATTAAAGAAAGAGAACAAGCAAGGAAAGATAAAAATTGGAGTAAATCTGACGAATTAAGAGATAAATTATTTTCTTTAGGGTATACTGTTAAAGATACACCAAATGGAATGATTGTAGAAACTAAAATGTAGATTAATATGTGAGGAGTAATAAAAATGGCAGAGAAAAATAAAAAGAGTAATTTTTTTAAGGAAGCTTTTAAAAGTATCAAGGATTTGGATAAATATGAAGATTTTGCATTGGAAACACCAAAAGTAAGTTTTAAATATTTTATAAAATTAATATTAGTTTTTGTTGTTATTATATCATTATTTTACACTTTTAAAATAGTTGATAATTGTAAAAACGTATATGCAACAATGAAAGAAAAACTACCAGAGTTTTCATATTCAAATGGTATATTAACTATGGAAACTGAAGAACCAATAATTATCGATGATTATTCAGAAACATTTGGAAAAATTTTAATAGATACTAATAGTACAGAATTAACAGAATATCAAGATAGCATACAAAAAGAAAATATTTCTTTAGTAGTATTAAAAAATAAATGTGTTGTTATATCTAACAGTACATTAGGACAAGTTGAATATAACTATCTAGCACTATCTTCTAGTTGTAATATAAATGAGTTTACTAAACAAAGTGCAATTGAATATTTTGAAAGCTTAAATATTGTTTCTATGTGTGCTTCATTGTATTTTATTATATTTATATATTTGTTTATAGTATACTTTATTTCAATATTTATGGATATATTAATACTTTGGGTATTGGCATATTTGGTTTCAAAACTTTCAAGGCTAAATTTAAAAGCAGCTCCATCTTTTAGTGTTGCTGTACATGCTATTACATTATCTCTTATTTTAAGTATTGTATATGTAATTTTAAATTTATTAACTGGAATAAATGTGAAATATTTTGGATTGATGTATAATCTTATTTCATATATTTACGTAATTGTTGCAATATTAATGATAAAAACAGACTTTATAAACAGACAAATTGAACTTATGAAGCTTGCAACTGAGCAAGAGAAAGTAAAAGCTGAACTGGAAAAAGAAAAAGAGAAAAAAGATCAAGAGGAAAAAGAGAATAAACCAGAAAAGAAAAAAGAAAAAAAGGAAAAAGAAAAGGATGAAGGACAAATAGATGGAACTGTAAATCCATCTACCATTCAAGAAAGCAAATAATTTAAAAGGAGCAAAATGATGTCAAATAGAAAAGACAAAAATAAGAAAAATAACAAGAAGAATAATAGTACTAGTTATTATTTATTGGCTTCAATTTTAGTGCTTATTTTAGTTGTATCTTTAGTATATGGATATTTCTATATGGAAAAACAAAATAAGAGTAAAGAAGTTGCATATACAGATGTTATAATGCAAATAGAAGAAGATGAAATTGAAGAAATCGAAATGAATGCTGGAAGTACAACTGCTAAAGTGAAATATAAAGGGCAAGAAGAAAAGAAAACAGTAAGTATACCTAATACAGAGGCATTTATAGAATTAATACAAAATAAAAAACTAGAAGGTAAAGAAATTAAATTAAATCAAAAACCTACAAGCATAATGGTAAAGGTTTCTTCAATGTTTATACAGTTCTTACCAACCTTATTACTATTAGCAATGATTATAATGGTATTTAAAATGCAAGGCTTTGGATCAGATAATAAAGTCTATGACGGTAAAGAAAATGATACAAAAGTTAGATTTAAAGATGTTGCAGGTTTAGATGAAGAAAAAAACGAATTAGTGGAAATAGTAGACTTTTTAAAACATCCAAAGAGATTTTTAAATATGGGTGCTAAAGTACCTAAAGGAATTTTACTTTGTGGAAAACCAGGTACTGGTAAAACTTTAATTGCTAAAGCAGTTGCTGGAGAGGCAGGAGTACCATTTATTTCTATGAGTGGTTCAGAATTTATAGAAATGTTTGCTGGACTTGGTGCTTCAAGAGTTAGAAAATTATTTGAAAAAGCTAAAAAAATGGCTCCTTGTATTATATTTATAGATGAAATAGATGCGATTGGCGCTAGAAGAACAAGTAACAGTGGGGCAGAAACAGAAAATAACCAAACTTTAAATCAGCTTTTAGTTGAAATGGATGGATTTGAAACAGATGAAACTGTTATAGTATTAGCTGCAACTAATAGGCCAGAAATGTTAGATACAGCGCTTCTAAGACCTGGAAGATTTGATAGACAAATAACAATTACAACTCCTGATGTAAAAGGAAGAGAAGAAATATTAAAAATTCATAGTGAAAATAAAAAGTTTGAAGATGGATTAGATTTAAAAAGAATTGCAGAAGATACTGCAGGCTTTACTGGTGCAGAACTTGCAAATGTTTTAAATGAAGCAGCAATTATTGCTACAATAAATAAACACAAAGCAATAACATTAAGTGATATTGATGAAGCTGTTAAAAAAGTAACAGTCGGTATTCAAAAAACAAGTAGAGTAATATCAGAAAAAGATAAAAAATTAACTGCATATCATGAAGCAGGACATGCAATTGTAAGTAAATTCTTAGACTGTGTAGAAGATGTAAAAGAAATATCTATTATACCAAGAGGATTTGCAGGCGGTTATACATTATATAAAAATGATGAAGATAAATTTTATGTTTCTAAAACACAAATGGAACAAAAACTAATTGCACTTCTTGGCGGAAGAGTAGCAGAAAAACTAGCAATAAATGATATATCAACAGGTGCAAGTAATGATATAGAGGTTGCAACAAAAATTGCAAGAGACATGGTAACTGTATATGGAATGAGTGATGTTGTTGGGCCAATATCATTAAAAACAGATAGTCCATATGAATTGCAATTATTTGGAGAGAACATAGAGGATACTGTTGGAAAAGAAATTAAAAAACTTATGGATGAAGCATATAAAAAAGCAAGTATAATTCTTAGTGAAAACATGGATATATTGCACAAAGTTGCACAAGAGCTATTAATAAAAGAAACAATAACAGAACAAGAATTTAATCAGTTTTTTGAAAACTAGTTATATATAAGGGGGAAATATTATATGAGTGAACAACCAAATAACAATCAAGAACAAGAGCAAGATTTAAATAAGTTAATGCAGGTAAGAAAAGAAAAATTAGACGAACTTCAAGCACAAGGAAAAAATCCATTTGCAATAACAAAATATGATAGAACAGAAACAGCAGGACAAATAAAAGCAAATTATGAAAAATTCGAAGGAAAAGATGTTTCTGTTGCAGGAAGAATTATTGCAAAAAGAATAATGGGAAAAGCATCTTTTTGTACAATTCAAGACTCAAATGGAACTATACAAAGCTATGTTAGTATAAATGACTTGGGAGAAGAAAGCTATAAAGCATTTAAAACTTTTGATATAGGAGATATTATTGGATTAAAAGGATTTGTATTTAAAACAAGAACAGAAGAAATATCTATTCATGCTAAAGAAGTTGTTTTACTTACAAAATCTTTAAGGCCACTTCCAGAAAAGTTTCATGGCTTAAAAGACATGGACTTAAGATATAGACAAAGATACTTAGATTTAATAGTTAATCCAGAAGTAAAAGATACTTTTATATTAAGAAGCAAAATATTAAGAGAAATAAGAAACTTTATGGTTGAAAATGGATATATGGAAGTAGAAACACCAACTCTTACAACAGTAGCAACAGGAGATGCAGCTAGACCATTTATAACACATCACAATACTTTAGATTTACAAATGTATTTAAGAATTGCACCAGAATTAAACTTAAAAAGATTAATAGTTGGTGGATTTGATAAAGTATTTGAAATTGGTAAAAACTTTAGAAATGAAGGAATGGATATTAAACACAATCCGGAATTTACTTGTATGGAATGGTATTCAGCATACGAAGACTATAACGACATGATGAATATAGCTGAAAGATTAATTTCAACAGTAGCACAAAATGTATTAGGAACTACAAAAATTACATACGATGGAAATGAAATAGATTTAACACCATCTTGGAACAGAATTACTATGATAGATGCAATTAAAAACGTAACAGGTGTAGATTTTAATACAATAAATACAGACGAAGAAGCACAAGCTATTGCTAAGGAAAAAGGTGTTGAATTTGAAGAAATAAAAAATACAAGAGGACATATTATAAATGAATTCTTTGAAACATTTGTTGAAGAAACATTAATTCAACCAACATTTATAATGGATTACCCAGTAGAAGTATCACCACTTACAAAAAGAAGAAATGATGACCCAAGATTAGTTGAAAGATTTGAATTGTTTATAGGCGGAAGAGAATATGGAAATGCATATTCAGAACTAAATGATCCAATAGATCAATATCAAAGATTCTTAAAACAAGTAGAAGCTAAAGAAAAAGGTGATGAAGAAGCAGGTGGAATGGACGAGGACTTTGTAACAGCACTTGAAATTGGTTTACCTCCAACAGGTGGAATGGGAATAGGATTGGATAGATTAATAATGTTACTAACAGGAAGTGCATCAATAAGAGATGTATTATTCTTCCCAACAATGAAACCTTTAAATTAGAAGTGTAGATAATAGTTACCTTTATGAAGGATATATGTTATTTAAAACAGATGAATTATAAAATACAATAAAAAATGAACCTAATATGGAATTTCCTGTATTGGGTTTATTTTTTATAATTAGTTTATGAATTAAAAGAATATGTCGATTTTTTAGATAAAAAGCAGTTACCAAATTTTCATGGAAAAATTGGTAACTAATAAGAAAAATATGATTATATATGATATAAGTATTAATATAATAAAAAAGGGAGGATTAAAAATGAAATCTAAAAAAATATTTTTATTTTTAGTAATGCTTATAGCGTTTTTAGGAATTGTGACTTTATCTAATAAAGTTAATGCAGCAACAATTAGTAATGATGGAAAATATTCATTACTACTAACTGCTAACGAAATGTATGGTTGTTTTGATGGTGAATATGCCAAACTTGTAAGATTTAATATTGCAGAAGGAGAAACAACAGTTAAGTTATCTGAATTAACAAAAGGAATTATTCCTTTTAATGGCAAAACTGAATTTTCACATTGGGAAATGGCAGAGAATACAAAGGCTAGCGAAGAATTAGAAATAGCAAACTTTACTGGTAGCGGTAACTTTTATACATCAACAGGTAAAGAAGTTAATTATACTAATGGATTAACTCTTAGTGCTAAATTTTCAGATAAAGAATTAAAAGATAGCGGTAAATACTATGTAAGTATTGATGCATTTGGTGGTACAATAAATGGTAAAGCAAAATTAACCTTGGAAAGTAAAGTAGCAGAATTTAAAACAATTGATTTAACAAAATATACACCAGTAAGAAAAGGATATACTTTTAAGGGCTGGGATTTAGATGGAAAAATTGTTACTTCTATTAATTCAAGTGCTTTCGCAAAGGATGCTGTAATTACTTTAACTGCTACATATACTAAAGATACTTTTGATGGAACAGATAGAGTATTAATATTAAATGCAAACGGTGGAACTATTGAAGGTAAAGCATCTAACAAATATGACTATTTAGGTGGCGGAGATTCAGGAACAGCTATGTCACTTTTACCATATACACCTGTAAGAGAAGGATATAAGTTTACTGGATGGAATACAAAAAATGATGGAAGTGGAAAAAACTATACTTATATATATTGGAGAAGATGGGATAAAGATGATAAAGATGATCTTAACAGAGACACTATTATAAAAAATGCACTTGGAGCTGAATATTATCAAAATGTAACTTTATATGCTTCTTGGACTAAAACTTCAGGAGAACCAGAACAACCTGTAAAAGAAACTGTAAAAGAAATTCAAAGTACAGGAGAAACAGAAGCAAAAATTGAATTCGCAAAAGAAGTTAGCAAAAACTATAAACTAGATATTAAACCAGTTGAAGTAAAAAAAGACTTAACAAATAAAAATGTTAAATATGTAGTTGATATTAATATTTTTGACGGAAATACAAAAGTTTCAATAAAAGATACAGATATGACAATAAGAGTTAAGCTACCTGAAAACTTAAAAGGATTTAATAAATACGAAGTTGTATATATTAAAGATGGAAAAATAGAAGAAAATATTGAAGCTAAGATTGATGGAGATTACCTAGTATTTAAAACTACTCACTTAAGTGAATATGGAATTATAGCAACAAATACAAGCAATTCATCAAATAACACAGAAGATGTTTCAAATCCAAAAACAGGAGATAACATAGTAATATATGTTGCTATGGCATGTGCTTCAATAATTGGAATGGGATTATTAAGCTTAAATATAAAAAGAAAATAAATTATATATATAAAAATCTAAGAAGAGCAAATAAAAATGCTCTTCTTTTTTTGTATAAAAATATCAAATGTATTGACTTTTTTATATAATGGGTGTACAATATTAGCAGTCTAACATATAGAGTGCTAAAAGGAGGCGATACTATATGAACATTGAAAAATTTACACAAAAATCATTGGAAGCTCTTAAAAATGCTCAAGAAATAGCAATTGAGGAACAAAATGCACAGGTTGAACAGGAACATTTATTATTTGCTTTATTAGAAGATGAGAATGGACTAATAAAAGAATTGCTTAATAAAATGAAAACAAATGTAGGATTAAAGAATGAAATAAAGAGCATAATAGACAATAAACCTAAAATTATTAATAAAACAAATCAAAGTGAAAAAATATATATTTCATTAGATTTGGAACAAGCATTAATTGAAGCAGAGAAAATTGCAAAAAAAATGAAAGATGAATATATTTCAGTTGAACATATTATGCTTGGAATTATTAATAAAGCCAATAGTAATATTGCAAATTTGTTTAGAACTTTCAATATTACTAAAGATAAGTTTTTAAAAGTATTATTAGAAGTAAGAGGAGGTGCAAGAGTTATGAATGATAACCCAGAAGAAACATATGAGGTGTTAAAAAAATATGGTTCGGATTTAGTGGAGCTTGCCAAAGCTCAAAAATTAGATCCTGTTATAGGCAGAGATGATGAAATAAGAAATGTTATAAGAATATTATCAAGAAAAACAAAAAATAACCCTGTTTTAATTGGTGAACCAGGTGTTGGTAAAACAGCTATTGCAGAGGGATTAGCATTAAGAATTGTAAGAGGAGACGTTCCAGAAGGACTAAAGGAATGTACAATTTTCTCACTTGATATGGGAGCCTTACTTGCAGGTGCAAAATATAGAGGAGAATTTGAAGAAAGGTTAAAAGCAGTTCTACAAGAAGTAAAGAAAAGTGAAGGAAAAATAATTCTATTTATTGATGAACTTCACACAATAGTTGGAGCAGGTAAAACAGACGGAGCAATGGACGCTGGAAATTTACTAAAACCTATGCTAGCAAGAGGAGAACTTCATTGTATTGGTGCAACTACTTTAAATGAATATAGACAGTATATTGAAAAAGATCCTGCCTTAGAAAGAAGATTTCAACCAGTTATGGTTGATGAACCAAGTGTTGAAGATACAATCTCTATTTTGAGAGGATTAAAAGAAAGATATGAAGTATACCATGGAGTTAAAATAGCAGATAGTGCTATAATTGCAGCAGCAACTTTATCACATAGATATATTTCAGATAGATTTTTACCAGACAAAGCAATAGACTTAATAGATGAAGCTTGTGCTTTAATAAAAACAGAGATGGAATCTATGCCAACTGAGCTTGATGAAATATCTCGTAAAATTATGCAACATGAAATAGAAGAAACAGCCTTAAAGAAAGAAAAAGATGAATTTTCTAAAAAACGTTTGGAAGATATTCAAAGAGAAAAAGCAGAATTAAAAGAAAAATTTAATCAAATGAAAGCAAAATGGGAAAATGAAAAAGAAGCAATTGCTAAAGTTCAAAAACTTAGAGGAGAAATAGAAAGGGTAAATGCTCAAATAGAATTAGCTGAAAGAAATTATGAACTAAATAAAGCAGCCGAATTAAAATATGGAAAATTACCACAATTGCAAGAACAACTAAAACACGAAGAAGAAATAGCAGAAAAAAGTAGTAATTCTTCAAATTCGTTGCTTAGAAATAAAATAACAGAAGATGAGATTGCAAAAATTATTTCTAGATGGACTGGAATACCAGTTTCAAAATTAGTTGAAAGCGAGAGAAACAAAATATTGAATCTTGATAAAATATTACACAAAAGAGTTATTGGACAAGATGAAGCAGTAGAAAAAGTTACAGAAGCTATTATTCGTTCAAGAGCTGGAATACAAGATGAAAAAAGACCAATTGGATCATTCTTATTTTTAGGGCCAACAGGCGTTGGTAAAACTGAATTAGCAAAAGCATTGGCTGAGAGTTTATTTGATGATGAGCACAATATGGTAAGAATAGATATGTCTGAATATATGGAAAAATATTCTGTATCTAGATTGATTGGCGCTCCTCCTGGATATGTTGGATATGAAGAAGGAGGACAATTAACAGAAGCTGTTAGAAGAAAACCATATAGTGTAATATTATTTGATGAGATAGAAAAAGCACATCCAGATGTGTTCAATGTTTTATTACAAGTCTTAGATGATGGTAGAATTACAGATTCACAAGGAAGAACAGTTGACTTTAAAAATACAATTATTATTTTAACCTCAAATTTAGGTTCTGAGTATATTCTAGAAGGAATTAATGATAAAGGTGAAATTAGTAAGGAGGCAAAGGAAAAAGTAGAACAAATTCTAAAACAAAGTTTTAGACCAGAATTTTTAAATAGACTTGATGAAATAGTATTTTATAAACCATTAAAGAAAACAGAAGTTAGAAAGATTTTAGATTTGCTAATAGCAGATTTAGAAAAAAGACTAGAAGATAAACACTTGACTTTAGAGTTAACTGAAAACGCAAAAAAATACTTAATAGATAATGGATATGATAGTACTTATGGAGCAAGACCATTAAAAAGATTTGTTCAAAAGAAACTTGAAACTTTAATAGCAAGGAAGATATTATCACAAAAAATAAAACCAAATACTAAAATTATAGTTGATTATAACGGAAAAGAGTTAATAATAAAATAACAAATAAGAAAGGGAATGAAGTGAAGTAGTTCCCTTTTTGATTTTCATTATAAATTATGAAATATTTTAATAAGGTATTTTAATTAATTATAAAAAGTGGTATAATTTAATAGTATTTTTAGCAAAAGAAAGGTTTAATTATGTTTGGTTATAATTTGGATAAAAGATATTTGTATATATTATTAGCTGTATTAGTTGTATTAAACTTAAGAAGTTTAACTCCAGAATATTTATTGGCATTAGTGTTAACGCTTCCAGCTGTAATAATTGCAATAACTTTTCATGAATATGCGCATGCATATGCAGCAGACAAATTAGGAGACGATACACCAAGAATGCAAGGAAGACTTAATTTAAATCCATTAAGTCATATTGATCCATTTGGATTTATTATGCTTATGTTTGTTGGAATTGGTTGGGGTAAACCTGTTGAAATTAATCCAAGAAATTTTAATAGAAATGTGTCAATGGAAAAAGGTGAAGCAATTGTTTCTTTAGCTGGACCATTAATGAATTTCATATTAGCAATAGTTTCTGCAATTATACTTGGTGCTGTATATATGTTTGCTAGTAGTAGTTTTCTATTTACTACAATTGGCAACGTAATATTAGTGTTACTTAAGGAATTAGTAATAATAAATATTGGTTTAGGAGTATTCAATTTATTACCACTTCCTCCATTAGATGGCTCAAAAATATTTATAAATTTTATGCCATACAATGCAAAAAGATGGTTAAGAGAACATGAACAAGTTTTTTATATAATATTTTTAATAATTTGGGTAACTGGTTTATCAGGAGTAATAATCTCACCAATAATAAACTTATTATATAAAGGCTTAATGAATGGAATACTTGCAATATTTAGATTATTTTAAAAGGAAATAAAAATGAGCGATATATATATATTAGGAATTGAATCAAGCTGCGATGAAACTTCTGTATCTGTTGTAAAAAACGGTAGAGAAGTTCTTTCTAATGTTATAAATTCTCAAGTACCAATTCATGAAAAGTTTGGTGGAGTTGTACCTGAAATTGCATCTAGAAACCATACAGAGGCTATTTCTTCTGTTACTAAAAAGGCTTTGAAAGATGCAAATATTTCTTTTGAGGATATAGATGCAATAAGCGTTACATATGGACCTGGATTAGTTGGGGCACTTTTGGTTGGTGTTTCATATGCCAAAGCATTAAGCTATGCCTTAAATAAACCTTTAGTACCAGTTAACCACTTGCAAGGACATATTGCAGCAAATTATATTACATATAAAGAATTAAAGCCACCATTTCTATGCTTGTTAATATCTGGTGGAAACACGCATTTGGTACATATAAAAGATTATACAGACTTTGAAATACTAGGTTCAACAAGGGATGACGCAATAGGAGAAGCATATGATAAGGTAGCAAGAGTAATTGGGTTAAATTATCCGGGTGGACCTAAAATAGATAAAATGGCTAAAGAAGGAGAAGCGAATATAGAATTACCTAAAACTCATTTAGAAAATTTGGATTTTAGCTTTAGCGGAATAAAAACTGCTGTACTTAATTTGAATCACAAGAATCCAGATATAAACAAAGCTGACTTGTGCGCTAGTTTTGAAAAAGCTACTACTGATGTCTTATTAGAGAATACATTGAAAGCGGTAAAATATATAAATAAAGAAAACGTAAATAATATTAATCAATTAGTTTTAGCAGGAGGAGTATCTGCAAATTCATATATAAGAAAACAATTTGGGGATTTTGGAAAGAAAAATAATTTAAAAGTATACTTTCCAGAACTAAAATTGTGTACAGATAATGCAGCAATGATTGCAGCAGCAGGATACTATAATTATATAAATGGAGATAGAGCAACTTTAGATTTAAATGCAATACCAAATTTAAAATTGTAATTACTATATTATAGAAAGGAAGAAACATGGCAATTTATGCAATAGCAGATTTACATTTATCACTAAATACAGATAAACCAATGGATATTTTTGGCCCAAATTGGGAAAACCATTACAAAAAAATAGAAGCTGATTGGAAAGAAAAGGTTAATGAAAATGATACTGTTCTAATTCCAGGAGATTTTTCTTGGGAGACATATTTAGAAAATACATATAAAGATTTTGAATTTTTAAATAATTTACCAGGCAAAAAAATATTGCTTAAAGGCAATCATGATTATTGGTGGACAACGTTAACTAATATTAGAAATTATTTAAAACAAAATAATTTTAATACAATAGAAATATTATTTAATAATAGTTATGAAATAGAAAATTATATGATTGCTGGTGCAAGAGGTTGGGATTATACAAATCAAAACGATAGAAAAATAATAGAAAGAGAAATAAATAGATTAGAACTATCATTAAAAGATGCAAAAGCTAAAAATCCTAATAAACCAATAATAGTATGTATGCATTATCCACCAATAAGTAAGAATTATAGTAATAATGAATTTGAAAGAAAAATAATATATTTATTAAAAGAGTATAAAGTAGAAAAATGTTTATATGGACATTTACATGGAGCATCACATATGCAAGCTGTGATTGGAAAAATTGAAAATATAGAGTTTGAGTTAGTAAGTAGCGATTATTTAAATTTTAAACTCATAAAAATTGCATAATATTGTAAAATATGATAAAATATCTGAAGATATTTTGTAGAAAATGGAGAGAAAAGAATGAAAATAACTAATATAAAAATACCAAATTTTAAATTTCCTAAAATAAAAATGAATGGGATAGAAGAAATTCCAGAGGTAAAAATTGATTATGATAAATTGAAAGATGGAGAAATAAAAAAAGATAAAAAACAATATAAACCAACTACATATAAAACTATAAAGGAAATATTTGAAAGAAGTATAAATGAATATTCAAATAAGGAATTTATACTAGAAAAATTTAATCCGAAGGGCGAATTTGAAAAAATAACTTATAAACAGTTTGGAGAGGACGTTATTGCTCTTGGAACAGCTTTAACAAACAAATACAATTTAAAAGATGAAAAAATTGTAGTGATAGGAGAAAATACATATCATTGGTACGTTTCATATATGGCAGCTCTTTGTGGTGCAGGTATTGCTGTACCAGTTGATAAAGAATTACCTCCAAATGAATTGGAAAATGTTATTAACCGTTCTAAAGCAACGGTTGTAATTTATTCAACTAAGAAGAAAGAAATAATAAAAAAAGTTGAGGATAATCTTCCAAGAGTTAAGTATTTTGTTCAAATGAATTCAGAAGATAAATTATTGGGAAGAGAAATTGGACTTAACACAATAATAAATGAAGGTAAGAAACTTGTGGATTCAGGCGATAATTCTTTTATGAAAATAAAAATTGATCCAGATGAATTTAAAGTATTAATATTTACATCTGGAACAACATCAGCAGCTAAAGGAGTTATGATTTGTAATAGAAACTTAGCAGAAAATGTTAACTCTGTTTCAGCATATGTAAATTTAACAGAAAAAGAAAGATTTTTCTCTGTATTACCATTACATCATACTTATGAATCAACTATTGGATTCTTGTTACCTATGGCTGTTGGAGCCTCAATAGCTGTATGTCAAGGATTAAAATACATAGTCCCAAATTTAAAAGAAACAAAGCCAACAGCTTTGCTTGCTGTACCACTTTTAATAGAAAACTTATATAAGAAAATTAATCAAAGTATAGAAAAAGGTGGAAAAGCAGGATTAGTTAACTCAATGATGCATGTTACAAATGCACTAAAAGCTGTAGGAATAGACATAAAGAAAAAAGTATTTTCAGAAATTTATGAAAATCTAGGTGGAAACCTTAAATATGTTGTGTCAGCAGCTGCACCAATAGATGCAAAAGTCGGAAAATGGTTACAAGACATAGGAATAATATTTTTACAAGGATATGGACTAACAGAAACAGCTCCAATAGCAGCATTAACACCTGAATATGATGCAAGAGTTGGTTCAGCAGGAAAAGCAGTTATTTGTGATGAAATAAAGATACATGCACCAAATGAAAATGGTGAAGGTGAAGTTTGGATAAAAGGAAAAACTGTAATGCTTGGCTATTACGAAAATGAAGAGGCAACAAAAGAAGTTATGCATGATGGCTGGTTTAATGCAGGAGATATAGGATATTTAGATGATGGATTTTTATACATTACAGGAAGAAGTAAAAATGTAATAGTAACACAAAATGGTAAGAATATATATCCAGAGGAAATAGAATTGTTACTTGGAAAAGTAGAAGAAATAAAAGAATGTATGGTTTACGGAAAACAAATGAATCCTGAAGATAAAGAATTGACTATTACTGTAAAGGTTATACCGGATTATGATAAAATAGAAGAAAAGTACGGAAAAGACTTAACAGGGGAACAAGTTCACAATATAATTTGGGAAGAAATAAAAAAAGTAAACAGAAAATTAACATCATATAAAGCGATTAAACATTTGGAAATAAAAAAAGACGAATTTGAAAAAACAACTACAATGAAAATAAAAAGATTTGCAGAAATAAAAAAGGATAATTAATTTAACAAAAAAATAAAAAACAGTTGACAACTGTAATATTTTTGTAATAAACTTGTAACAGAAATTAAATATATTTTTTTGCGTTTCCTATTGTAGAAAAAAGCAAATAGTTATATAATTACGTCAGAAAAAGAGATAATTACATAGGACGAAGGAGGGAGGTTTACATGTCTATATTTTGGAATAGAAGACCAGGCATAGTAAACGTAAGAATGGTAATAACTGAAGAAAAGATTTTATCAAATATTGACAAAATTCAAAAATTAATCAATCCAAATAGTAAAAAACAAATCGTACAATTAGACGATGACGCTTACTTTAAGGATTTAATAGATTCAGTAAAAACTTATTTAATAGAATATCCAAAAAAGAAAAATTTCCCAGCATCTGTTTATAAAGCAGCTTATGGGCTAGTTGAGTATGCTACAAATCAATTTGAAGAAAACACAAAGAGAATAGAAGAATTAATAATTCAAAGAGAAAAAAATATTGAGTTGTCAGCACAACTAAAAGAATTGTTGGAAATTGTTCAAAATAAGGAAAAAGACTGGAAAAATTCTGTAAAAGATGCTAGTGCATATTTCCAAGAAGATATAATAGAAACATTAGGTGTTATTGGCAGATGTAAAGGTAAAACATCTCAAAATTATGCAGATGCAATAAAACTAATTAATGCTAGAATATCTAATTTGGAAACTAATTTACATATTGAAATAGATATGGAAAGAATAGAAGATAGATCAAAAGCTTTAAGCTTTATTGGTATAGAAATAGCAGATGCATTAAAAGGAATACCAACACCAGTTGAAGAAGAAGTAGTTGAAAATGTTGAGACAGAAGAACAACAATATATAGCTGATACAACATTTGAGGTAAAACCTTCATTATGGCAAAGAATTAAACAAAGCAAAATTGTTAGAGCAATGAGCTACATATTTAAGATAAGAGTAAAATTAGAATTACCAGATGCCCTTCCAGAAGGTAGAGGATAAATTGATTTATAGGCGTATACCTTTTTAGGTATACGCTTTTTGTATGATTAGATAAAGGAATAATTTAGTAAATTAATTAAAAGAAAGTAGGAATAAAAATGAAAATATCTGTTTTAGGCTCAACAAAAGAAAAATATATATTACCAAAAGAAGATGCAATATTATTTTCTGGTAAAGCAGCAGGAATATGCTATATGCCAGATACATTAAATGTGTTATTTAATGAAGATAAAGAAAAAACAATAAAAAGAGCAAATAGAACTTTGGTATCAGGACATCATAGTGTATTTGATCATCCTATATATAATTTAGCGTTAGAAGAAATACCTAAAATTTTAGCAATGATACTTAATAATGAAGGAATGTATACAACTTCTGAAAAATCAGCTAGATATACTAAAATGAAATTAGAAGATAAAGAAAAAGAATTATATGAAAAATGGATAGAAATATTTAAAACGGAGATTTCTAAAGAATATCCTAATATAAAAGAAAACCAGGTTTTAAAATTGGCACAAGAAAATGCAAGATATTTAATAAGTATATTTACACCATCAACAACTATGGAATATTCTGTGAGCTTAAGACAAATTAATTATATAATGAATTGGTTTGAAGACTTTATACAAGAAGCTGAAGACACATCATTTAATAAAATGTTAAAACCATATTTAAAAGAATTTAACAAACAATTAGAATTTCTAAAAGTAGAAAATTTGGATACAAGAGTTAAAAAACGTACTTTATCATTATTTGATACAAGATTAAACAGAAAAGAAGAGTTTGGAGAAAACTATTGTACAACCTATAAAGGAACATTTGCAGAGTTTGCACAAGCACAAAGACATAGAACAATAGACTATAAAATAACAATTCCAGAAGTAAAAGAATATTATGTGCCATTAATAATAAAAGAAAATAAAGAACTAACAGAAGAATGGCTAAATGATATATCATCTTTGGGTGAAAAATATCCACAAGGCTTATTAATAAATATTAATGAAAGAGGAACTGTTGAAAACTTTATTTTAAAAACAAAAGAGCGTTTATGTGGATGTGCTCAATTAGAAATAATGTTACAAACAAAAGCAATACTAGATAAATATTTAAATGAAACTCAAAATACAAACACAGAAGTCTATAACTATTTAAAAGATTATGAAGCAGGAATTAGGTGTAAATATACAGATTGGAAATGTACAGCACCATGTATTTGGGGACCTAACAAAGCTTTAATAAGAAAAATTTAAAAAAACTTAAAAAACCTCTTGACAAAGTATAAAATAACAGTTATAATTTATACTTGTCAGGAGGAGTTATGCAGGTGTAGTTCAATGGTAGAACCTCAGCCTTCCAAGCTGATGACGCGGGTTCGATTCCCGCTACCTGCTCCAGACTTTTTTTGATTTTATAGAAAGTTAACAACCGCCCTTAGCTCAGTTGGTCAGAGCAACCGGCTCATAACCGGTGGGTCCTAGGTTCGAATCCTAGAGGGCGGACCATTTTTTTATCTATTAGTATTAGATAAAAGAATAAGGGCAGGTGGCCGAGTGGCTAAAGGCGGCAGACTGTAAATCTGTTCTCATTTGAGTACGATGGTTCGAATCCATCCCTGCCCACCACCAAAAGCACTTTATAGCAAAGCTATAGAGTGCTTTTTTATTGTATAATATACGAAAAAATATTTGAAATATAAAGCCATAAAATTTTAAAATATGATATAATTGAAAAAACAAGAAAAGGAGAATTTTTTATGGAGTTATTATTTGCTACTGGAAATGAAAATAAATATAATCTAATGAAAAGAAGATTAGCATGTCTTAAAGATATTAATGTTGTAATGCCTAAAAATATAGGAGTAAAAATTAATGTTGAAGAAGATGGAAAAACAGCAGAAGAAAATGCAATAAAAAAAGCATTAGCATATTATGAAAAAACTAAAATGGCAGCTATTGCTGAAGATTCAGGATTATATGTGGAAAAGTTTGACGAAGAAATGCAGCCTGGCTTGTTTGTTAGAAGAGTAAATGGTAGAGAAGATTTAACAGATGAAGAGATTATTAACCATTATATAAAATTATTAAATAAAGTTGGAGGCGAAAGCTTAGCTAGATACAAAACAGGTATAGCTTTAGTAGATGAAAAAAGAAAAGTTTATTCAATAACAATAGAAGAAGAACCATTTTTATTTACTTCAAAACGAAATAACAAAGAAACTGTGCAGGGAGGTATGCTTGATTGCATTAGTTATGATATAGTAAATAAAAAATATTTTAATGAATTAACACCAGCTGAAAAAGAAGGCAGATATAAAAAATTAGATGCTGAAACAGTTAAATTGATTAATAACATTAGAGATAATGAATTATGTTTATAAAATGAAATGGAGATTTTATATGGAACGAATATGTATAATTGGAGGAAGTGGAACAGGAAAAACAACTCTTGCTAATAATTTGGGAAAAGAATTAAAACTACCGGTTTATCATATTGATGAATTAAATTATTCTAAGAATTGGGAAGAACGAGATAAAAAGCAACGTGATGAAATTATTATTGAGAGGGTTAAACAGCCTAAATGGGTAATAGACGGAACATATCGCTCTACATTGCAACAACGTTTAGAAAAAGCTGATTGTGTTATATACTTAGATTATTCTTCTTTAGCACAGCTAATGGGAGTATTAAAAAGATTTATACAATATCATGGCAAAGAAAGAAGAGAAATACCAGGCTGCAAAGAAAAAATAGATTGGAAATTTTTATGTTTTGTAATAAACTGGAGAAAAAATAAAAGAGAAGAGATTCTAGAAAAAATAGATAAAGTAGACAGTGAAAAAGTTCATATTTTTCATAATAGACATGAATTAAATAAATGGTATAAAAAGAATTTTGGTAAAAAAATTGAAATAATTTAGATAAAGTGCATTAAAAAAGAGATTAAATTTATGTTTTACAAAAAAGAATATAATTCACCACTTGGAATAATTTGTATGCAAAGCGAATGACATAGCAAAAGAAATTGCAAAAAATAATTAGAATATATAATGAGAAAATATTAAAAACAGACAAAGGTTTTTATGAAATATATAGTTATTATAGAAGACGAAAACAATGAACCTATTGCTTTTATGGGAGTTGAAGATAAAAAACTTGAAATTTTATTTGTTAAAAATAGTGAAAGAGACCAAAAACTAGGAAAACAATTATTAACATATGGTATAGATAATTATAATGTTAATGAATTGACAGTTAATGAACAAAATCCTTCAAGAGGATTTTCTATTGCTGTTCAAGGAGTGTTACAATCTTTAGGATGTGCAATAAAACCATTAATAATATCTTTGCTAAGACTTGTGATATTTGTATTCCCAATAGCATATTTATTTACATTATCTGATAATGTAACAAATGTAGTTTGGTGTACTTTCCCAATAGCAGAAGTTTTAACTTGCATAATATCAGTATGTATATTAATCAAAACATATACAGAAAAAATAAAATGTTGGCAGGAGAGATATATAAATCCTTGTAAAGTTATAAAAAATTAAAAATCAACCTAAATGCAAAAATTGCAAAAGTAGAGATAGATGTAATGGGTGTTCTTGGTGTGGTAAATGTAAATATTGACAGCAGCATACATAGCAAAAGAAAATGAAAATAATAAAGATAAATAGTAATTTGTATAAGAAATTATATTAGTAAATGAAATAAATTTAATAAAAAATTAATTGTTTTTGTATA